>CAJUSS010000051.1 GCA_910588895.1 uncultured Lachnospiraceae bacterium
GTGTCCGGCGACGATAGATATGAACGGGCATTGCCATTATTGGATAATTACAAAAGCAAGTTTTCGCTTTCCAACGCATTTGAATTGCTTTATACTGTCCGTCAAGAAGGCGAATGGGCGACCAGAGTTTCTTTTGTGTATTCAGCAAATGACCAGACAGTATATTATGTAGAAAATAACAACTTTGAACATATCAGAAAATTTAAATTTTTGCCAGTATAACAAGAAAGGAATCGTCATGCCACAGAAGATTTATCCCCGTTCAAAAGACAGGGAAACAATTTATTTAAAAAACGTTATTAGCAACCCCAATATCATAGTTGGCGATTATACAATATATAATGATTTTGTTAAAGAGCCAAGAGAATTTGAAAAGAATAATGTTTTGTATCAATACCCAATCAATCAAGATAAGCTGATAATTGGTAAGTTTTGTTCTATTGCCTGCGGAGCAAAGTTTATATTTAACAGTGCAAATCACAGTTTATCTTCTCTATCCACCTATCCATTTCCTATATTTTTTGAGGAATGGAATTTAGATGTAAAAGATATTAAAAATGCGTGGGACAACAAAGGTGATATCGTTATCGGAAATGATGTTTGGGTTGGTTATGAGGCGGTCATTTTAGCAGGTGTTACGATTGGAGATGGTGCTGTTATCGGAGCGCGAGCTGTCGTTACAAAAAACATTCCTCCATATACAATCGTTGGCGGTGTTCCGGCAAAGCCTATAAGAAAGCGTTTTTCCCAAGAAACGATTGATTTTCTGCTTAAAATAAAATGGTGGAATTGGTCTGAAGAACATATCCGACAGCATATAACTGAGATACAGTTAGGAAATATCGAATATTTGCGTTAAATTGCCGCACGACGGAAAAAGAAAAAAGCCGTCGTACAGCAATCATTACTCATGTGTAAAAATATTTTATGGACGGCTTTGAAATTCAGAGCCGCCTATTTTATTATGTGGATAAAAATGTTTATGGCGGTATCAAGGAGGTATCGCCATGTTTCTATCGGCTAACAGACAGTTATTAAAAAAATCCTGCTTCATACAGCGGAGTATTCTGCCCATGAATATGAACTATATACTCATTTAGTATGTCTTAATAATTCATATTACTTAAATGCTTATGCGGTCTTATTCTGCATGAGCGTTTGTTGTAATAGCCCCCTACTGGGAAGAAAGGGGGTGAAAAAATGAGTTATTCCGAAGATTACAAGGAGCGTATTGAGTATATGTTTGCCGCCTTTTGTAAAGTTGTTCTCCGTAATGCGGCATTTACCGCATATCGGGATTTTGGACGAAAGCAGAAACGGGAAGTATCTCTTGACTATCTGATGTCTGAAACGCCTTTTGAACCGTTTACAATGGATAGTTATTTTGAAAAATACGATAAACCGACGGTCTTTGTTGTGCAAGGACAAGAGGTTATTGTAGTAAGCGAGAGATTAGCAGACGCATTGTGCAGACTGCCGGAGCAAAGGCGCGTTGTCCTGTTGATGTACTTTTTTCTTGGCTATACAGATGAAAAAATCGGAAACGTATACGGGCGCAACAGAAGTACAGCGAATTACTGGAAGTTAGCGGCATTGAAGCAGTTGAGAAAGGAATGGGAGAAAGGCGAACATGAAGAACAAGAAACTAATACCCTTTGAAGTAATCGAAAAAGCCGTTGCCGGAGAGCCGGAAGCGGTAGACACAGTATTGCGGCACTATACCGGACGTATAAAGTACCTGTCTACCTATCAGGGGCATATCAACGACGATATACAGGACAGATTAAAGTCAAAACTGGTGGAAGCTATATTGAAGTTCCGTTTTGACCGATAAGAGGTAGCAAAAACAGAAAAAGCTGTCAAGGGTAAACTTTGCGCTTTGCGCCCTTGACAGCTTTTTCTGCCTTTGCTGATGGGCAGTCAAGAGGACGAAATCAGTAAACTGCTTTCGCCCTCAATTTATTATGGGGATTGTTACGCAGTAGGGGGTATTTTATCCTTGATTTATGCGACTTTGTGGGAGTTGAAATGACGGAGCAAGAGTTTTATATGTCTGCCCTCAAAAATGGCATTCTATTACGTAACGCAAGTCAACATATTAGCTAAGAAATTTTTACTTTTACGTTGCTAGTTTCCTATCAAAATAGTATAATATGAGTTGGAAAAAGGGAGGTGTTTTAATTGAAACAAAATTCATATAATCAAGGTAATTGTAATTATGATGTTAATATTGGCGAAAATTCTAGCAATATACAAATACAACAAGGAACAGTTAATTCATCACAAATTCAAACAATAAATGAAGTTTTTAATTATGAAAACGCTATGCGGATACTAAATGAAATTTCTAAATATAAGTCTATGTTTGCTGATGTATATGGTGAAGATAGTAAAATTGCCGAAGAAACGTTGGACGAAGCTATTAAGGCAGTGGAAAAGAAAGAAAAGCCTTCAAAAATTAAGACAGCTTTATCTGTCTTAAAAGATATTACTTTACGAGTATCAAGCAGTTTGATTGCAACAGGAATTTTAGGATTATTAAAACAACTAAATTTATAAGGGGTCGTTTATGTCGAAAATAGTTATTGAGTTACAACAGGAAGCTTTAAAAAGTGATTTTGATATTTTGAATTTACTCAGAAAAGCGTATCTTGTTGCAAGAAAGTTAAAATTAAATGAGTTTGAAAAATGGATAGATAGTGAATTAAATGGATATAAAAATTTAGATAAAATACCAGATTACAGGCTGTTAAGAGGTGAGGTAAAGGCGTGGAATCCATATCATGGTTGGATTCCAGTAATCTTTGAAGATGATATTGAAAGTATAACTACTCATTCTGCATCAGATACAATATCTAGTTTGCTAAATGTTTATGACAATTCAGAGAATAGGACTGCAATTTTGCCATTTAATGCTTCTATGGATAACTATTTATCAAAACATGGTGGTTTTCACACTAAATATGCATTGATGATCGGAACTAATCAAATATATAATATTATAGAGCGTGTTAGAAATATTATTTTGGATCGGTCTATAATATTAGAATAAAATGGGATATTAGGAGAGGGGCTACAATTTAGTAACACAGAGAAAGAAATAGCCAATAATACTCCTGTTATCAATCATTATATCAATAATTTTGGGGGAGATGTTAGTAGCACGCAAATACAACAAGATACAAAAGGATCCATACAAGAGCAATAAACGATGGGGCATGTATGTTTAAAACAATACATGCCCCATTTTGCACCCTGTTTGTCAGCGTTGATGATAAGTTAGTTTCTATACTTCCTTATCACCATAAAACTAAGGTTTTCCGGGATTTTTGAGCAATTTTGATACGCTCCCGCAAGCCGATTAACGCTTGCTGAACTGCGGAGCACGACGAGCCGCCTTGAGGCCGTATTTCTTTCTCTCTTTCATCCTCGGATCTCTGGTCAGATATCCTGCCTTCTTTAAGATCGGGCGATAGTCCGCATCTGCCTGCAGCAGTGCGCGCGCGATGCCATGACGGATAGCGCCTGCCTGTCCGGAGAAACCGCCGCCGTGTACGTTGACTAAAACATCAAATTTATCCAAGGTCTCTGTAGCGACCAATGGCTGACGTACGATCAGCTTCAGGGTCTCCACGCCCAGATAATCATCCAGATCTCTTTTATTGATGGTGATCTTACCGGTGCCGGGTACGAGATAAACCCTAGCGATCGATTTTTTTCTTCTGCCTGTTCCGTAAAATTTGCTGGCCATTATTTCTTCCTCCTTCCCACACACTCACTAAAATGTCAAAACTTCTGGTTTCTGCGCAGCCTGCTTATGCTCCGGCCCGGCATACACATGGAGCTTGGTGTACATGCTCCTTCCCAGAGGTCCCTTGGGGAGCATACCCTTCACAGCCAGCTCTACTACTCTCTCCGGCTTCTTTGCCATCATCTCGCGCAAAGTCGTCTCTCTCATACCGCCCACATGGTCGGAATGGTTGTAGTAGATCTTCTGATCCAGCTTTTTGCCGGTGAACTTGATATGCTCTGCGTTCACTACGATCACATGATCGCCGCAGTCGATGTGCGGTGTGAAGATCGGTTTGTTCTTCCCTCTTAAAACCTTAGCTACCTCAGCAGCTAAACGACCTAATGTATATCCGGTAGCGTCAACTACATACCATTTTCTTTCAATCGTGGCCGGACTAGCCATAAAACTCTTCATGGTTCAACCTCCTGTTGGGTATCTGCTGTTATCTTCTATCGTTTATCAAAAGGGCTCTCCGGGGCTTTGGTAAGCACACTTTTGTCTAACGTCACAGTTATTTATTATATAATAGCTGGTAAACTGTGTCAACCGTTTTTTCGCATTTTTCAAGGGTTTTCCGTGCTTTTAGCTACTATCCACACCCACGCCGATCGTTGTATAGCTGCAAGCGCATGACTGGTCACCCGGCAACAGACCGTTTACGTGTCTCGTTCAAAAAGATCGCTCTCTGCACAGAAAAAGTCCGGCCTTTTCCCGGTCATCCGATACCCGCAGCGTTGATAAAGCCGCCTTGCCCGGATGTTATCATCTGCCACCAGAAGGGTCAGCTTTTTGATCCCCAGCTCGACCGCACAGCGTTCTGCACAGCGCAGCGCTCCGCCTCCGTATCCCTGCCCTTCACAGGTTTTCTTTATGGCCAATATATCGACAGAAGCTACAGTGCCTTTTTCTCCCCCTGCCAAGGTCAGTACCAGGACCCCTACCCGTTCTTCCTTTTCACAGGCTCCATCTGCACAGATCCAGAAAAACAGTGCTCCGTCCTTTTTCTGTTCCTCGATCATCTCCTCATCATAAGTGGCTGAACCTGTGACCGCGAAAAAAGCTTCATCATACAGTGCCAGCCACGGCTGCCGCTCTGCCAGATCCAATGCACGGAGACTGACCTTGGAAGCATCTATGAAACTCGCAGCCCCCCCGATCTCCTTTTCCATCTCCAGGTAGCAGTGGCTCCGCCGCATCTGATAATGGCCAAAGATCTGGCCTTCTTTGATCCTCCCGGATCGGGCATCCAGGAACGTTTCTCTGGCACTTTTGCCCCGTCCTCCTCTATCCCGCTGTCTATCGCCCCTTGGCGCCTCTCTCTTTCCATCTGCACCTGGACTTTCTTCGTCCGGCCGGTCCCACCCGTCCATATCCGCAGCATAGATCTGTCTGGCGCCGTTCCTGGCCGCCTGATGGACTACCCGGGAAACAAGGCACTCAAACTCCTCGTCCACGCAGCGCTTGACGATCAGATAGGCTTTTCCTTTTTTCTGGATCTCCCGCTGTACCAGGCGATATTCCCAATATCTATTCGATGCCTCGATCTCCGGCTGCAGCTCTTTTTCATAATCCAGCTCGATCAGGGTCAGGCCTTTGGCCGGCAGCGTAGGTCCGGCCTTCTGGCGGTCCCTGGCATCCAGGATCTCGGCCACATGGTCCGGCCCGTACAGTCCGGTCCCAACCCGAAGGAGCGTACCGGCGATGATCCGCACCATGTTGTAGAGAAAGCCGTTCCCCTGGATCCGGATGGCGATCACGTCATCTGCTTCCCGCTCGATGGTCAGGCTGTAGATCCTGCGCACCGTCTCCTCCGCCTGGGTCCTGGGTGTACAGAAGCTCTTAAAATCGTGCTCCCCCACAAGATAAGACGCCGCCTGACGCATCTTCTCTACATCGATGGGAAAATAGCAGAAATAGGTATAGAGACGCATGGTGGGCATCTCCAGCCTGCGGTTGAGGATCTTATATACATAGGTCTTAGTGCAATTTTGCTTTCTGGGGTGCCAGTCTGACGGGACCTCCTGGGAGGACTGGATCCGGATGTCCTGGGGCAGACGCTGGTTTAAAGCAAAGCAGATCTTATCGGCCGGCATCCGGTTTTCGGTATCAAAGACCGCCACGTTCCCAAGGGCGTGGACCCCCGCATCCGTACGGCTGGCTCCGATCACCTTGATCTCCTCCTTCAGGAGACCGGATAAGGTCTCGTTTAAGACCGCTTCTATGGATAGGCCGTTGGGCTGGAACTGCCAGCCATGGTAGGCTGTCCCATCATAAGCGATGATCATCTTTACACGTTTCATTCTCTTTCCACCCTCTTACGATCTGTCAAAGGCCCGCCACGACCGCAAAACCATCTGTCCCTACAAAAGTCTTGTCCCTGCCATCCCCGCCAGATACGCGAACTGCAGGCAATATCCCACCCGGTCCCGCATCTCATAATGGAGGGGCTTCATCTTTGTCCTGCCGCTGCCTCCCCGGTAGCACCGGGCTTCCATCGCCATAGCCAGGTCCGTAGCGCGGCGGAACGCGGAGATGAACAGCGGGACCAGGAGAGGGACCATGGCTTTGGCCTTTTGGATCAGATCTCCGGTCTCAAAATCGGCGCCTCTGGCCATCTGTGCCTTCATGATCTTGTCTGTCTCTTCCACTAAGATGGGGATAAATCGCAGGGCGATGGACATCATCATGGAGATCTCGTGGACCGGTGCGCCCACCTTGTTCAGGAAGCCAAGGCCTTTCTCCATCCCGTCGGTCAGCGCATTGGGCGTGGTGGTCAGGGTCATGATCGTGGATCCAAGGACCAGATAGACCAGGCGGACCGCCATAAAACCGGCCAGACGCAGGCCTTCTCTTGTGATCTTAAAGATCCAAAACTGGACCAGCACCTGTCCGCTGGTCAAAAATAAGTTAAAGCTGACGCTCAACAGCAACAGGAACAGGACCGCACGAAGGCCCTTGACCATGTACTTGAACGGCACCTTGGTCAGCCGGATCACTACGATCAGCACGATAGTAGCCAGCCCGTAGCCCCAGATATCATCTGCCACGAACAAAGACAGGATAAAGACTAAGGTGCCAAACAGCTTGGTCCTGGGGTCTAAGCGGTGGATCAGGGAATCCACAGGATAATATTGTCCTAATGTGATCTCTCGCAACATAGCCGATCAACTCCTTATCACGTTTAAGATAGCATCCCTGGCCTCCTCCACCGTGGTCAGGTCATCGGGTATATCCACACCATGGGCTCTCAGCTCGTGGACTACATAGGTGATCTGAGGTGCTGCCAGTCCTATCTTTTCCAACTCCTTGTAATGCTTGAACACATCCTTGGGCACACCGTCATAGACCTTTTCTCCGCGATCCATCACCAGGAGCCGGTCCGCATAGCGGGCCATATCCTCCATGCTGTGGGAGACCAGGATGATCGTCATATGCTTTTCCTTGTGGAGGGCGAAAAGCTCCTCCAAGATCTCATCCCGTCCCTTCGGGTCAAGGCCTGCCGTGGGCTCATCTAGGATCAGCACTTCCGGGTCCATAGCCAGCACACCGGCGATCGCCACCCGCCGCTTCTGCCCGCCGGAGAGCTCAAAAGGGGACTGCTGATAAAAGCTCTCATCCAGCCCTACCTGTGCCAGAGCAGCCTTGGCCCTGGCCTCCACTTCTTCTTTGGGGAGCCCTAGATTCTTTGGTCCAAAGCATACGTCTGAAAGCACATCCACCTCGAACAGCTGATGCTCCGGGTACTGAAACACCAGCCCTACCTTGCTGCGGAGCTTCTTCATATCGTAGCCCTCGGTATAGATATCCTCTCCATTATAATAGATATGGCCGCTGGTAGCGCGCAGCAGGCCGTTCAGATGCTGGATCAGCGTGGACTTTCCCGAACCGGTATGTCCGATCAGTCCCACGAACTGTCCATCTTCTATGGTAAAGTCCACATCCTTCAGCGCATATTGCTCAAAAGCCGTTCCATGGCCGTAGATGTGGGTCAGATGTTCTACCTGGATCGCCATCCTTATCTCCTCGCTCTTTTTCTGCCTTGGCTCATCCGCCATGACCGACCGTTCCTTCTCTCTTTTCTTTCTTTAAAAGCGGCAGCAGACTCTCCATCAGCTCCTCCCGGGTCAATACCCCGTCCGGCAGGGCCAAACCGGCCTGCTTCAGCTCATAAGCCAGCTCTGTGACCTGCGGCACATCCAAACGATAGGACCGCAGACGGTCCACCTGGGAAAAGATCTCCCTTGGCGTCCCGTCCATCACGATCTTCCCTTCGTCCATCACGATCACCCGATCCGCATCCACCACCTCTTCCATGTAGTGGGTGATCAGGAGCACGGTGATCTTTTCCCTGCGGTTCAGTTCCCGCACAGTGCGGATGACTTCCTTGCGCCCGTTTGGATCCAGCATGGCCGTCGGCTCGTCCAAAACGATGCACTCCGGCCGCATGGCCATGACCCCGGCGATCGCCACCCGCTGCTTCTGCCCGCCTGAAAGCCTATTGGGTGACCTCATCCGATAGGCGGTCATCCCTACAGCCTCCAGGCTCTCATCCACACGCTTCCAGATCTCATCGGTAGGGATCCCGATGTTCTCCGGGCCAAAGCCCACATCCTCTTCCACGATGTTCCCGATGATCTGGTCGTCCGGGTTCTGGAACACCATCCCGGCTGTCTTGCGGATCTCCCAGATCTGCCCTGCATCCCTTGTATCCATATCCGAGATCCACACAGTCCCTTCCGTGGGCAGCAAGATCCCATTGATATGCTTTGCAAAAGTGGATTTTCCAGAACCATTATGACCAAGGACCGCCACAAGATCTCCCTTCTGGATATCCACATCCACTCCATCCAACGCCCGCTCCACTTCCTCGATCCGATCCTCGTCGTCCCGGCGGATATAATCAAAGATCAGTCTGCTCGCCTTTATGATCCCCACGGTCTCATCCCTCACTTACTATCTGATCCGATCCCTCTCGGACCGGTCTTGCTATCCTCTTATCCTGTTCTCTTGCCATACCTTTTTAAGCAGCATCCAGGTACAGCTCTGTCCACCCTGCTGCCATGGTTCTGCAATGTTTACCATTTTAGTAGATTCTTCCCTATTAGTCAAGGATATCCCACAAAACCATGCACAAAAAGAGCCCCTTTCCAGGGGCTCCCTATCCGTTTGCCGCAGTACCATCATCCTACTCCGGTCCATATCCTGCTCTTTCCACTCTGCTTCCAGAGCACATCTGGCCTCCCGGCCGCATCCCTTCCTCCGGTCACGCTCCCGGCATATATCGCCCGTCACTGCCCAGCCTGTACTGCCCGTCGATCATCGTATCCTTCATCATGGCGCCATCCTCGCCCATATAGTACCACTCTCCCGGCTCATCCTGCACCCATCCGGTCTCCATGGCTCCGTCCTCGCCGAAATGATACCAGCGGCCATCGATCTCCTTCCAGCCCGTCTCCATCACACCGGTGCCATCTGTATGATACCATTTCCCGGCTGTGCTGTCATGATACCAGCCGATGACCGCATAGCCGCCTTCATCAAAATAGTACCACTGCCCCATGATCATCATCCACTGAGAGGCGGGGCAGGTACCGTCCTCCAGACGGTACTGCCGTCCTTCGTTGCTGCTCCTCCAGGTCCCGCTGACCTGTCCGATATCCTCTGTATCTATGAACAGCGCATCTTCTGAAGGAACGTACTCGCCGGTCAAAAGATACTTCCGCTCCGCCGCGTCTTTTCCCTTCGCCCGGACCTGATAGCTGTAGGCTCCTCCCTCCTTGATATATGGGCGGATATCCGCACTGGTGGCCGTGGTCTCCAAGGTCTTTACCCAGGTGCCGTCCTGATAGATGCGAAGTTCATACATGGTGGCATAGGGGACCTTTTTCCAACTGGCTCTTGTCTTGCTGTGGTCGCTCCAGCCAGCTTCCTCAGTCTCTCCCAGCTGGACCATGGGGGGGTACTTGATCGTCACATGGAGCACGGAAGGATCCTCCTTGTCCGCAGAAGCGCTCTTAAACTCTGCTCCGCTCACATGACACTGGCTGCTCTTATAGCTGCTGGCAAACTCTCCGTTCCCCGTGATGGTCAGATAGCCAAAAATGGCCTTTCCAGGTTTCCATCCCTCCACCGGCTTCCCCCAGTCGATCTGCGACAGGCTGCAGCTGGAGGGTGTTATCCGGACAGAGGGTTCCCCGATCTCTGCCGCTCCCTTATCCGCCTCCACGGTGATGCTCAAGGTCCTCACTTGACTGGCTCCCAGTACCGTAAGAGCCCCTTGCGCCAGGAAAAGGACGGCCGCTGCCGCTACAAAGACAGCCCGGATCCTGCAGGCCCCTGCCTTCTCCTTTCGGCAGACTTGCCCCTTCTCTTTCTTCGCCCTCCTGCTTTTAGCTCCCTGTCTTTCTTTCATGCTCCATTTCCTTCCCAGACTCTGTCCTTCTTTTCGATCTGCTCAAAAATCGGCTTATCCGCCGCCATGTTCCGGATACAGCCCGCTCACTTGTGCCAGATCCCGTCTGCGTCCAGCACAAAACCACTGATCGTGGTGTTCACTGCTTTTATCCCGGTCCCAGGATAGAGATAATACCAGTTCCCGTCTACCTGGGTCCAGCCTTCCGAGCGCATCCCATACTGGTCCAGGTGATATTGACCGCTGCCATCCTGGATCCAACGGTCCTTGACCAAGATGCCCTCAAACTGATCTGGCGTGGGATTTAAGTAATAGGTCCCATTGACCGTCTGCAGCCAGCCGGTCACCATGGCCCCGCTGGAGTCCATATAATAGTCATAGCCGTTTTTGTTCTGCCAGCCGGTCAGCATCCAGCCATCCAGATCGAACAGATACCATTTTCCGTTCCAGGACAGCCACTCATCCCTCGGATAGCTCCCGTCGGGATAGAGGAAATACCAGCGGCTCCCGCTCTGGATCCATCCTACCTGCTGTACGCCTCCGGAAGAGCTCTGTCCGTTATCTTGGCCGCTGCCGTCGGATACGGCCTCCTCCGGCAGGTTGATCTCGTCAGATCTGGTCCACTCGCTGGACTTTCCATATCTATTCCCATCCCCCGGGACCACCCGGACCCGGAAATGATACGTCCCCTTTTTCGTCATATAGGGATAAAAGTTATACGATGTGGTGCTGACCGTCGTCTTATATACCTGAGAGCTCCCCCGATAAAGAGCGATCTCGTAATGGTAGGCTCCTGCAGAGCCGCGGTCCATCCGCCATCTGGCGTTCCCATAGCCATTGCCGCTCCAATAGACCTCCTCCGGCGCTTCATACTGCCCCTTTAAGGGATCCAGCTCCAGAGTGACCACCAGATCCCGGCTGCTGATCGATGCCGACTTAAAAGTCCCCCCCGTTATCTTCACATTGCTGGACTGATAGCCGCCCTTAAAGCGCCGGTTCTCATAGTCTGATGGCTCCAGCCAGACCTTCATCCTGGGCGTATCACCTACCTGGATCGCCTTCGAGGTAGATGTCACCCATTCCGCCTTTTCCACCGAATAGTGATCGCTGCTGGCGTATACATAGGCTGTATCCCCGGTATCCTTGCTCCCGATCACGATTTCCGGCAGCTTATCCCCTGGCTCAAAGTCATTCAACCCCACTCGTATATGGACCGAACTGATCGCCGAAGCCGCCCCATATACCGTCAGCGGACCCATAGCCGCCAACAACAGACAGACCGCCAACAGACTGCTCAAGATCCTCCGTCCCCTCTTCATATATCCTCCTCCGATCTCTAACTGCACATGCCGCACAGTATGGCTGTCTACACAGTATCCTTTTATCATTATAGATCGACGGACGAAAGAAGGCAACTTACAATATCCTGACTATTTTTTAAAGGCTTTGGCTGGAAAACAGAAAAAACTGCCTTACCATATCTCTATGATAAAACAGTTTGGTGTCCGTTCTGTGTTTTATACCAGCTCGATCAATACTTCCATGGCCGCATCGCCCTTGCGGGGTCCGATCTTCACGATCCTGGTGTAACCACCATTGCGGGAGGTGTACTTCGGCGCGATCTCGTCGAACAGCTTTGCAGGCAGATCTACCTTCTTCGTGTTCCTCTTCCGTCCGGCTGCCTTTGTGGGAACATCCGTCACATCGTAGAGGACCCTCAGCATCTGACGGCGGGCATAGAGCCTGGAGGGCTTATCCTTCTTGATCTCCTTCTCGACCTCGTCGAACACGGTGACCTTCTTGCCGTCCACGACTTCCTTCACTCTCTTGCCGTCCTTATCCTTGCGCGGCACTTTGGCGGTGACCTTAACGGTCTCATAATTATCCTTCTCGCGCACGGCCATAGCGATCAGGCCTTCTGCCACCTTGCGGATCTCTTTTGCTCTCATCTCGGTGGTCCTGATCTTTCCGTGGTGGATCAGAGCGGTGACCTGGCTCCTGATCATAGCTTTTCTCTGGGAAGCGGTCCTTCCTAATTTTCTATATCCTGCCATAATTATCTTCCTTCTTCCTTATCTAGCGGGGATACCCGGCCATGCATCATCGGGCTTACTGGCCGGACAGCTATTTTTTTCAAAATCTCCGGCAGATATGCTCGTCAGATCAGAGGCCAGCCGCGATGCCAGCCCCTTTAAGGCTCCTTCGCGCTGTCAGGCCCCACTGACGCCCATCTGTCAGACCGCAACTATTCGTCGCTGGGGTTTAACTGAAGACCCAGTTCCTTTAACTTGTTCAGCACTTCCTCCAAGGACTTGCGCCCTAGATTGCGGACCTTCATCATATCCTCGGAAGTCCTGTTGCACAGCTCTTCCACCGTATTGATGCCGGCACGCTTCAAACAGTTGTAGGAACGGACAGAAAGCTCCAGTTCGTCGATGTTCATCTCTAAGACTTTTTCCTTTTCATTGTCCTCTTTCTCTACCATGATCTCTGCGGTCTTGGCATTTTCAGAAAGATCGATAAAAAGATTTAAGTGTTCGCTCAATACCTTCGCCGCCAGGCTGACTGCCTCGTCGGGCGCCAATGTACCGTTGGTAAAGACATCCAGTGTGAGCTTGTCATAATCCGTGACCTGCCCCACACGGGTATTCTCCACCGTCATGTTCACACGCTCCACCGGCGTATAGATGGAATCTACCGCGATCACTCCGATCGGGAGCTCCTCGCTCTTGTTCTTATCGGCGCTCACATAACCACGGCCTTTGGTGATGGTCAGCTCCATATAGAACTTGCTGTCCGGACCGCCGCTCAAGGTAGCGATCGGCTGATCCGGATTCATGATCTCGATATCCGCATCGGCCTGGACATCGGCGCCGGTGATCACGCCGTCTCCTTCGAACTCGATGTACGCGATCTTCGGTTCACTGGTATCACTGCTGTTTTTGATGGATAGACTCTTGATGTTCATGATGATCTCAGTCACATCTTCCTTGACACCGGGGATCGAGCTGAATTCATGCAGGACCCCATCGATCTTCACCTGACTGACCGCTGCACCCGGCAAGGAAGAAAGCATGATCCTTCTAAGAGAATTACCTAGGGTAGTGCCGTAGCCTCTCTCCAAGGGCTCAACTACAAACTTTCCATATTTCTTATCTTCTGAAATTTCTGCAATTTCAATGTTTGGTTTCTCAAAATCGAACACTATTAGCCCCTCCTTTTAGGGTGATCATGCAGCAAATCTGCCACCGGCAGCTTTTCTGCATACTGAGGCATCAAAAACCTCTCGATTATTTGGAGTACAACTCGACGATGAGCGTCTCGTTCACCGGAACATCGATCTCATCTCTGGTCGGCAGCTCCTTCACTACGCCCTTCAAGTTCTCCTGGTCAGCCTCCAGCCAGGCCGGGATCATACGTCCTGCTGTGACCTCTAAGATATCTTTATATCTCTGGGAAGACTTGCTCTTCTCCCTGATCTCGATCGTATCGCCGGCTTTCACACGATAAGACGGGATCTGCACGCGCTTGCCGTTCACCAGGATATGCTGATGATCCACGATCTGTCTCGCTTCTTTTCTGGTGCGGGCAAAGCCCATACGGAACACTACATTATCCAGCCTGGTCTCTAAGAGGATCATCAGGTTGGTACCTACCATGCCGTTCATCTTGGAAGCCTTCGCATAATAATTGCGGAAGGGCTTCTCTAAAACGCCGTAGATGAACTTCGCTTTCTGCTTCTCGCGCAGCTGCTGGCCATACTCGCTGAGCTTACGGTTTGCTCTCCTTAACTCTCTGTTCGATTTCTTATCGATCCCTAAATAGATCGGATCCATACCAAGGGATCTGCATCTTTTAAGAACAGGAACTCTATTAACTGCCACTTTTCTTTACCTCCTGATCATACTCTTCTACGTTTTGGCGGACGGCATCCGTTGTGTGGTACCGGGGTCACGTCCTTGATACTGGTCACCTCTAATCCGCAGGCCTGTAAGGCGCGGATCGCTGCTTCACGCCCGGAACCCGGACCTTTTACCATAACGTCCACGGACTTCAATCCATGGATGAGAGCTGCCTTTGTTGCAGTTTCTGCGGCCATCTGAGCTGCATATGGAGTAGATTTTCTTGAACCTCTAAATCCCAGACCACCAGCACTTGCCCAAGATAAGGCGTTCCCCTGTGCATCCGTTAACGTTACGATGGTATTGTTAAAAGATGACTGGATGTGTGCTTGTCCGCGTTCAACGTTTTTCTTTACACGCTTTTTTGTCACTTTTTTAGCAGTGGACACTTTTTTAGCCATTTTAAACTAACCTACTTTCTGAATTTTCCAGATCTTATTCCTGTTTTTAAAACATACAGATCTGACCCTTTATGCTGCTTTTGTTGATACGTTCAAATGTTGCTATCACTTCTTCTTGTTCGCAACGGTCTTCCTGGGGCCTTTACGGGTCCTGGCGTTCGTCTTGGTCTTCTGCCCGCGGACCGGAAGGCTCTTCCTGTGACGGATGCCGCGATAGCAGCCGATCTCCTGGAGACGCTTGATGTTCATCGCGATCTCTCTGCGCAGATCGCCTTCCACCACCTGGGTATCCGCGATCACTGCCGCCAGCTTCCTCACTTCATCATCGGTCAGATCCTTAACGCGGGTATCCGGATCTACACCAGCATCCTTGAGGATACGGTTGGAACTTGCTCTACCGATACCGTAGATGTAAGTCAGACCGATCTCAACACGTTTCTCTCTTGGCAAATCAACGCCTGCAATACGAGCCATCGTTTTTACTCCTCCTAAAATTTTTAACCTTGTCTCTGTTTGTGCTTCGGATTCTCACAGATCACTCTGATACTGCCTTTTCTCTTGATGATCTTGCACTTTTCGCAGATCGGTTTTACAGAACTCCTAACCTTCACAGTAACTCTCCTTTCTGTTGGCCAACAAAGTCGCTAAAACATTATACCAAAATACCCCAGCAAATGCAAGCGTTTTTTTGCCGGCCCCCCGGCCGCTGTCTGCAGCCTGGCTGCACTCTATTTATCTCTCCAAATGATCCTTCCTTTGGACAGATCATATGGCGACATCTCAAGAGTGACCTTGTCACCCGGTAATATGCGGATATAGTTCATACGCAGCTTTCCGCTGATATGGGCTAATACCTGGTGGCCATTCTCCAGTTCTACCTGGAACATGGCATTAGGCAGTTTCTCTACCACTTTCCCCTCGATCTCGATCACATCTGCTTTAGACATTCCTTCTATTCCTCCTTGCTGCCGAAGCTTCTCTTGACGCTTTCAGGACCTTTACGATCTCCTCATCGCTCACCGTTTCCGATCGTTCCAGCTTATGCTCCAGAGTCTCATCCTGCGGATACTGAAGCTGCACATGCTTTTTGTTTTTTCGTTTTGGCCGGGTGACGGTCCGGATATCTCCGTCCGTCAGGATAACATATTCCCCGGCATCCCTCATTATGACATAAAGCCGTCCCTTATCGCGGCCTGCCAGACTCTTGGCCAGGCATCCCGGCCGATAGCGATCCTTCTGATCCGGAACTTTCTCCCTGCTCAACTCATGCCTCCTGTCCTCCGTAAGGTCGGCTGCACGCCCCCGTCTCCTCCTGTCCACGCTGCCTCGTTCCATCGTCCGCAGCAGCCTGCGTGACAGGCACGCTCCTATCCGGCCAGAGATAAGATCTCCGGTTCCCCATCTGTGATCAGGATCGTGTTCTCATAATGGGCGGAAAGAGAGCCGTCATCCGTTACCACCGTCCAGTCATTGTCCAGCCATACCACATCGTAGCGGCCCGCATTGATCATCGGCTCTATGGCCAGGGTCATGCCCGGTCTTAAAAGGATGCCTCGCTTTTTCTGAGAAAAATTCGGCACCTCCGGATCCTCGTGGAGGCGGGCGCCGATCCCGTGGCCCACCAGATCCCGGACCACTCCATATCCGAAGCTCTCCGCGTACCGCTGGATCGCAGCAGAGATATCATTTAAATGATTTCCAGCTTTTGCAGATCTAATCCCTTCAAAGAAACATTGCCTTGTCACATCGATCAAAGTCTGTGCCTCCGCTGCGATCTGGCCGATCCCATGGGTCCTGGCCGCGTCGGAATGATATCCCTTGTAGATCACGCCTGCGTCCAGGCTGACGATGTCCCCTTCCTGCAGGATCCTTTTCCGGTCGGGGATCCCATGGACCACCTCATCGTTCACCGACACACAGATCGAAGCCGGGAACCCGTTATAATCTTTAAAGGAAGGGATACAGCCATACCCACGGATCAGACGCTCCCCCAGCTTATCCACCTCCCAGGTAGACATGCCGGGCTTTAACGCCTCCCCCAGCTCCTTATGGACGCGGGCAAGTATCTTGCCCGCCTCCCGCATCCGTTCGATCTCTTTCTTCGATTTAATGGATACCATCTTTATGCCCCTAAGATCTTCACGATATCCTGGAAGACCTTCTCCATATCCTGGGTCCCATCCACCTCTGCCAGAACGCCTTCCTTCTTATAATAGTCGATCAGCGGCTGGGTCTGGTCATGATAAACGGTCAGGCGCTTCTGCACGGTCTCCGCCTTGTCATCGTCCCGAAGGACCAGGCTCTCGCCGCAGGTATCGCAGACACCTTCCTGCTTCGGCGCATTGAACTGGATATGATAGGTCGCGCCGCAGCCTAAGCATGCGCGGCGGCCGGACATACGGTTTACGATGTTCTCGTCCGGCACATCCACATCCACCGCATAGTCGATCTTCTCCCCACGCTCCTTTAAGGCCGCGGTCAGGCTCTCTGCCTGTGGGATCGTTCTGGGAAAACCGTCCAGCACATAGCCGTTCTTGCTGTCATCCTGGGATATCCGATCCAGCAGCATCCCGATCGTCACCTCATCCGGCACCAGCTGGCCCTGGTCCATATAGGACTTCGCCTTTAAGCCCAGCTCCGTCCCGGCTTTGATGTTCGCCCGGAAGATATCTCCCGTAGAGATGTGGGGGATCTGGTACTTCTTTGCGATCTTCTTTGCCTGGGTCCCTTTTCCTGCTCCTGGCGCTCCTAACATGATCAATCTCATTCTTACGTCCTCCTTATACTCCAAAAGCACTCTCTGGATCGAGAGTGCTCGACATACCTCGGTTTGCAGAAAAACTGCCGGAGCAGGTTTTCTGCATTCCATCAGTCATTTAAGAATCCCTTGTAATTCCGTACAAGCATCTTGGACTCGATAGACTTGATCGTCTCCAGCACAACGCTGACGATGATGATCAGGGAGGTCCCCGAGAAGGAGATCCGGCTCACATTGAACAGACCGGAAAACGCGATGGGGAGGACCGCCACAACGGTCAGAGCGACCGCACCAATGAAGACGATATAGTTCAAGATCTTATCCAGGTAATCGGAAGTAGGCTTGCCCGGCCGGATGCCGGGGATGAAGCCGCCCTGCTTCTTCATATTGTTCGCCACCTCCAGCGGGTTAAAGGAGATCGACGTATAGAAATATGCAAATAGGATCAGCAGCGCGATATAGATCACAAGCCCTACCGAATACACAGGACGTTCCGGTACCAGCCAGTTGGAAGTGCTTAAGACCGCTAAGATCTTTCCGATCACAGTACCGTCATCCACGCCGATGAACTGCCCGATGATGACCGGGAAGGACATGATCGATGATGCAAAGATCACCGGCATGACCCCGGCTGTATTGACCTTCAACGGGATATGGGAGGACTGGCCTCCGACCATCTTACGGCCCTGCATCTTCTTGGAATACTGGACCGGGATCCTTCTCTCCGCATCGTTTAAAATGATGACATACACCACCATCGCCACGATGATCGCAAGGATGATGAGCGCGGAGACCACTGCCACCGGCACCTTCTTCCCCCGGATAAAACGGGTGAACAAAGTAACACCGTCATTGGGAACGCTGGAGATGATGTTGAACAGCAGAACGATAGAGATACCGTTCCCCACCCCTTTCTCCGTGATCCGCTCACCGATCCACATCAGGAAAGCGCTGCCGGCTGTCATACAGCTGACGGCTACGATGATGCTCCACAGGTTATAGTCGATCAGGAAGCCCTGCCGGCCAAAACCGATCGACATAGCCGAGCTCTGTAAGAGCGCCAAAGCCACCGTCACATAACGGGTATACTCCAGGATCTTCCGTCTCCCGTCCTCGCCTTCTTTCTGCATCTCTTCCAGCTTCGGGATCGCGATCGTCAACAGCTGCATGATGATGGAGGAGGTGATGTACGGTGTGATGCTCAGTGCCAGGATCGACATGTTCTCGAAGGAGCTGCCGGTCACTGCATTGAGGAACCCAAGGGCATCCCCTGCCTGATCGAAAAACTGCTTCAGATAAGTAGGGTTGACACCTGGGGTAGGGAGCTGAGAACCAAACCGGATCACGACCAGCATCATGAAGGTGTAAAGAAGACCGTTACGGATCTCCTTCACCTTAAATGCGTTACGGATCGTTTGAAACATATCATATCACCTCGCAGGTTCCACCTAAAGCCTCGATCTTCGTTTTTGCGCCTTCGCTGAAGGCATTTACCTTAACGGTCAGCTTTTTGGTCAATTCGCCGTTTCCAAGGACCTTCACACCATCATGCACATCTTTGATGATGCCGTTTTCCAGCAGCATCTCGATCGTCACGACCGTGCCGTCATCAAACTGCTCCAGCTTGCTGACGTTGAAGCTTACGATCGTCTTGGAATTACGGTTGGTGAACCCTCTCTTCGGTATACGTCTGTATAATGGCATCTGGCCGCCTTCAAAACCAGGCCTTGGTGCGCCGGAACGAGCCTTCTGGCCCTTATGGCCCTTGCCGGCTGTCTTGCCGTTGCCGGATCCATGCCCACGGCCTCTTCTGAAATTGTCGCTGTGCTTGGAACCTTCCGCAGGCTTTAAATTATATAATTCCATGTCTGCACCCCTTTCTTAGATCTCCTCCACTTTTACCAAGTGGCGGACATTTTGGATCATACCTCTAACAGCGCCGTTATCCGGTAACTCAACTGTCTTGTGCATCTTCTTTAAGCCAAGGGCCTTGACAGTCGCTCTCTGCTTGGGGATAGCACCGATAGGGGATTTTACTAATGTGATCCTCAACTTCTCTGCCATTTTCTTATCCTCCTATTCGCCTAAGATGTCTTCCACAGATCTGCCCCGCAGCCTTGCGACCTCCTCCGGGGTCTTTAATGAGGTCAGCCCCTGCAGCGTAGCCAAAACTACGTTGGTCTTATTGTTGGATCCTAATGATTTGGTACGGATGTTCTGGATACCTGCCAGCTCCACCACCGCACGGACCGGACCGCCCGCGATGATACCGGTACCTTCGGGAGCCCTCTTTAAGAGCACGTTGGCACTCCCGAACTTTCCGAAGAAATCATGGGGGATACTATTGTTATCATCTCTGGGGATCTCCACCAGGTTCTTGGCAGCTGCCTCTTTTCCCTTACGGATCGCCTCCGGGACCTCGCCGGCCTTTCCTAATCCAGCACCTACGTGCCCGTTGCCGTCGCCAACTACTACCAGAGCGGAAAATCTCATGGTACGTCCGCCTTTTACGGTCTTGCTGACTCTTTTGATCGCCACGACTCTGTCTGTGAGCTCTAACTGACTGGCATCAATGATCGTACGTTTCATGCCTGTTCTCCTCTCTACTAGAATTTCAGACCAGCCTCACGGGCTGCATCTGCTAATGCCTGGACTTTTCCGTGATAGATGAAACCGCCTCTGTCGAACACGACTTCCTCGATCCCTTTTTCTAATGCTCTCTTCGCGATCACCGTCCCCACATGGGCTGCGGCCTCCACGTCATTGGTCTTCTTAAGCTCTGCTCTTACCGCCTTTTCTACGGTGGATGCAGCAACTAAAGTATGGCCAACAGTGTCGTCGATGATCTGCGCATACATATGATCGTTACTTCTGAACACTGCCAGGCGCGGTCTTGCTGCAGTACCTGCAAAACGGTTACGCTGTCTCATGTGCTTCTTAACACGGATCTTACTTCTTGACTGTTTGCTAACCATCCTCACACTCTCCTCACTTATTTCTTACCAGTCTTGCCGACTTTGCGCCTGATCACTTCATCCGCATACTTGATACCCTTGCCCTTATACGGCTCAGGTCTCCTCTTGTCTCTGATCTCGGCTGCGTACTGGCCAACTTTTTCCTTGCTGATGCCCTTGACGATGATCTTGTTCTGGCCGTCCAGCACCGTCTCGATGCCTTCCGGATCCACCATCTCCACGGGGTGAGAGTAGCCCAGGTTCAGGACCAGGTTCTTGCCCTGCTTGGCAGCACGGTAGCCTACACCGTTGACCTCCAGGACCTTCTCATAGCCTTCCGTGACACCGTGGACCATATTGTTGATCAGGGTCCTGGTCAGGCCGTGAAGGGATTTCATCCTCTTTAAGTCGTTGGGTCTGGTGACCAGGATGTGGCCGTCCTTCTCCTCGATCTTAAGCTCGGGCGCCAGTTCTCTCTCAAGAGTGCCCTTGGGACCTTTTACAGTCACTTTATTATTTTCCGCGATCGTAACAGTAACCCCTGCCGGGACTGCTATCGGCATTTTTCCGATACGTGACATGTCTGTCTCCTCCTACTTAGATTTTCGGAAGATCCTGTGCGGATCTTCTGTTTTCAGTGTTGATCGTATGTTCACTCAACTAAGCTCAGCTCTCGCGTTCCGCTCGGCTTCACTAAGGTTCGTGAACGACCTCGCACTAGGCTCGAAAACACCTCGCCAAGTGCTTCCGGTCACCAAACAAATGCAAGTACTTCGCCGCCCACGCCCAGCTTGCGCGCTTCCTTATCGGTCACGACGCCCTGGTTGGTGGAAACGATGGCGACGCCTAAGCCGCCTAATACCTTCGGCATATCTTCCTTGCCTGCGTAGACCCGCAGACCCGGCTTGGAGATCCTCTTTAAACCGGAGATGATCTTCTCATTTTTATCTTTTCCATACTTTAAGGTGATGCGGATGGTATTGAAACCGCCGTCCTCTACCACTTCATATTTCTTGATGTAGCCTTCCTTCACCAGGATATCTGCGATAGCCAGCTTCATCTTGGAAGAAGGTACATCTACTGTATCATGCTTAGCAGTATTTGCATTACGTATCCTCGTAAGCATATCTGCGATCGGATCGCTCATAGTCATAGTGGTCGTGTCCTCCTTTTTTATTTCAACTATATCATCGGTCACCAGCTTGCCTTCTTCACTCCTGGGATCTGGCCCTTGTAAGCCAGCTCGCGGAAGCAGATACGGCAGACGCCATATTTTCTCAAATAAGCATGTGGACGGCCACAGATCCTACAACGGTTATATTCTCTGGTAGAGAATTTAGCAGGGCGCTGCTGCTTGATCTTCATTGAAGTCTTTGCCATGGATATATCCTCCTTTTGATCATTTAGCAAATGGCATATTAAATAATGTCAAAAGTTCACGAGCTTCCTCATCGGTCTTGGCTGTGGTGACGAAGATCACATCCATACCCCTTACCTTGTCGATCTTATCGTACTCGATCTCCGGGTAGATGAGCTGCTCCTTGATGCCCAGCGCATAGTTGCCTCTGCCGTCGAAAGCATTCGGATTGACACCGCGGAAGTCACGCACGCGAGGCAGCGCAAGGTTGATCAGACGATCGGCGAACTCGTACATCCTCTCGCCGCGCAGCGTCACCTTACAGCCGATCGCCATCCCCTCACGGATCTTGAAGTTAGCAACCGATTTTTTTGCCTTAGTGGTAACTGCCTTCTGCCCGGAGATGATCTCCAGATCCCTTACAGCAGAATCAAGGACTTTGGCATTGTCCTTCGCTTCACCAACGCCCATATTGATGACGATCTTGTGGAGCTTCGGCACTTCCATGACGTTCTTGTATCCGAATTTTTTGATCATCGCATCGACGATCTCTTTTTCATAAAACTCTTTTAATCTAGCCAATTTCCGTTCCTCCTCTCTGCATTTAGTCGATCACCTTGCCGGTAGCCTTCGCGACGCGGACCTTCTTCCCGTCCTTGACCGTGAAGCCAACGCGGGTCGCCTTGCCGTCCACTACCAGCATGACATTGGAGATATCCAGGAAAGCTTCCTTCTGGATGATGCCTCCCTGGGGATTTGCAACATTGGGCTTGGAATGCTTGGTCACCATATTGCAGCCTTCCACCAAGATCTTGCCTTTCTTGGTATCGACATGAAGGACCTTGCCCTGCTTATCTTTATCTTTTCCTGTGATGACTTTTACTAAGTCGTCTTTTCTGATCTTACGCACAGTGGCCACCCCCTTATAATACTTCCGGAGCCAGAGAAACGATCTTCATGAACTGCTTCTCTCTCAGCTCTCTTGCTACCGGCCCAAAGATACGGGTCCCTCTCGGTGTCTTATCCTCCTTGATGATGACCGCTGCATTCTCATCAAAACGGATATAAGAACCGTCTTTTCTGCGGGCGCCTTTTACCGTACGGACGACAACGGCCTTCACAACGTCACCCTTCTTTACAACGCCGCCTGGTGTTGCATCTTTGACCGAAGCAACGATGATATCGCCGATATTTGCATATCTTCTGGTTGAACCGCCCATAACACGGA
>CAJUSS010000052.1 GCA_910588895.1 uncultured Lachnospiraceae bacterium
GGTAGGGCTGCAAGGTAACCGTCTCTATATCCCGGTGGAAAACCATAAGAGCTTTTTGCGGAAGCTGGTATCAAAGGAAGAGGCCAGCGAACTCTTAAGGGAGGTAAAAGAGATCGGGATGCTGCCGATCCCGGACCACAAGCACCGGGAGGAAAACTATAAGGTGGCTTTGAAGAGCTGTGACTGCAGAGAGTGGATGAAGATGTTCCATACCCTTTGCCGGAAAAAGACCGAGCTGACCTCCCGTGGAAAAAAACTCCCGGCTATGGATACCCGCTATCTGAAGCTGGCTAAAGACTGCCTTTTCACAGAGTTATCCCTCGCCCTGGGGGAGACAGAAGCAAAGATCGAGGACCAGGTGGCGGGGCAGGTGCTGGAGATGTGACTTTATCAAATGTTGCTTTTCACACTCCCGCAGCGGACCTTCTGGCAGGTTGGTGAAAAGTAACGATCAAATAGGTGAAAACCCAAGGAGTATGAAAGAGGGGCTGGCAAGCCCCTTCTTTTTGTGTTATACTAGATCAGATAGGAGATGATATTGTTATGAAATTAAAGGCATATGAACACAAGACTCAGTATTATGAGACCGATCAGATGGGGATCATCCATCATTCCAATTATATCCGCTGGTTTGAGGAAGCCAGGACGGACCTGCTGCGCCAGATGGGGATCGGCTATGAGGAGATGGAGGCCCGGGGGATCTTGAGCCCGGTGCTTTATGTGACCTGCGAATACCGGTCCATGACCCGCTTTGGAGACACGGTCCTCATCATCCCGATCCTAAAGTCATATAATGGGGTGAAGATGACGATCGAGTATTCGGTGACCGATAAGGAGACAGGGGAGCTCAGGTGTGTGGGGGAGACCCGGCATTGCTTCCTGTCCAGGGACGGGAAACCGGTATCTTTAAAGAGATCGTATCTGGAAGTGGATAAGATGTTCAAGGGGGCGCTGCCTCAGCAGGAAGAGGAGTAGGAGAGTAGGACGCGGCGCACACGCACAGCGTCTGAGCGGATATAAGGGCGCAGGATCTGACAGAAGAAAGGACAGGGCGATATGAAGTTAGGCGTAGTGGGCAATGGCATGATCGTGAGCAGGCTGCTGAGAGATGTCCGGGCCGTCTCGGACATCCGGGTACAGGCGATCTGTGTCCGTCAGGGCAGTTTAAACCGGGCAAGAGAGCTGGCAGACCGTTTTTCGATCCGGGAGATCTATACGGAGTATCCGGTCTTTTTGAGTCGGACGGATATCGATACAGTCTACATCGGGATCATCAGCAGCCTCCACTATGCGTATGCCAGAGAAGCCCTCCTGGCCGGGAAGAACGTGATCTGTGAAAAGCCCTTTACCACGGAATACGACGAAGCTGAAGAGCTGATCCGCCTTGCCAAGAGCAAGTCCCTGTTCCTCTGGGAGGCCTGCAAGATCCCTTATGCGGAGAATTTTCTTGCTGTGAAGCAGAATCTGGGGAGGGCCGGCGCGATCAAGCTGGTACAGTGCAACTATTCCAGACGTTCCAGCCGGTATGATGCCTATGTGAACGGGAATGTGCTGCCGGCCTTCGATCCCGCTTTTTCCGGTGGCTGCCTCTACGATATCAATATGTACAATCTCCACTTTGTGGTGGCGCTCTTCGGAAGGCCCCAGTGGGTGCGCTATGCCGCCAATGTAGGGTACAATGGCATCGACACCTCTGGTATCGTCACCATGGGGTATGACGGCTTCCAGGCTGTGTGCTGCGGGGCTAAGGATTCGGACAGTCCCTGTTTTGCCATGGTGCAGGGGGAGGAAGGCTGTTTTTTCCTGGAGGGGCCGGTGAGCTCCAGCAAACGGGTGCTGTTCAAGAAGGATGAGGTGCGGGAGGTCTTGAGCGAGGATCTACAGCCGGGATCTTTGACCCCGGAGTTGCAGGAGTTCGCACGGCAGCTAAAGGAGCGGGATCTGCCAGCCTGTTACGATATGCTGGGCCAGACCCTGCTGATCATGGAGCTTTTGGTGGTGGCCAGGAAGGATGCGGGGATCATGTTCGGAACGGACATGTGAAGATGCCCCGCAGGCTAAAAGCTGTCGGCCGCAGATACTTCTGCGGCGCAAAGAGCAGACAAGGAGCATAGTGTATGGAATTTTCGATCCTGTATCAACTCCAGGGCATCCATTCCCCTTGGCTGGACCGGTTGATGGTGGTATTGACCTTTCTGGGCGATAAGGGGTGGTTCTGGATCGTGCTGGGAGGTGCATTGTCCTGCCATAGAAGGACCCGGGACTGGGGGATAGCCGTCCTGCTGTCGCTGGCAGCCGGGTTTCTTGTGGGGAACTGTCTGTTAAAGGAGCTGGTGGGGCGCAGCCGCCCCTGCTGGATCGATCCTGGCGTGGGGACCTTGGTGGCGGTCCCGAAAGATTTTTCCTTTCCCTCAGGGCATACTTTGGCAGGCTTTGAGGCGGCGGTCAGCATCTTTCTCTACGATCGGCGGTGGGGGCTGGCGGCGGGGATACTGGCGGCGCTGATCGGTTTTTCCAGACTGTATCTCTTTGTGCATTTTCCGTCGGATGTCTTAGCCGGAGCGGTCTTAGGGACTTTGATCGCGCTGGCGGTCCACCGTTTGGTACGTTTAAGACAGCATCGAGAGCAAGACAGATCGATACAGAAAGCAGGGTAGGTTATGGCAAAAGAGCTGACCGAGGTATTTCCGGGGATCTTTCGGCTGGATCTCCAAAGCGGGTCAAAAGGTGTTGCGCAGATCAATATCTTTATCATACCGGGAAAGGACCGGAAAAAGGACAGGAGCCTTATGATCGATGCGGGCTTCTATGATAAAAAGTGCCTGGAGGATCTGGAATGGGCTATGGAGGAGCTGAAGATCGCCTTTGACCGGCTGGATCTGTTCCTCACCCACAAGCATTACGATCACTGCGGACTGGCCTGCGTGCTGGAGGAGAGAGGGACAAGGATCTTCATGGATCCGGCGGAGGAGAGGCATCACTATGACTGCCTCCATTATAACTCCCATCTCCATGACGATCAGGAACAGGTGTTAAAGTATGTGGGGATCACCCCAAAGAGGACGCCGAAGCTGTGGGAGCTGTTCACTGCAGCGGTGGAGAAGGATCTTTTACATGAGCTGAACATCTCCCGCTTTCACTATGCGCCCATAGAGCCGGGCCAGATCTTCTGCTACGGAGACAATAAGCTGGAGGCGGTCCCGCTGCCCGGCCACACCTTCGGGCAGATGGGGCTGGTGGAGCGTAAGCGTAAGCTGTTCTTCATCGCGGACCAGGTGATAAGGAACATCGTCCCGATCGTGGGGACCAGCTTTAAGGACGAGCATCTCCTGACCGGATATTTTAAGTCCCTGGAAATGGTAAAAACGGATTTTGGCGACTATCGGCTGTTCCCGGCCCATGATACCGTGCTTGAGGGCGGGCTGATCCAGACCACGATCGACAAGATCGCATTTGCCTATCTGGAGAAGATCCAGATCATTGAGCAGCTGGTGCGCCATGAGAGACAGCCCATGACCGTGGTGCAGATCGCCATGCTGGCCTATGGGGTCCAGGGGATACCAAAGGACCAGGCACAGCTGATGTTCCTCAAGATGGTGACCAGCAAGACCTTTTCCTGTCTGGAATATCTCCGGGATCAGGATTTTGTGTTCCGGACCGAGGAGGACGGGGTGCTGTATTGGGAGGCGGAGTAGAGGGACACTGTGGGGGACTGGCCTTCGGATGCAGGCATGTGACCGGTCATGCGCCTGCACCTATACAGCGATCGGTGGTGTGGATAGTGGACCAAAATAGTGCTTGCATTTTTTTGTGCCTTCCGTTATGATCGTAGTACAGCGCACTAAGAGATGGTCCATACATCTGGCAGGCGCAAAAATAAAATAGAATATGCAGAGTAGATCTGTGTGCGTTAAGTGCCGGTTGGACAGGGAGTTGCCAGCTGGACGAAAAAGGCGGACTGACCGGGGCGTAAGATAGGACGCGCCGGGCCGTGGAGCCTTTGCGGTACACAGGTCGCATCCCGCTGCAATCTGAGATGGGTATCTCCTATTGTAGTCGAGTGCGTTCTGCAAAGGAGGTAATTTTTTATGAAGAGATCGACCACTTTGTTCACGCAGTCTTACCAGGAAATGAAGCAGCTTCCAAGGCTGTATGTGCAGTCCTGCCAGGAGATGCGGCAGCTGCGCACGGTCACTACCTGTGCCATGTTCGCGGCAGTCGCGGTCGCACTGGGGTATCTTACATCCATTGAGATCGGGAATTATGTAAAGATCGGGTTTTCCGGTATCCCGAACCGCCTGGTGGACTATCTGTTCGGCCCTGTGGTGGGCGGGTGTTTTGGCGGCGTGCTGGACGTGCTGAAATATCTGCTGAAGCCCTCCGGCATGTTTTTCCCCGGCTTCACCTTCAATGCGGTGCTGGCCAGCCTGATCTACGGCAGTTTCTTTTACAAGAGGCCCTTTACCCTGCCGCGGATCCTGGTGGCAAAGCTGATCGTGGTGCTGGTGTGCAATGTGTTCCTCAATACCCTTTGGGTCTCGATCCTGTACGGGAAGGCCTTTATGGTGCTGCTCCCGGCCCGCCTGATCAAAAATGCGATAATGTGGCCGATCGATTCCTTTATCCTCTTCTCTGTGGGAAGGCTTTTGGAGGCTTCGGGTATCTTTCGGACGATCCGTACCGGGCTGGCACGTTGAGGCTGCCGTATCCCGGCCGGCGGGGCAGAGTGGCTAAGTAAGGAGGAAAATGGATAGTTTATTTAAGATAGGGATTTTTTTTCTGATCGAGATCGCCTTGAACCGGCTGGTCAACCTGGCATTCCATCTGATGGCCAAGAGGCATAACTCGGTCAATCTGCGCTTCTTAAAGAGTGCGATCAATTTTCTGGTAGCGCTGGTGGTGACCTACAGCCTTTTCCAGCAGTTTGAAGTGACAAAGGATATCAGCCGTGTCCTGCTGCAGAGCAGCTCCCTGGTGGTAGCGATCGCCACCTTCGCCGCCCAGCAGGCTCTCTCCAATGTCATCAGCGGCTTTTCCTTATCTGTGTCAAAGCCCTACAATGTGGACGAGAAGATAAAAGTGGTCCAGGGCGGGAACATCGTGGCTGAGGGCATCGTAAAGGATATCACCATCCGTCATACGGTGATCCGCCAGTTTAACGGCGAGAGCTGCATCGTCCCTAATTCGGTCATGGATGCGGCTGTCATCACCAATACGAATTTTCAAGGGGATATCGGAAACTTCTTTGAGGTGGAGATCTCCTATGATTCAGACATAGAGACCGCGCAGGCTTTGGTCCAGAAGATCTGCATCGCCCATCCGCTGTCCTTAAATACCACAGCTAACGGTGTCTTTGTCAAAGGGTATACCCAGAACGGGGTCGTCTTAAAGACCACGGTGTGGACCAAAAATCTGGATAATAGCTTCCAGGCGTGCAGTGATATACGCGTAGAGGTCTTAAAGATCTTTAAAGAGAAGGGGATCCATGTGCCTTACCAGACGGTGACGGTGGTCAGCGACCAGGATCGCGCAATTGTGAAAGAAATATGAAGTACTGGACTTTTTCTGCCCGGGGCTTTATAATGAAATGGTTGTGTATGATCGGATATCGATACAGTTTTCAGATATAGACTTTTAAAGGAGATGCATAGCAATGAGCGAGACTTGTAACCATGATTGTGGGTCCTGCGGGGAGAACTGCGGCAGCAGGACCCAGGAGCAGGAGAGCTTTCTGGAGCCGCTGCATCCGGCGAGCTCTGTAAAGAAGGTGATCGGGATCGTCAGCGGCAAGGGCGGCGTGGGGAAATCACTGGTGACCTCCTTGCTGGCCGTGGCGATGGAACGCAAAGGGAAGAGGACGGCGATCCTGGACGCGGATATCACCGGGCCGTCTATCCCGAAAGCGTTTGGTCTGGATAAGGAGATCGTGGGGATGACTTCGGACGGAGCGCTGATGATGCCTGTGGAGACCATGAACAAGATCCAGGTGATGTCGGCAAACTTGTTGCTGGATAATGCCACAGATCCGGTGATCTGGAGAGGTCCTGTGATCGCAGGCGCGGTAAAGCAGTTCTGGTCAGAGACCTTGTGGAAGGATATCGATCTTATGTTCGTGGATATGCCGCCGGGGACCGGTGATGTACCCCTGACCGTGTTCCAGTCCCTCCCGGTAGACGGGATCATCATCGTCACCTCTCCCCAGGAGCTGGTGTCTATGATCGTGGCGAAAGCGGTGAACATGGCCAAGAAGATGGATATCCCGATCATCGGCATCGTGGAAAATATGAGCTATCTGACCTGTCCGGACTGCGGGAAGAAGATCAACGTATTTGGGGAGAGCCATATCGAAGAGGTAGCTAAGGAGCATGGCCTGAAGGTACTGGCAAAGCTCCCGATCGACCCGAAGGTGGCAGAGCTGGTCGATGCCGGCAAGATCGAACACCTGAAGGAAGAGTGGCTGGAAGATGCGGTGAGCGCAGTGGAGAAGGTCTGAGGAAG
The DNA here is from genome assembly GCA_910588895.1 of uncultured Lachnospiraceae bacterium. Taxonomy (GTDB): domain Bacteria; phylum Bacillota; class Clostridia; order Lachnospirales; family Lachnospiraceae; genus Caccovicinus. The sequence goes on from CAJUSS010000052.1 coordinate 6,499, forward strand.
ATGGTGTGATGGAGATCAGTAGGACCCCAAATAATGAGCTGGACCAGTCGATCGTGCGTGTGCCGGATATGGCGGAGGTCCCGGAGAGCCTGATCCATGTGGGCAGGCAGTTCCAGCAGGTCATGATGATGTATTCCTGCGCTATCCGTGAGGTGAAGACCAAGCTGGAAGTATTGAACGACGAATTGTCCGTGCGGAACCAGAGGAACCCGATCGAGATGATCCAGTCCAGGATCAAAAAGCCTGCCAGCATCATGGAAAAGCTGCGGCGGAGGGGGTATCCCCTCTCCCTGGAATCTCTTGTGGAAAATCTGGACGACGTGGCGGGGATCCGGGTCATCTGTTCGTTCATCGATGATATCTATGAGGTGGCGGATATGCTGATCCGCCAGGATGATGTGCGGGTGATCGCGATCAAGGATTATTTTAAGAGTCCTAAGGCCAACGGCTACAGGAGCTATCATATGATCATCGAGGTCCCGGTGTTCTTTTCCGACCGGAAAAAGCCTATGCGGGTGGAGGTGCAGATCCGGACCATGGCCATGGATTTTTGGGCCAGCTTGGATCACCAGCTCAAGTATAAGAAGGAGCTGGGGGAAGAGACGGATATCAGCGAGGAGCTGCGGGAATGTGCCGATGTGATCGCCCGGACCGATGAGCGGATGCTGGAGATACGAAAGAAGATCGAGGCGAGAGGGATCACGGTCCGGGAGTAGGTGTTAAAAAATGTAGTAGGACAGGGTTTCGGTGATGCGAAACCCTGTTTTTTTGTACAAGGCCAAGGCTGGCTCATTTAAGGAGGACACCTGCAGGGTGAGCCGGGAGCCTGCAGGGAGCTGCTGAAAAAGGGCGTCTAAAAAGGCTCTGCCCCATCCCCTGCCGCGCAGATCGGACCGGATCTGCACATGGTAGAGATAAAAGCAGGATGGTCCGTAGAAGATCAGGCGGCAGGTGCCGATGGGGGAGGCCGCAGGGGCCATCGCCTCCCTGGTGGCCATATCGCCGGCGTTCCAGCGCTGTGGTGCGGATGCAGCCAGGCTGGGGTAAGCCGAAAAGAGCAGGCTTTTAAGGGGGCCGTCCTCCTGCTCCTCTGTGATCGTCTCGCAGCGCAGGAGGAGGCGGGGCTTTGCTTTCGGATCTGGATCCCGGCCTGAAAGACCGCTTGGATCGGTCTCCTGATCGGCAGGGAGGCATGGATCGAGCGTCTGGCCGGGGGCGCCCAGGTCCAGCTCCATCTGGTGCTCTGAGTACCACAGGGTCATCCCCAGGGCCTCCGCGGCGGCCAGCCCCTGGGGACTTTTTTGGTCCGAGAGGAAGGACAGATCGATCGGCCGGCCGCTTTTCCTTTCCTCTTCCTCTGCCATGCGGCATGCCTCATCGACCAGCCGGGAGAAGCAGCCTTTTCGCCGGCTGCAGGGGCGGGTGAAGGCATAGCATTCCCATACATCATCCGGCGTATCGCAGATGAGCAGGCAGGAGGCCAGAGGGCCTGCTGCGCCTTGTCCGGCGGTCTCCTGCGCGGCTGTGTCCTGTCCTGTCGCTCTCTGGCACTTCTCTTGTATAGAGACAGGGCTATCATAGAGCAGGAGGCAGCGGTCGGCGTCCTCCGGGATGGAGAGGGTGATCGGCTCTGCTCTCCGACAGTCCGCAAGCAGGTCCATAAGGTCCTCTTTTTGACGTGAGGTCAGCTTTTCTGGTCGTACGAAATGCATATGTGCCTCCTTAGCAACTTTTTGTCCAACCTATGACTTTTGACAGTGATCTGCAAGTTCTCGTGCAGCGATATATACTCCATGATAAACCGGATCCTTTTTAGCCATCATTTTTGGGATAGAGCCTTTAAACGGCATATCGGTCATGGGAAATGTGGTCTCGATATGATCCCCGATGCCTTTTTGGAGCTGTTTTGAAGCATCGATCAAACAACATGATCCGGATCCATATCACACCGGCAGACGATCCCTCAGACAAAGCCCCCCATCCTTCATACGTCTTTAGTCACGCGCTGAAACGGTGTAAAAGCTCTTCAAATACCTTTAAGGCGTCCTCCACAGGCCGCGGCGCGGACATATCCACACCGGCCAGCTTAAGGAGCTGGATCGGCGGCATCGTGCAGCCGCTGGAAAGAAACTTTTTATAGCCTTCCAGCGTGCCGGGCTCTCCGGCCAGGATGCGGCTGGATATGGCGATCGCGGCGGAAAAGCCGGTGGCATACTGATAGACATAGAAGGGCGTGTAAAAATGGGGGATCCTGGCCCATTCATGATCGATCTCCTCATCCACCACCATCTCCGGTCCGAAATAGTCCACGTTCAGCTGCCGGTAGATGGCGCACAGCTCCTTTGCGGTCAAGGTCTCCCCGGCCTCCGCTTTTTTGTGGACCATAGCTTCAAACTCCGCGAACATAGTCTGGCGGAACAGGGTGCCCCGGAAGCTTTCCAGGAAATGATCCAGCAGATAGCGTTCCAGCTCCTTATCCTGGGTCTTATCAAGGAGATGGCGGATCAGCAGCGCTTCATTGCAGGTGGAGGCCACCTCCGCAACAAAGATCTTGTAACCGGCGTAGATATAGGGCTGGGTGCGGTCCGAGTAGTAGGAATGGATGGCATGGCCCATCTCATGGGCCAGGGTGAACACATGGTCCAGAGTCCCATTGTAATTTAAGAGCACATAGGGGTGGGTCCCGTAAACGCCCCAGGAATAAGCCCCGCTCCGTTTGCCCTCATTTTCGTAGACATCGATCCAACGGCGGTCAAAGCCCTCCTGGAGGATGGACAGGTATTCTTCCCCCAAAGGCGTCAGGCCCTCCTTGACGACCTCCTTGGCCTCCTCAAAGGGGTAGGTGCGAAAGATCCCTGTTACCAGAGGGGCATACAGGTCGTACATATGGATATCCTGGAGCCCCAGAGTCTCCTTCCGGATCTTCACATAGCGGTGGAGCAGGGGGAGATGGGCCCGCACCGTGGAGACCAGCTGGTCGTAGACCGTTTCCGGCACCTCATTTTCCGCCAGGGAATGGGCGCGGCTGGAAGGATAGTTTTTCACCTTGGCATAGTAGACGGCCTGTTTGACATGGGCGCTGTAGGTGGCGGCCAGGGTGTTCTCAAACTGACGGTAGACCCCATACAGGCCCTGGAAGGCCTCACGGCGTACACGGCGGTCGCTGCTTTGCAGCAGAGCGATATAATTCCCGTGGGTGATCTGCACCTTTTCGCCCTTTTCGTTTACGATCTGGGGAAAACGGACATCCGCGTTGTTGAACATATTGAAGATCTGGGCAGCGCCCTGGGTGGCTTCATAGGACTGGGCCAAAAGCTCCTCCATGGGGCCGCTTAAGGTATGGGGCTTTTTGGCCAGGATCTGGTCGATCATCCGCCGGTAGCGATCCAGCCCGTTGCCGGAAGCCATGAAAGCCTCCAGCTTCTCCTCCGGTATACTTAAGATCTCCGGCACAAGGAAAGAGGACAGCTCCCCTGCGCTGTACGAGAGGGACTGGGCCCGGCCGAACATCTCCAAGTATCTAGGATCCCCTGTATCCTGGTCCGAGCGCATCCGGGCATAGACATACAGCTTTTCGATCTTAAGAGAGATCGTCTCATCGGCCTGCAGGCATCGGTATAAGGTGTCGGCAGATCTGGATAAGCGGCCTTTGTAGGTCTGGTATTGCTTTACGTCTTCCTTTGCCTGGACAAAAAGCTCCTCCCAGGCCTCGTCGCTCTCTAAGATATCCTCCAGCTTCCAGGTGGTCTCTAAAGCTGCTTCCTTGCGTTTGATCAAAGTCATCGTCCTCACTTTCTGTTCGTCGTCGATAGGGTACATATGGTCAGTATATCCCGATAGTCCCATTATGATCGCTTTTGGGCAGAACGTCAATCCTGCTTTTTGTAGGCAGCGGCAGCTATCAGAGCGGTGTCAATGAAGATAGAGCAGCCTGAAAGCGATCAAGATCGATCCGGGATGCATGCGGTACAATGTACGCCTTACAGAGCACATTACGCCATATCCACTATACACTACACTATGTACAACCTCCCCTATTTCCGCTATGCTCATGCTAAGATGAACGATGATGGCCAGAGTATATGGACATAGTGAAGGAGGAATGGGTATGATAGCAGTAAGACCCCCTATGGGATGGAATTCCTGGAACACATTTGGCAAGGATATCGATGAGGCGCTGATCTTCCAGATCGCGGATACGATGGTGGAGAAGGGATATCTGGCTGCCGGGTACGAGTATCTGGTGATCGACGACTGCTGGGCGTTAAAGGAGCGGGATGAGAACGGCGATCTGGTGCCGGATCCGGAAAAGTTCCCTCACGGGATGAAGGCTGTGGCAGACTACGTCCACAGCAAGGGATTGAGATTTGGGATGTATTCCTGCGCGGGGATCCTGACTTGTGCAGGCTACCCCTCCAGCTACGACCATGAATTCCGGGACGCGGCGCTTTTTGCAGAGTGGGGCGTGGATTACCTAAAATATGATTACTGCAATTTCCCTAAAAATGCAGACGGAATGAACCGGTATCACACCATGAGCATGGCCTTAAAGGCCACCGGCAGAGAGATCTGCTTTGCCGCCTGCAACTGGGGCGCGGAGCAGTCCTGGAACTGGATGCGCTCGATCGGAGCCCACACCTATCGCTCTACCGGGGATATCTTTGACAATTACCGCTCCTTCATGGGGATCTTCCAGTCCCAGCTGGAGCATTTCAGTCAGTCGGGGCCTTACTGCTTTAACGATCTGGATATGCTGACCGTGGGGATGTACAATAAGGGGAATGCGGCCATCGGTAAGCCCTGCACAGACGGAGAATACCGGATGCAGTTCTCACTCTGGTGCCTGGCCGGCTCACCGTTGATGATCGGGGCGGATATCCGGGATATGACGCCTCAGATGGAAGGCCTCCTCTTAAACCAAAGGCTGATCGAGGTGGATCAGGACAGGGAATGCCGTCCGCCCTGCCTGCTGGGGAGGCGGAGCGTTGCCGTGCCGGTGCCCAAGGAGGAAAAGGCGGATGCGGTGGAGCCGTTAAAGATCGTCAAGGATAAGCTGTACACCTTTATCAAGCATCTTTCGGATAACCGTTTTGTGATCGCCTATTATAACTTGCATGAGGAAGAACAGGAGATCAGCTGTATCTTTGCGGATGCAGGGGTCCCCTATGCCTCGGGCTATGGCTTCCAGATGGAGGATATGTTCACCGGAGAGGATCTGGGGGTGGTGCGGGATTACCATATCGCGGTGGTCCCGGGCCATGACTGCAGGCTGTATCGGTGCCGCCTAGTGAGAGCGTAAGGAAAGGATCGATGGAGACAGGAGAAAAAGAGCGCTGCCAAAGATGCAAGCGTGTATTGACCCCGGATGAGATCGGGGCCACAAAAAAGCTGATCAACCGGGGGAGCACCAGCTATCTCTGTCTGGATCACCTGGCGGAGGCTTTTGATGTGGACCGGAAGGATATCGAGAGGAAGATCGTCTCCTTTAAGGAGATGGGCTGTACCTTGTTCCGTTGACTAGAGCATCTTGCCCACGGCCGCCTTGTGTTCCCGGACGGGGGCAAGAGCGGACTGCGGAGAGGGCAGGCGGATCGAGGGCAGGCCAGAAAGATCGCGGGCAGGAGACCGTACAAGAGAAGGAGACCTTGTACGGTCTCCTTTTTTGCCGTAAAGATATCGGATCTCCCAGTCTCCCTTTTATCTATAACGGTGTCCTGGCAAGGCATGGAGGTCCGGCGGTCGTTTTCTGGGGCTGCTATGACCGGACAGGACATTTTGACGGATCTGGATGCGATATGGAGGATAGGATAGCCGGATGTTCGTGCGCTTTGCCAGATCAGGAGTGGAAAAGGACGAAAGGAAAAAAGCAGTTTAGTCTATATGCACAGCACATCCGGTCATGTTTTGGGCAGAAAGTCCATGTTATAATGCAGGTACTTCAAAGGTAAGACCCAAATAAAAAAGAGGAGGAAGAAAGATGAAGAAGAAAAGAGTACTGGCGTTGACACTGGCAGGTGCGATGTGCCTTTCCCTGGCGGCCTGCGGCGGCGGGAGCAGCAGCGATGGCGAGAGCGGCGATGGCGGATCCGAGACCGGAGGCTCCGGCGGCGCGCTTTCCGTGGCGATCTGGGACAATGCCCAGTTAGCCGGATTAAAGCAGATCACCGATGATTTTACCAGTGAGACCGGCATCGCCGTGGATCTGCAGGTGGTGCCCTGGGATCAGTATTGGACTCTTTTAGAGGCAGGTGCTTCCGGCGGCGATCTTCCGGATGTGTTCTGGATGCATTCCAACTACAGCCAGAAGTTCATGAGCAATGACATCCTGTTAGATCTGACCGACCGGATCGCCCAGAGCGATAAGATCGATCTGGCCAACTACTATGAGGATATCACCGGGCTGTACCAGTTAGACGGAAAGACCTACGCGATCCCCAAGGATTATGATACGATCTGCCTTTGGTATAATAAAGCGATCTTTGACGAGGCCGGGGTGGCGTACCCCGATGACACCTGGACCTGGCAGACCATGGCCGATACGGCTGAGAAGCTGACGGATAAAGAGACCGGCGTGTACGGCTTTTCCTCCCCGCCATCCTTTAACCAGGACGGCTACTATAACCTGATCTACAGCATGGGCGGCTCTGTGCTGAACAATGATAAGAGTGCTTCCGCCTGGGATTCGCCGGAGACCATCGCGGCCATGCAGTGGTGGTACGATGATCTGGTGACCAAGAGCATGCCGGCTGTGGAGGTCATGGCCGAGACCACGCCGGATGTGCTGTTAGGATCCGGGAAGCTGGCCATGGCGCTGGAGGGATCCTGGATGGTATCCGCTTTCCAGTCCAATGAGTACACCGACGAGAACTGTGATGTGGCGGTCCTTCCAAAGGCAGAGGACGGCACCAGAAAGACCATCTACAACGGCCTTGGCTGGGCGGCGGCGGCAGACGGCGACCACACGGAGGAGGCCTGGAAGCTTTTAGAGTACTTTGGCAGCAAGGAAGCTCAGGAAAAGCAGGCTGAGCTGGGCGTGACCATGTCCGCTTACATGGGGACCTCCGATACCTGGGTAAACTGTGCGCCGGAATTTAACCTGCAGGCTTACCTGGATATGACCGCAGACATGCAGATCCGTCCATATACCAAGAACACGAAGCTTTGGGAGGATTATTCCCAGACCACCATGGTCAAAGCCTATACCGGTGACATGACCATGGAAGAGGTGTGCAAGGATATCGCAAACTACATGAACCAGCAGATCGCGGAGGAGTAAGAGCGGTCAAAGCAGCGGTGCGCTGGATGCACAGATGCAGACGGATAAACTAACGAAGAGACATACCGATAAAGACCGATAGACCGGTGAGCGATGAGAGAACGGGTGCGCGGTATCAGGGGCTGTCGAAAGCGGAGAGCTGCCGGCAGCCCCTGGCCGGGCCCAAGATCTGGGTAAGTGCAGAGCCTGATGTCAGCCGGTCGGTTCCCTGCGGAGCTGATCGCGGTAGTTTTTCGGGCTCCTGCCATAAGCGTTCTTGAACATCTTGGAAAAGGTCAGCGGGTTTTCATAGCCGATCCGTGCCGCGATCTCCTGGATCGGAAGATCCGTGGTCCGAAGGAGCAGGCTCCCCTGCTCCAGCCGGTAGTTCAGGATATATTTCTGGGGAGAGAGCTGGAGCTTCTGCTGGAACATGTGGGTCAGATAGGAGCGGGTGATCCCGATATAGGAAGCCACATCGCTGACCCGGATCTTGGCATAGTTGTCATGGATGTACCGGACCGCATGGTCCACATAATAGGCGGCAGAGTAATCCGGGACTATGGGCTTGTGGTTAGCGGTCAGATAGCGGTTTTGGGAATCCACCAGCAGAGTTAAGATCTCATAGAGCAGGGAGTTGCGCATCAGCTCATTGATGATGGTCAGCTCATGGCGTTCTAAGATCTTATTGGTAAAGGCCATAAAATCCTCCGGTTCTAGGTAGCAGTCCCGGATCGGCTCTTCGGCGGTGATCCCGGCCTTTTCCAGATAGAGCGAGGATTTGGTGCCGCTGAAAGAGACCCAGGTATAATACCAGGGATCTTCCGGATCGGCGTGATAGTAGACCAGCGTATCCGGGTAGGTCACAAAGATCTGACCCCGGTGGAGGTGATAGGACTTGCCGTTCACCTCATAGGTCCCTTTGCCGGATAAGATAAAATGGACATGATAGTCCGGACGGACGGTGGGACCGTAAAACTGATCGGTGGGACAGCGCTCGATGCCGCACACGGTCAGGCACAGCTCAGAACCGTCGATCAACGGGCTGGTCAGGGTGCGGAAGGTGGTACCGACAAAATACTGTGGGGTTGGGATAGACATGGTCAGCCTCCTAAAGTGGCGGGATGGATAGTCTTCTGCGGCCTGGGCCGGTCAAATATATGGAAAGATCGCATAAAGCGTTTTGTTGTTTTAATATTACCATAAAATCCTTCTTTGAGCATCAAAATATAGAAAAATTTGTGGGATTGTGCGAATTAACAACATAATTCTATTAAACGATCACATATTTCTATGTACGCTACTATGCAGATCGCCTATAATAAAAATACCTGATGTGACCAATGTGACAAAAATACACAAGGAAAGTTGTATATTTTTACCTTGGCACATGCAAAGTTAAAGTATGGCAGACAAGACCTGGAGGTCTATCCTGTCCAAAAAAAACAAGCGGAGGTATTTTTATGAAAAAGAAGATCGTTAAGCTTTCTGTAGCGATCTGGGATAACAACCAGCAGGCGGGCCTGAACGAGATCATCAAGGACTTTACGGAAGCTACCGGTATCGAGGCCGATCTGCAGGTCATCACCTGGGATCAGTACTGGACCCTTTTGGAGGCAGGCGCTTCCGGCGGCGATATGCCGGATGTGTTCTGGATGCACTCGAATGAGGCGCAGAAATATATGTCCAATGATATCCTTATGGATCTGACCGATCGGGTCGCTTCCAGTGACAAGCTTGAGATGGATAAGTTCCCCCAGGATATCAAGGATCTGTACACCTATGACGGTAAGGTCTACGGGATCCCGAAGGACATGGATACGATCGCGCTGTGGTACAATAAGACCTTATTTGACGATGCCGGTCTGGCTTATCCGGATGACACCTGGACCTGGGACGATTTCTACGATGCGGCAGAGAAGCTCACAAAGGACGACGGCAGCCAGTACGGCACCGCTATGAACCCCAGCAACGAGCAGGACGGATGGATGAACATCATCTACACCATGGGCGGCAAGGTCCTGACAGACGACAAGAAGGCCTCCGGCTTTGACGATCCAAACACCATCAAGGCCATGGAGTTCGTAGATAAGATGATCAAGAACGTGATGCCTCCGGCCACCGTTATGGCAGAGACCGGGACCGACGTGCTCTTAGGATCCGGCAAGATCGCTATGCTGACCCAGGGCTCCTGGATGGTAGCAGGTTTCAAAGAGCATGAGTACATAGCAGAGCACTGCGACGTAGCCGTACTCCCCAAGGACCCGGAGACGGGCAAGAGAGTGTCCCTGTACAACGGCCTTGGCTGGTCTGTCAGCGCAAAGACGGCGAACCCCGATGCAGCCTGGCAGTTAGTAGAATGGTTCGGCACCAAGGATATGCAGAAGAAGCAGGCCGACCTGGGCGTGACCATGTCCGCATATGACGGCATGTCCGACGGCTGGGTGAGCAATACCGATAAGTTCAACTTACAGCCCTACCTGGATATGCGTGAGGATATCGTGTTCCGTCCCTCGACCAGAGCGACCCTGACCTGGTGGAACCAGATGACCGAGACCTTAAAGGAAGCCTGGAACGGCAATACGGCCATGAGCGATGCCTGCATGAAGGTGGCGGAGCAGATGAACGCTGCGATCGCAGAGGAACAGTAAGAAAAGAAGCATCCCCGCCCTTTTTCGGGGCGGGGGATAAAATCGAAGATATAGGAGGGGATAAGCATGGCGAACGAAACGAAGACCGCGACGAAAAAGAAATGGACCAGCCAAGAGAAGAACGAATGTATCTGGGGCTGGGCATTTATCCTTCCGACTATGATCGGACTGATCGTATTGAACATCTACCCCATTTTCAAGACGATCTGGGAAAGCTTTTTTAAGACCGGGGATTTCGGCAGAGGAAATATCTTTGTCGGCCTTGCGAACTACCAGAAGATCCTGGGCGATGCGACCACCTGGCAGGCCCTGGTGAACACCTTTAAATATGCGATCATCGAAGTGCCGTTCTCGATCGCGATCGCATTGGTGCTGGCTGTATTCCTGAACCGTAAGATGGTAGGCCGCGCGGCTTACCGTACGATCTTCTTCCTGCCCATGGTAGCGGCTCCTGCTGCGATCGCCATGGTATGGAGATGGTTATACAACTCTGAATTTGGTCTTTTGAACCATATGTTGGGTGCAAAGATCAACTGGATCTCCAATCCCAGCATCGCCGTGTATGCGGTGGCTGTGATCGGCGTATGGTCCATCTTAGGCTACAACATGGTCCTTTTCCTGGCCGGTCTGCAGGATATCCCCAGAGATTACTATGAGGCATCCAGCATCGACGGCGCCAACGGGATCTATCAGTTCTTCCACATCACGATCCCGCTGCTGTCCCCCACGATCTTCTTCGTGGCGATCACCCGTGTGATCGGCGGCCTGCAGGTGTTCGACCTGATCTTCATGGTCATGGATAAGAACAACCCGGCTCTCTATAAGACCCAGTCCCTGGTCTATCTGTTCTACCAGGAATCCTTCGTAAATAACAACAAGGGCGTAGGCTCTGCGATCGTTGTGTTCCTGCTGGTGATCATCATGGTCATCACGCTGCTGGAGAACAAGGCGCAGAAGTACGTATACTACAATTAAGGAGGAACGGATATGGAAAGTATGGAGAAAAAACAGAAATTGACCGCAGCGTCCATCCATCTGCTGCTGATCTTGGTATCCATCACCATGCTGGTACCGTTTGTCTGGATGGCATTGACCGCGTTTAAGAGCATCACGGAATCCACTTCCGTAGACCCCTTTGTGATCTTCCCTACCGTTTGGAGGACAGAGAACTTTGTCACCGTTATCAATAACATGGATTTCCCGGTACTGTATGTGAACACATTGCTGCTGATCTTAGGCCGTGTGGTCTGTGCCGTGCTGACGGCTACCATGGCCGGCTATGCCTTTGGACGCCTGAACTTCCCGGGCAAGAACCTGATGTTCTCTCTGGTCATGTTCCAGATGATGGTGCCCGGACAGATCTTCATCATCCCCCAGTACCTGATGGTCAGTAAGCTTGGGGTCCTGGATACGATCTTCGCCCTGATCTTCCCGGGTATGGTCACCGCTTTCGGTACCTTCCTGCTCCGGCAGACCTATATGGGTCTTCCGAAGGATCTGGAGGAGGCTGCCAGGCTGGATGGCTGCAACATCGGCCAGACCTTCCTGTTCATCATGGCGCCCCTGACCCAGTCCGGTATGGTCTCCTTAGGCATCTTTACCGCGGTGTTCGCGTATAAAGACCTGATGTGGCCTTTGATCTGTAACAGGGACGTGATGCCTCTGTCCGCAGCGCTCGCAAAGATGCAGGGGCAGTACTCCAGTAACTATCCACAGCTGATGGCCGCATCATTGCTGGCTTGTATCCCGATGATCGTATTATATCTGATCTTCCAGAAGCAGTTTGTTGAGGGTATCGCTACTTCCGGCGGAAAGCTGTAGGATCTGCTGCGATGTGCCAAAGGTACATCCGCTGGATACTTTGAAAAACAAAGCCCTGCCGGATCAGACGGCAGGGCTTTTCTGTATGACAGCATGAGGGCAGAGTGGGTCCCTTGAGGATCCGTCTGCCGGCTGTCCGTATGCCCGCATGCTCGCGGGCAAAGGGTGGAGAGTATGGAGATCGAAAGAAGGTCGGGATATTTTATCACAGCGAACTATCGGGTGTTGGATTATGAATTCCGCCGGACCAATGACCTGTTCATCGTCTGCTGCGGCGAGGAGCGCAATGCGGCAAAGACGGTCATAGGGCCATGTATACGGGATGGATGGCACTTGCATTTTATCACCTCCGGCAGCGGCTATCTAGCCACGAGAGGCGTGACCATGAAGCTGAGCCATGGCCAGCTGTTCCTTTTGCAGCCGGGAGTGGAATACACCTATTGGGCCGATAAGGAGACCCCCTGGTCCTATGCCTGGATCCAGTTTGACGGTCTGAACGCCGCATCTTATATGAAGGAGGCAGGATTCCCCAGGGATTGCTATGTGCGGGATTCGATCCTTGAGCCGGAGGTTTATGTGGACCTGATACGGGATATCCTGGGGATCCAGGGGCTGACCCTGTGGGAGGAGCTGAAACGGACCAGTCTCCTCTACCATGTTATCGGCATGCTGGTGGAATCCCAGGAAAAGAAATGCTACCCGCAGAAAAGCCACTATAATTATTCGCCGCAGACCTATGTATCCCGGGCCGTGGCTTATATCCACAAAAATTATGCCCAGACCAGCGTGTCCCAGCTGGCCGACTATATCGGGATCAACCGTTCCTATTTCACGGCGATCTTTAAAAAGTTGGTGGGCGTATCTCCCCAGGAATATCTTTTAAGCTACCGGATGGAAGAGAGCATGAAGCTCCTTACCGAGTGCGATCTGCCGATCAAGACGATCGCAGCTTCCGTAGGGTACGACAATCCGCTCACATTTTCAAAGATATTTAAAAACCGGTTTGGCTGCAGCCCTCAGAATTACCGGAAAGAACATAAGGGCAAAACGATAGAAAAGGATTAGGAGAAAGATCGATATGGCAATCTTATTTGACCAAAAAACCCAAGTCTTTACTTTACAGACAAGAAATTCTGCTTATCAGATGAAGGTGGTCGACCATGGCGTATTGCTCCATCTTTATTATGGTAAGAAGATCGACAGCTGTGATATGTCCTATCTGATCCAGTGGACAGATCGGGGCTTTTGCTCGAATCCCTATGAGATGCAGATGGACAGGACCTTTTCATTGGATCATCTTCCCCAGGAATATCCCTGCTATGGGATCGGGGATTTCCGGGCGGACTGTATCAAGCTGGTGAACCCGGACGGGAGCTGCGTGGTAGATTACCGCTACCGTTCCCACCGGATCGAAAAAGGGAAATATGCCCTTGCAGGGCTTCCGGCCCTGTATGCGGATGAGGATAAGGCGGAGACCTTGATCGTCTCCATGGCAGATGCCAGCAGCGGCATGGAGCTGGAGCTGTATTACGGGATCATAGAGGAAGCGGATGTGATCACCCGCGCCGCCAAGATCGTCAATCCGACTTCCAAAACGGTCTATATCAAGAAGGCCATGTCCTTCTGCCTGGACTTTTTGCAGGGGCAGATGGATTGGATCCATTTTTACGGAAAGCACACCATGGAACGGCAGCCGGAGCGGGCCAGACTGCTCCACGGCAGGCAGGCCTCCGGCTCTTTAAGAGGCACCTCCAGCCATCAGCAGAACCCCTTTGTGATCCTCTGCGATCCGGAGTCCAACGAGGACCACGGCGACTGCTACGGAGCCAGCTTGGTCTACAGCGGTTCCTTCTTAGCGGAGGTGGAGCTGGATCAGTTCGACCAGGCCCGTCTGGTGATGGGGATCTCCCCGGAGGAGTTTAACTGGCAGTTAGGTCCCGGCGAGAGCTTCCAGACCCCGGAGGCGGTGCTGATCTATTCCGGCGAGGGCTTTACCGGCCTTTCCCATCGGTTCCACCAGGCGGCACAGGAGCATGTGATCCGGGGAAAATGGAAGGATGAGAGACGTCCCGTCCTGCTGAACAACTGGGAAGCCACTTATTTTGACTTCGACGGGGACAAGCTGCTGAAGATCGCGGAAGGCGCCAAGGAGCTGGGCGTGGAGATGCTGGTGCTGGATGACGGGTGGTTCGGAAAGCGGGACAGCGATTACAGCGGCCTTGGGGATTGGTACGTGAACGAAGAGAAGCTGGGCGGCACCTTAAAGGAGCTGGTGGAAAAGATCAATGCCTTAGGCCTGCGCTTTGGCCTCTGGGTGGAGCCGGAGATGATCTGCGAGGACAGCGATCTGTACCGGGCCCATCCTGACTGGGCCCTGCGGGTGCCAGGGAGGCCGGGGAACATCGGCCGGAGCCAGTTCGTCCTGGATTATTCCAGGCCGGAGGTGGTGGATCATATACGGGATATGATCTTTAAGATCTTAGATGAGGTGAACGTGGAGTATGTGAAATGGGATTTCAACCGGAGCATCTCCAATTACTATTCCTATGCCCTTCCGGCTGAGCGCCAGGGAGAGATCGGCCATCGATTTGTGCTGGGGCTCTACCGCTTTTTGGAGGAGCTGCACACCCGTTACCCCCATATCCTTCTGGAGGGGTGCTGCGGAGGCGGCGGGCGGTTCGATCTGGGGATGCTCTATTACAGCCCGCAGATCTGGTGCAGTGATGATACCGATGCCGTGGAGCGCCTGAAGATCCAGTACGGGACCTCCTTTGGCTATCCGATCTCTGCCGTGGGCTCCCATGTGTCGGCCTCGCCGAACCATCAGACCTTCCGCAGGACGCCTTTTGAGACCCGGGCTACGGTGGCTATGGCAGGCACCTTTGGCTATGAGCTGGATGTGAACTGCCTGACCAAGCGGGATCAGGCAAAGGTGAAGCGGCAGATCAAGGAGTATAAGAACGAACAAGACCTGATCTGCAAGGGAGACTATTACCGTCTGTCCAGCCCCTTTGAAGGGCATGCGGCAGCCTGGTCCTTTGTGTCCAAGGACAAGAGGGAGTGCTTGTTCTGCGCAGTCTCCACGAAGCTGCAGTCCAATCCCGGGGCGGTGTATGTGAAGCTGAAGGGCTTGGATCCCAAGCTGTGCTATAAGATGGGTGAACGGGTGTATTCCGGAGCGGCGCTGATGTATGGAGGTGTGCTGCTGCCCATACCAGGGGAGGAATATCAGTCCTGGCGGTATCATCTGAAGGCGGTAGGGAAGTAGGGAGAGCCGCTATGGTTGGGCTTCTGTTTTGGCCCATAAGGCCTCTCTGGAGGCGGCAGACGGGCAGATGTCCGGAGTGCGTCAAAAGGAGAAAAATAGAAAAAAAGGCCGGAGATATGATGGAAAATAAAAGACGGGTTTTGTGGTCTTTTGTGTAAGGTTCACAGTATGGATCGCTTTGGTTGACAAATCTTTGATACTGGGCTATAATGCCAGATGATGACCGTGAAATGTAGGCGTATGGCGGGAAACAGCCATACAGCTTGTTGGATGACATTTATCCAGGGAGGATCAGGAATGGCAACAAAAACAACAAAGAAGGTGGCTGCGGAGGCGACCGAGGTGAAGGAAGTAAAGGCGGCTGAGGCAGTGGAGACAGCGGATACGACTGCGAAGAAAGCAGCGCCCAAGAAGGCGGCCGCAGTCAAGACCACAGCAGCACCCAAGAAGGAGACCCCTGTGAAGGAGGAGGCTCCTGCGAAGAAGACGACCACAAAGAAGACAGTCGCGGAGAAGACAGAAGAGACATATACAGAGCCGGAGGTATCCGTGATATTTGAATGCGGCGGTAAGCAGATCTTGGCAAAGGAAGTATTGGCAAAGGCGATGGATGCTTTCCGGGGCGCACATGCAGATGTTGAGATCAAGGAGATGAAGCTGTATGTGAACGCGGAGGATAGCTGTGCATACATCGTGGTGAACGGCGAGGAATATCCGGAAGATAAGATCGATATCATGTG
>CAJUSS010000053.1:0-18818 GCA_910588895.1 uncultured Lachnospiraceae bacterium
GACTGAATGATCTTGGTCTTTTAGAGCCGCTTTAAGGAAAACTATTTTTCATCAGCGTATTGTATCGTCGATATTAATATTGGATCGGATTTTGGAGAGTAGCTATGAGATCAGTGGATAGATTGCGGTCTGGTGATACGCCTTTTGCGATATATGGCGCACAAGTGGTGGCATATGGCGCATATAGAGCGATACAGAGACTGTGCGGACGATCGCCAGAATGCTTTATCGTGAGCGATCTGGATAACAATCCAAAGGACATTGAAAATATATGTGTATGTAGATTAGATGCGGTCCCTAAAGATATGTTCATTATCATTGGTGTCACAGAGTTATTACAAATGGAGATCGTCTCTGGACTACAAACACAGGGGTATCATAATATATTTGCACTGACACAACATGAAGAGTATTTGCTCATGTCCGAGTATTTTGAAAGTATTGGTATTTTTCCTGTTGCCAGTTCAATGGGCAAGGAAGACCTGTTCGATGTCGACTTGCTCATATATGAGGTGTGTAATCATAATGACAAGATCTTACATGATCACCCTGCTCTTCAGTCATTTGAAACATCGATCCAGGCCGGGGCATCTTTGACCGGAGATCGGATCGCGATGTTAACAGATGATATAGGTGAGAATATTTCAAAAAAGAATAAGCAGTATTGTGAAATGACAGCAACATACTGGGTGTGGAAAAATGCGGATCATGAATGGTTGGGTATTGAACACTATAGAAGACATATCATGGTAAGACCAGAAATGTTGACAGATAAAGTAGATGTTCTCCTGCCGCTCCCATATATCTGCTATCCAAACACGATGGCGCAATTTCGGCGTTTTGTAAGTGAGAGTGTCGTGCGTTCACTGTTTGATACATTAAGATCGTTATATCCAGAAAGATATGACGACTATCTGAAAGTCCTTTATGGACCTTATCAATATACATATAATATATTATGTGCAAGAAGAGATGTGTTTCATGATTATTGCCAATGGTTTTTTGGCATAACAGGATATCTGGAGACGATGGAGGCATGGGTACCTGAAATAAAGGATACACGAGCATTATCATATGTGGCCGAAGTACTTACAAGCCTTTACTTTATGTCCAATGCAGATAAGTTGGATATACTGCATGTTGAGAAGGAGATTTATGTTTAGTTAAGCTTGGAGGAAAGAATGAAACGTATATTGGTGACTGGTGGAGCCGGATTTATCGGTTCACATCTTTGCGAGAGATTGGTTAAAAATAAAGACGAAGTTATTTGCGCGGATAATCTTTTTACTGGGACTAAGCGTAACATACTGCATTTGATGGACTATAAGAATTTTGAGTTTTTACGCTATGATATCACAAAAGAATTGTACGTGGAAGTGGACCAGATCTATAATCTTGCTTGTCCTGCGAGTCCGATACATTACCAGTATGATCCGATCCAAACAACCAAAACATCCGTTATGGGGGCCATAAATATGCTTGGACTGGCCAAACGAGTGCATGCACGGATCTTACAGGCAAGCACAAGTGAGGTATATGGAGATCCGAGGGTGCATCCGCAAACGGAAGATTACTGGGGTAATGTGAATCCGATAGGGATCCGATCTTGCTATGACGAAGGGAAGCGCGTTGCGGAGACCTTATTTTTTGACTATTATAGGCAACATCATGTAGACATTAAAGTTATCCGTATCTTCAATACATATGGATCTCATATGAACATGAATGATGGACGAGTGGTGTCAAATTTTATCGTGCAGGCATTAAAAGGTCAAGATATCACAATATATGGAGATGGAAAACAAACACGGAGTTTTTGTTATGTCGATGATCTGGTTGATGGGATGTATCGCATGATGAACAGCAGAGAAGACTTTACAGGTCCGGTAAACTTGGGTAATCCAGAGGAGTTTACAATGCTGGGGCTGGCACAGGAGGTGATCGATCTAACCGAAAGTGATTCGCGGATGATCTATAAACCACTCCCACAGGATGATCCTATACGGAGAAAACCAGACATAAAGTTGGCACAAGAAGAACTTGATTGGTATCCAGAAATATCATTGGAGGATGGATTGAAAAAAACGATCGCATATTTCAAGGAGTTAGTCGTATAGATGAGAAGATCTGACATATGGAGATGATGATATTTTAAGGGGTATGGTCTGTTATATGTGATAAGCCATGCCCTTTTGGCGAGTGTAGGAGCGATCGAGTATAAAGAATGTGTTGTAATAAGGGAGAAAAGTGATGAACTTTGAACTTATGGCATCTATGATGTGTGCTGATTATGGAAAACTGGAAAAAGAAGTAAGGACATTGGAGGAAGGTGGTATCGATTCCTTTCATATTGATATCATGGACGGGAGATATGTCCCTAATTTTGCTATGTCCTTAAATGATATGAGTTACATCGCATCAGCCACAAAAAAACCGTTGGATGTCCATTTGATGATCGAGCGACCAAATAATAATATCGAGATATTTTTGACTAAACTTCGAAAAAAAGATACGATCTACATCCACCCGGAAGCAGAATACCACCCCTCCACCACCCTCCAGAAGATCATCAATGCGGGCATGGTGCCGGGGATCGCGATCAATCCGGGGACGAGCGTGGAGAATGTCTACGAGATGCTCCGCATCGTGAAAAAGGTCCTGGTCATGTCGGTGAACCCGGGCAATGCGGGGCAGATGTACCTGCCCTATGTGGGCAAGAAGATCACCAAGCTGCTGGCCTTAAAGGAGGATATGGACTTTGAGATCTACTGGGATGGGGCCTGCGGCGCGGATAAGATCTTAGAATTTGCCCCGAAAGGAGTGAAGGGATTTGTGCTGGGGACGACCCTGTTGTTTGGCAGGGGAACGGCGTATGGGGAGACGCTACAGGCCATACGAGAGCTGCGGTTTTGATAGGCGCAAGAACGATGCGTCCCAAAGAAATGAGATATGAGATGTAGGAAGAAGGACGCAGAAAGAGAGCGGATATAGAAAGCAAACGGATCATGATCGAAGGAGGAACAGCAAGGGGCTGTCGCAAAATAGCCGCTATATACAAGATCTGGCGTTTTGGCCACACAGGCCGTATCCATACATCGTATATAAGCTGCACTTTGCGACCGCCTCACAGGATGAAAAAGATCAGATCTGTTCAGGGGTCAGTTCATGCATCAGCTGCTGGCGGTAAGCCAGATCGGTCTGTATATGTTTGATGTCGCCCAAACAGTTTTGCGTGAGCAAAAGATCGATCAGCGAGAAGGCTCTGTCTTTTCCTTGTCGGATCCCTTGCTGGATCCCTTTCTGCATCACTCTTTGCACAAACCTGTCTAACATCGCTTCGCTCATCGTGGTCTCACCCCCTTTTAATGTATTGCGGGCATCTGCAGAGCGGGTGTCGCCGGTAAGGGCTTCCAGCATCTGCAGGACTTTGTGTATGTGCTTTATAGTCCCGGCGACGGGGACATGATCTTTATTCTTCCTTGACTGTAGATACCGCTTTCTGGTGTGTTGTCCCGCTGGCCTGTGGGCGCGGGTCGGCGGGGCCTTTTGTCATCTGTGCAGAGCGATCGTGGAAGGAAGGGTCTCTTGCCATCCCATACACTCTATACATCTTATATTATACCGGATCCGAGAAACTTTCAACTGTATTCTGCCATTTTTTTACAATGATAAGGAGTGAGAGAAAGATGAACATCGCACTGATCTTATCCGGCGGCACCGGCTCCAGACTGGGCGGGGATATCCCGAAGCAGTACATCCAGGCGGGCGGCAGACCGGTCATTTCCTATTGTATAGAGACCTTATCCCGGCACCCGCAGATCCATGGACTGCAGATCGTGGCAGATCCGGTCTGGCGGGAGCTGATCGAAGAGTGTCTGAAAATGGCGGACTGCCGGGGAAAGTTCCGGGGCTTTTCGTCTCCGGGAGAAAACCGGCAGCTTTCGATCTTCCATGGCCTGGAGGATGTGCGGCGGTATGCGGATGATGACGGATATGTGCTGATCCATGATGCGGCGCGGCCATTGCTCACTTCGGAGCAGATCGGGGATTGTCTGGCGGGCGTGACAGGGCATGACGGGCTGATGCCGGTGCTGCCCATGAAGGACACGGTCTATTCCAGCTTGGACGGAGGCCGGACCGTGGCGGCGCTCTTAGACCGCGGCAGGATCTTTGCCGGACAGGCGCCGGAGGTGTTCAAGATCGGAAGGTATCTTGAGGCGAACCGGAAGCTTTTGCCGGATAAGATCCGCCAGATCAATGGTTCTACAGAACCAGCGGTCATGGATGGGATGGATATCGCCATGATCCCTGGCGATGAAGGGAATTTTAAGATCACCACGAGGGCGGATCTGGAGCGCTTTGGCAGGATCTGCAAAGAACGGTGATGATGGTCCTGTCTTGTTTACAGATCGGATGGAAAATGTTAAGATAAGCTTGTGTCTATAATACGTGATGTCTCCCAAGGTCTTTGGCCTGGGAGCGTGTCGCTGATGGGATGAGGACGCTTTGCGGTCACAGAGCGGATATGGAACAAAAAGGAGATGGATAGATGAAAGCATGGGTCTTACATGGGATCGGCGATCTTAGGCTTGAGACAGTGGAGAAGCCCGTCCTAAGGGAGCAGGAGGTGCTAGTCCAGGTGAAGGCGGCGGGTATATGCGGATCGGACATCCCCAGGATCTATCAAAATGGCGCACATGTCCATCCGCTGATCTTGGGGCATGAATTTTCTGGTATAGTGGCGGAGGTGGGAGCTGGCGTGGACGCCTCCTGGCTGGGGCAGAGAGTGGGTGTGTTCCCACTGATCCCCTGCACGATCTGTCCGCCCTGCCAGAAGGAGGACTATGAGATGTGCCGGCATTACAGCTATATCGGTTCCAGGCGCGATGGGGCTTTCGCGGGATATGTGGCGGTCCCGGCCTGGAACCTTGTGAGTCTTCCGGAAACGGTCTCCTTTGAGGAGGCGGCGATGCTGGAGCCCATGGCGGTGGCGGTCCATGCCATGCGGCGGATCCATCCGGCGCAGACAGATATCGTGGCCGTATGCGGCCTTGGCACGATCGGGCTTTTCCTGGTGATGTTCTTAAAAGAAGCCGGCGTGAGCCGTATCCTGGCGATCGGGAACAAGGAGTCCCAAAGACATGCGGTCTTAAAGCTGGGAGTGCCTGCGGAGGACTACTATGACAGCCGATATCCAGCCGCTCAGGATCCGGATATCCAGGTGCAGGACGTCCACAGTCAGAGCATGCCCGGTCAGGGCAGCGCACAGATCGCCGACTGGATCCGGTCCCGCACGGAAGGCCTTGGCGCAGACATTTTTTTTGAATGTGTGGGGAAAGAGGAGACCTATATACAAGCGGTGGAGAGCACGGCGCCCCTTGGAAAGGTCATGCTGGTGGGGAACCCATTTTCGGATATGAGGCTGACACGGGACCGATATTGGAAGATCCTGCGGGATCAGCTTACCGTGTTGGGTACATGGAATTCCTCCTTCCGTCATCAGCCAGAGGATGACTGGGCATATGTACTGCGATGCCTGTCAGAAAAACGCGTCGATCCGGCCAGGCTGATCACCCACCGACTTTCGATGGAAGAGATGGAAAAGGGCCTCCAGATCATGCGGGATAAGACAGAGGACTATGGAAAGGTGATGGGGATCTTTTAGGCGCGGGCTTTTCGCGGCCGCTCCCCCTGTTTACAGACCCTGCAGAAAATGTTAAGATAGGCAGGTGGCGGACCTTTGCAGGGTCTGATCAAATAAGGATAGATCGCAGAACGTAGGAAGGAGAAGAGCATGAAGATCGTATACCCGGCAGTTTTTTCAAAGAAAGAGGACGGCGAGGGCTACAAGGCCTATTTTCCCGACCTGGAAGGCTGTGTGGCCGAAGGCTCTGAGCTTGAGGACGCGGCGGACCGGGCCAGAGAGGCGGCCACGGACTGGATCCAGATCGAGATGGAGGAGGAAAATGACCTGCCAGGCATGAGCCATACAGAGGATCTGGAGTTAAAAGAGGGCGACGTGGTCAAATATCTGACCATGACCATCCAACTGGTACCGGGATACGAATGATCTGACCCATCAAGTGGCTGCGTTTTCCCGGAGTATCCTATATCCACCCCCCATCCAGCGACAGCACCTGCCCTGTGAGATAGGACCCGCTCTCAGCCAGCTGAAAGACCAGATCGGCCACCTCTTCCGGCCGTCCCATGCGCCCTGCCGGGATCTCGTCCAGCAGGGCTTCTTTTTCTGCAGTCTCCAGCCATCGGTTCATATCGGTATCGATCGCTCCGCAGGCGATGGCATTGACCTGGATATCACTGGGGGCCAGTTCTTTTGCCAATGCCTTGGTGAAGGCGTTCACCCCGCCTTTTGCAGCCGAATAGGCGACCTCACAGGAAGCCCCGCAGATCCCCCAGACAGAAGAGATGTTTATGATCTTTCCCTGCCTGCGGCGGACCATCCCGGGGATCGCCAGCTTGCAGCAGCAGAAAAGAGAGGTCAGATCGCTCTTTAGCAGCCGATCCCATTCACTTATGGTCATGTCCTGGAGCAGTCCGATGTGGGACATCCCCGCATTGTTCACCAGCACATCTAGATGGCCGAACGTCTCTTCGATCTGTGCAAAGAGCTGGCGGCAATCTTCAAGATCCCCCATATCGCCTACATAGGCAAGGCAGGGTGTCTTCAGGGCCTGGATCTCTTTTTGGGCCTCTTCCAATCGCTCTCTATTTTGGATACAGGTGATCGCGGTCTGCCACCCCTCCCGGGCGAACCGGAGCGCGATCGCTCGCCCGATACCGCGGGAAGCGCCGGTGATGAGGACGGTCTTTTTCTGCGTGGGATCGATCTTGTTCATTTGAGCGATAAACCTCCTTGGGATGTCTGGATATCATAAAGATAAGTATATACTGGATCTTTTGGGATGACAATGGTATTTGTTTTTTTCCAATTATATTAAGATCATGTAACTTTCTTGTAATAGGATCGTAAGAAATCAGGCAAGACCATTTTGAGAAAATATGGTATACTAAAAAACGAAAAGCGGAACATAACAACCATTGATGATGATAAAGGCAAAAAGATCCGTGGCGGCAAGGCATCGGACCGCTGCGGTCGTCAAAGCAAAAGGACAGGAGAATGGATATGGATGAGATCTACGATCTTTTGATCATAGGTTCCGGCCCGGCAGGCCTGGCAGCGGCTATCTATGCCCAGCGGGCCCGTATGCGAGCGGCTGTGATCGAGAAGCTGCCGGCCAGCGGCGGACAGGTGCTGAACACGGTGGATGTGGATAATTATCCCGGCCTGCCCGGCGTGGGCGGCTATGAGCTGGGGCTGAAGTTCAGGGAGCATGCAGATCACCTGGGCGCAGTGTTCTTGGATGATGAGATAAAAGAGATAAAGGAGCAGAAGGGCAGAAAGCTCCTGATCGGTGCGAAGGGCACATATCTGGCTAAAGCGGCGATCATCGCGACCGGGGCTATGCACCGGGAGCTGGGCGTGCCGGGAGAAGAGGAGCTGAAGGGAAGAGGCGTGTCCTACTGCGCCACCTGCGACGGGGCGTTTTTCCGAAATAAGACCGTGGCCGTGGTAGGCGGCGGAGATGTGGCTCTGGAGGATGGGATATTCCTGTCCAGGATGTGTAAAAAGGTTTATCTGATCCACCGGCGCGATCGTCTGCGCGGCGCCAGGAGTCTGCAGGAGACCTTTCTCTCCCGGGACAATGGGGAAGTGCTCTGGGATACCGTGGTAGAGGAGATCCGGGGAGAGGGCCGCGTGGAGGAGATCGGGCTGAAGGATGTAAAGACCGGACAAGCGTTTTCGCTGCCTGTCCAGGGGGTGTTCGTCGCTGTCGGGATCGTCCCCCAGAGCGGGGCCTTTGCCGGCTTAGTGGAGATGGAAGACGGTCATATCCGGGCAGGGGAAGACTGCGTGACCTCCGTTCCCGGTATCTTTGCCGCAGGCGATGTGCGGACCACGCCTCTCAGGCAGGTCCTGACGGCTGCGGCTGACGGCGCAAATGCGGTCGCCAGCGCGGAGCGGTATCTGGAGAGCATACGCTGACCGGCTATGCAGAGTGATAGAAAGGCGATAGGTGGATGGAGAGGATAGAGGGACAGACAGGAAGAAAACGGACAAGAAAAAAGCAGACAAATAAAAAGCTTCAGATAACGGCAGCCGGGATCTGCCTTTTTAGCATCGGCGTAGGGACCGCTTTTCTCGGCGGCGGAGGCCGCAGCTTTCTCACAGGAGGGGCAGCCGGCCAGGGAGCAGGGGCGGAGGCCTCCCTTTTGGGGAAGAGCCTTTATGAACGGGATATGGTCATGGCGCCGGAGGATTATGCGGATGTGGCGATCTCCTGTGTATCGGGCTATGTGAACGTCCGCCAGGAAGCCACCACCTCCAGCGCGGTGGTAGGAAAGCTCTATAATAACTGCGCGGCCACGATCGTTGGGACCGTGAACGGGGAGGGCGGGATCTGGTATCAGATCCGGTCCGGCAGTGTGGATGGCTATGTCAAGGCGCAGTATTTTCTTACAGGCGCGCAGGCGGAGGCGGTCGCCAAGACCGTGGGGGTGGAGTATGCCACGATCGATACGGCATCTCTGCGGCTGCGGTCAGCCCCGGACCTGACCAGTGAGATCTTGACCACGCTGAAGCAGGGGGCAGAGTATGTGGTCCTGGAGGAAAAGGACGGATTCGCCCGTTTATCGGTTGACGCAGATATGGAAGGCTACGTTTCTATGGACTATATAAAGACCCGGGTGGTATTCCAGCAGGCGGTCTCCCTGGAAGAGGAGGCGGCGAAGCTGGCAGAGGAGACCAGGAGGCGGCAGGAAGCGGCAGAGGCCATCCAAAAGTGGCAGGATATCAAGCTGGTAGAGGCGAAGGTGGATAACGCATCTTCCGGCCAGAGCGGTACGCCGGGCGGCGGCAGTGTCCAGGACGGGGAACATGGGCCGAAAGGGGCGGGTGAGACTTCCGCCTCGCCGTCGGTCCATCAGATCAGCCGGCCGGCCGGAGCTGATGGGGGGAGTGCTGCAGGCGCGGACAGCGGGAACGCGGGCAGCAGCCAGACGATCGCAGCCAGCCCTGTAAAAGCGGACGGAAAAGGACAGGCCCAGGCGCCTGCCGCCGCCCAGACGGCCAGCCAAGTGGGCCCCGGCGGCTCGGCTGTTGGCCCGGGGGGCGCGTCAGGAGCAGGCGGTGGATCTGACGCTGCAGACGGCAGCTCCTCGGCGGTCACCTCTGCGACCAGAGCTGCGATCGTGGCCTATGCAAAGCAATTTTTGGGGAACCCTTATGTATACGGCGGCAGCAGCCTGACGAACGGGGCGGACTGCTCCGGCTTCGTGATGCGTATCTATGAGCATTTCGGGATCGATACCGGCAGGAGCTCCAGAGATCAGGCGGTCAATGGCCGGGAGATCGCGATCGACGCGGTGCAGCCGGGAGACCTTCTCTTCTATGCCAGCGGCAGTACGATCAACCATGTGGCGATCTACATAGGCGGCGGTCAGGTCATCCATGCGGCCAGCGCCAAGTCCGGCATCATGATCAGCCCCTCGGATTATCGTACGCCCTGCAAGGCGGCGACCTTTCTGGACTGACGGGATCGCGTCGTCCATAAGGGGCGGCGACGAAAAAAACGGGTCCTCTCACCCGTTTTTTTCTTTGCCCATCTTTCGAAAGAGCCTGCCGCGCACTTGTTTTTCCGGATCCTTTCCGGTATTGCTGATCAGCGCGATCATATTCTGTACGCTGATGTCCTGGCGGTCGATCTCCTCCCGGACAGTGGGGATGTAATGTTCTAAGATCGGGATCAGGATCAGGGCGGTGATCCCGGCGGTGAAGCCGCCGTTATACAGGACGAACCCGCCGTGCAGGGCGCTGGTGGCCGTACACATGGAAGCGCACATGAAGCCGGAGAGGAGGCCGGCCCGGATGCCATAGCGTCCCACGATGGGGGCCAGGCCGGTGGCGAAGGCCACACCGTTGATATAGCCCTGGGTGGTGATGGACCAGGTGATCGCTCTGCCGTTGACATGGCAGAAAAAGGAAGTGATAAAATATAAGACCTGATAGCCCAGGACGATCGGCCATACATTTTTCGGATGCTGCCCCATGGCGGTAAAGGTCAGGGAGGCCAGCATGACCCCCATGGTGGGGCCGGTAAAGCCTGCTCCCTGGGTGAAGGTGATGACCACCACCAGGTAGGCTAAGAACAGCAGGCCATAAAAGCCGATGTTGACCAGACACAGGGGCATCCCGTACTTTTCGGAAAAATCACTGTTGTGGCCGGTATCCTTTAACAGCTGGCGGTAGCCCTTTAGGCTCTTCCCGTTCAATAGGTATCCGGCGGCCAGACAGCACAAAAAGACCGCGGAAAAAAAGCAGACGGCATAAAGCTTATAGGAGTGGCCGTGCTGGTTGTAGATCACGTTGTTGTGATAGATGGGACCCATGGAACGGATCCCCATGGTCTTATACATAAAGTTGTAGATAAAAAAACCAAAGAGGCCGAAGGCCAGGCCGCCGTTGTAAAGGTCATACCCCTTGTGCCAGACCTGGGCGCCGGGAAGGATGGCAGGGACCACGAAGCCTAAAAGGATGCTGAAGGCGATGGTCAGCAGGACTCCGGAGACCGTCAGATCCAGATGACCGAACACAAAGCCCCCTTTTTGTGTGTAGCGGAACAAAAATTCGCTGATAAAGGGGGCGAAGGAGGTGGCGAACATGCAGACCTGCAGGTTCCGCTTAAGGTCCAGCTTATTTAAGCGGAGATAAAGAAAGGGCGCTAAGAAGCAGGGCCACATATTGAAAAAGTTCAGGCCGTAAAAGCAGTGGGCTACCACCAGAAAATAACCGGCTAGAGTATTGGCATGGGACTCGCCTTTTAAACCTGCCATAAAAAGGAAGCAGACCATCCCGCAGGCCCCGGCGTTCAGCATGGCGGAGCTCAAGCCTCCCACGGCCAGATAATCGGTCACCAGTGGACAGGGGGAGATCATGATCAGATACCAGCTGTGGAAGACGCTCCCCCATTCCCCTGTATAGAGGGCCGCAGCGAAGGCGGAAACAAAAAAGGATAGGGAAAAAAGAAACGCGACCCCATTGATGATCTGACTGTTTGTCATCCGCCGGCTGCCTGCCGTCATCGGTCCGCTTGTCGATGTTCGGTTCTCCATGATATGTACCTGCCTGTTCTGAGATCTTCTTGTGGTGGTGGACAAAGATAATAAGGATGTGCATCCGTTTACAGCAATGCAGATGCACACCCTTTTCGATCGATCGGCTTTATGCACAGGTCATCCGGCTGGCGGACGGTGTCCTCCTGTTAGGATGGTCTGCTGCGCGCTCTGCTTTGGACTGGTCTGACAGTCCTTGCAGGAACCTGCGGGATGGATCAGAACTCAGGCTCGATCAAACCATAGGTGCCGCCCTTCCGTTTATATACGACGCATACCTGGTCGTCCTCTGCGTTTAAGAATACATAGAAATTATGGCCTAACAGCTCCATCTGCAGGCATGCCTCTTCCGGATCCATTGGTTTAACGGCGAACTTCTTTGTCTTTACGATCTTGATCTCTTCCTCCGCGACAGGTGTCTCCTCCTGGAGGAAGGCATCTGAAAATGCCGGGGAAGACTGCTTGCGGTCGATCAGCTTTTTCCGGTACTTCAAGATCTGGCGTTCGATGATCTCCTCCACCAGATCGATGGACACATACATATCATTGCTGGATTCCTCCGCGCGGATGATGGTCCCCTTGATCGGGATGGTCACCTCGATGTTCTGGCGCTCCTTCTGTACGCTCAAGGCCACGTTCACCTCGGTGTCGGGATTAAAATAACGGCCCAGCTTCCCGATCTTCTCCTCAATGGTGCTCCTAAGTCCCGGAGTCACTTCGATATTTCTCCCCACGATGACAAAACGCATATGATCCACTCCTTTTCTATGATGAGCGCTCCCGGACGGAGAGTGCTCTGATGGTTTAAGTATAGCATGTTTTCCAAAAAGAAACAAGAAATACTGTCAAAAAATATGGACGATAAAATGGAAATTTTGTGGAGTTTTTCGGATCTGTAAAAAGCCGTCATCCTGTGTCGGGCTTTAGGATAAACATGGTGAAAAATGTGGATAATGTGGATAACTTGGTGCATAAGTCGATTTTTTCGAAATAGACAGGGGGGCACTATGTGGATAAAGTTTGGGGACAGGGCGTGTGGACAGTGTGGATAAAGTCGGGCCTGCCCCTTTAGGCAGCAGGCAGGCGACAGATCAAAAAGCCAGCCGACTTAAGCAGAGGACCTTTTGGCTCACCTGTGATAAAGTAACCTTTAAATTATGACAGGAATGTTAATTTTTTATGAATGGATTGAATAAACCGTAACTTAGTGCTACAATAAGAAAGATTGGCTGCTATAGACAGCACGGCAGCGCATAGTAGCAAAGGGTGTGAAGAGATGCTATATGAGCAGAAAGTGATAGGAGATCACAGATGAACATTATTGAAAAAGTGTTTGGGACCCATAGCGAGCGGGAGTTAAAACTGATCGGTCCGATCGTGGATCGGATAGAGAGCCTGCGTCCGGAGATGGCGGCTTTGTCTGACGAGGGCTTGCGGGATAAGACCCGGATCTTTAAAGAACGTCTGGCCAATGGAGAGACTCTGGATGACATCCTGCCTGAGGCCTTTGCCGCTGTCCGGGAGGCTGCGAAGAGGACCTTGAACATGGAACATTTCCGGGTACAGCTGATCGGCGGCATCGTGCTCCACCAGGGCCGGATCGCGGAGATGCGCACCGGTGAAGGAAAGACCCTGGTATCCACAGCGCCAGCCTATCTGAACGCGCTGGAGGGAAAAGGGGTCCATATCGTGACCGTGAACGACTATCTGGCAAAGCGTGACGCAGAGTGGATGGGACAGGTGCACCGTTTCCTGGGCCTGACCGTAGGCGTGGTGCTCAATGACATGAACTCCGAGCAGCGGAAGGCCGCCTATGCCTGCGACATCACCTATGTGACCAATAATGAGCTGGGCTTTGATTACCTGAGGGATAACATGGCGATCTACAAGGAGCAGATGGTCCTAAGGGGGCTGGAGTATGCCATCATCGACGAGGTGGACTCCGTGCTGATCGACGAGGCCCGTACCCCGCTGATCATCTCCGGCCAGAGCGGGAAATCTACCAAGCTCTACGAGGTATGCGATATCCTGGCCCGCCAGTTAGAGCGGGGTGAGGAGTCGGCGGAATTTTCCAAGATGAACGCCATCTTAGGCGAGGAGATCGAGGAGACCGGTGATTTCATCGTCAATGAGAAGGATAAGGTGGTCAACTTAACGGAACAGGGCGTGAAGAAGGTGGAGGACTTTTTCCACATCGAGAACCTGGCCGATCCGGAGAATTTAGAGATCCAGCACAATATCATCCTGGCCCTCCGCGCCAATAACCTGATGCACCGGGATAAGGATTATGTGGTCAAGAACGACGAGGTCCTGATCGTAGACGAGTTCACCGGCCGTATCATGCCGGGACGCCGTTATTCCGACGGCCTCCACCAGGCGATCGAGGCCAAGGAGCATGTGAACGTGCGCCGGGAGAGCCGTACATTGGCCACGATCACCTTCCAGAACTTCTTTAATAAATTTAACAAAAAAGCGGGCATGACCGGTACGGCTCTGACCGAGGAGAAGGAGTTCCGCAACATCTATGCCATGGATGTGATCGCGATCCCCACCAATGTGCCGATCGCCCGTGTGGACTTAGACGACGCCGTATATAAATCCAAGAAGGAAAAATTTAAAGCCGTGGTGGATGAGATCGAGGCAGCCCACGAGAAGGGGCAGCCGGTGCTGGTGGGCACCATCACCATCGAGACCTCCGAGATGCTCAGCGGGATGTTAAAAAGGAGAGGGATCCCTCACAAGGTCTTGAACGCCAAATTCCATGAGCTGGAGGCAGAGATCGTGGCAGATGCCGGCATCCACGGCGCGGTCACCATCGCCACCAACATGGCCGGCCGTGGTACGGATATCAAGCTGGACGAGGAAGCCAGGGCATTAGGCGGCCTTAAGGTGATCGGCACCGAGCGCCACGAGTCCCGGCGTATCGATAACCAGCTCAGAGGCCGTTCCGGCCGTCAGGGCGATCCGGGCGAATCCCGGTTCTATCTGTCCTTGGAGGACGACCTGATGCGCCTCTTCGGCTCCGAGCGCCTGATGAAGATGTTCGAGGCCCTTGGGGTCCCGGAGGGCGAGCAGATCGAGCACAAGATGCTCTCCAACGCCATCGAGCGGGCCCAGATGAAGATCGAGAACAATAACTTCGGTATCCGCGAGAACCTGTTAAAATATGATGCGGTGAACAACGAGCAGCGGGAGGTCATCTACGCAGAGCGCCGCAAGGTGCTGGACGGCGATAACATGCGGGATGTGATCTTAAAGATGGTCACCGATATCGTGGAGAACGTGGTGGATATGTCGATCTTGGACGAAGGCGGAGAGGAAGGCTGGGACTTAAAGGAGCTGAATTCCCTTCTCCTGCCCATCATCCCCTTAAAGCCGATCGTGATGACGGATGAGCTGAAGGGCAAAAAGAAGAACGAGCTGAAGCATATGCTGAAGGAGCAGGCGATCAAGCTCTATGAACTGAAGGAAGCCGAGTTCCCCGAAGCCGAGCAGATGCGGGAGATCGAGCGCGTGATCCTCTTAAAGGTGATCGATAATAAGTGGATGGCCCACATCGACGATATGGATCAGCTCCGGGAGGGCATCGGCCTCCAGGCCTACGGCCAGCGCGATCCGGCGGTGGAGTACAAGATGAGCGGCTTCGAGATGTTCGAGGGCATGACCGCCGCCATCCGCGAGGAGACCGTCCGCATCCTGTTCCACATCCGGGTAGAGCAGAAGGTAGAGCGGGAGCCCGCCGCCAAGGTCACCGGTACAAATAAGGATACCAGTCTGGCTAAGGCTCCCAAGAAGCGGGATGTCCAGAAGATCTACCCCAACGATCCCTGTCCCTGCGGCAGCGGCAAGAAATATAAGCAGTGCTGCGGACGGAAGCCGCTGGCGAAGGCATAAAGTCCGATGCAGGATAGGACAAAGATAGGACGAAAGGGCTGCTGCAGCGGCCCTTTTGGCGTCTATAGGACAAAACCCCTTGTCATATCCGCGTTTTTCGTGTATGATGAAAGGCAAAATATAAAAAAAGAAAGCAGGTGAAGCTTGTGGTTGAATTAGATCAGTTCAAATATACGTTATCTACGTATGAAAGACCATTAGTGGAAGTGAGGGATTCACTTTGACTTAGATAATAAGTTAAGGCGGATCGACGAACTGGATAAGAGCATGGAAGAACCGGGGTTCTGGGATGACGCAGAACGGTCCACCAAGCTGGTCAAGGAAGCCAAGAATCTGAAGGATACGGTGGAAGGCTTCCGTAAGCTGGAGACAGCGTACGAGGAGATCGGCCTTATGATCGAGCTGGGCTATGAGGAGAACGACCCGGCCATCATCCCGGAGATCCAGGAGATGGTGGATGACTTTACCGAGAAGCTGGATAAATTAAGGCTCAGCACTCTGCTGACCGGCGAGTACGATAACTGCAATGCCATCCTGCGCCTGAACGCAGGGGCAGGCGGCACGGAGTCCTGTGACTGGTGCAGCATGCTCTATCGGATGTACTGCCGCTGGGCGGACAGCCGGGGATTTACTACAGAGGTGCTGGATCTTCTGGACGGGGACGAGGCGGGGATCAAGTCCGTCACGATCCAGATCAACGGAGAGAATGTGTTCGGGTACTTAAAGTCCGAGCGGGGCGTACACCGCTTAGTCCGGATCTCGCCCTTTAACGCGGCGGGGAAGAGGCAGACCTCCTTTGTCTCCTGCGACGTGATGCCGGATATCGAAGAGGACCTGGATGTGGAGATCAATATGGACGATCTGCGGATCGATACCTATCGCTCCAGCGGCGCAGGCGGCCAGCACATCAATAAGACCTCCTCCGCGATCCGGATCACCCATATCCCCACAGGCATCGTGGTGACCTGTCAGAACGAGCGTTCCCAGTTCCAGAACAAAGACAAGGCCATGCAGATGCTGAAGACCAAGCTGCTCCTCTTAAAGCAGCAGGAGAACGCGGAGAAGATCTCCGATATCCGCGGTGATGTCAAGGAGATCGGATGGGGGAACCAGATCCGCTCCTATGTGCTCCAGCCCTACACCATGGTGAAGGATCACCGGACCGGTGAGGAGAGCGGCAATGCAGACAGCGTGCTGAACGGGGGCCTGGATGGTTTTATCAGCGCATACCTAAAGTGGCTGAGCCTTGGCTGCCCGGATAAGCACGCGCAGGAGTAGGCGGATGAGAAAAGAGATATGGACCAGGGAGTAAGAGGCATGATGAACGTAGCGATCATGGGATATGGCACCATCGGTTCCGGTGTGGCCGAGATCTTAGAGAAAAATAAGGAAACGATCAGGGGAGCGGCCGGACAGGAGCTTTCCTTAAAATATGTGCTGGACCTTCGGGACTTTCCCGGGAGCCCGATAGAGGATAAGCTGATCCGCGATCTTTCGGTCATCGAGAAGGATCCGGAGGTGGACCTGGTGGTAGAGGCCATGGGCGGCCTGGATCCGGCTTACCCCTTTGTAAAGGCCTGCCTTTTGGCCGGCAAGCATGTGGCTACCTCCAATAAGGCGCTGGTGGCAGTCCACGGGACGGAGCTTTTGCAGATCGCCCGGGAGAAAAATGTGAATTTCTTTTTCGAGGCCAGCGTTGGTGGGGGGATCCCGATCATCCGCTCCTTGTACCGCTGTTTAAAAGGGGAGAGGATCAAGGAGATCACCGGGATCTTGAACGGCACTACCAACTTTATCCTGACCAAGATGGATAAGGAGGGCTGGACCTTTGAGGAGGCCTTAAAGGAAGCCCAGAGGCTGGGCTATGCGGAGAAGGATCCCACGGCAGATGTGGAGGGCTATGACACCTGCCGCAAGATCGCCATCCTGCTGGCCATGGCTACCGGGAAGGAGACCGACTACGAGGCGATCCACACAGAAGGGATCACGAAGATCACAGATACGGATTTTAAATATGCCGATAAGCTCGGCATGTCCATCAAGTTGGTGGGATCTGGAAGGATCGGGGAGGATGGCCGGGTGGGCGCCTATGTATTGCCTTTGCTGATCGAAAAGACTTATCCGCTGTACTCGGTCAGCGATGTGTTCAATGGCATCCTGGTGGAGGGCGATATGCTGGGGACCTCCATGTACTACGGCAGCGGCGCAGGAAAGCTGCCCACAGCCAGTGCAGTGGTGGCCGATCTGATCGAGGCCGCCCAGGAGAGCGGGCGGAACGTGCCCGTAGGCTGGACGGAACAGGCCCAGACCTTCAGACCCTTTGAGGAGGATGTGTTCCGCTATTTTGTGCGGCTCAACGGCAGTCTGGAGATCAGGCGGAAAGAGCTGGAGGCCATGGAAGGGCTTGACATACAGAAATGGGTCCTGCCGGACGGGGCCGCTGTGCAGGAGGGCTTTGCCATCCTTACAGGTCCCATGACAGAAGGGGATTTTAAGAAAGTGTCCGCAGCCCTGGACGGCATCCTGACGGTGATCCGGGCGGCGTGAGCGGTGCTCATGATGTGAACGGTCCATGGTGTATGGTGTGTCCGTAGAAAGGTCATGTGTCCCGCCCTTTTGGTGCAAAGGCATCCGGAGTGCGGGACGGATGGGAAGAGGATAAAAGGATGGGGCTCATCGTCTGGATGATCGACTGGATAAAGAGCGGGCAGGGTTTTCCCTGCCTGTTCCATTTATTGACGGGTCTCTATTGCCCGGGGTGCGGAGGGACCAGGGCGGTAAGGCTTTTCTTAAAGGGAGAGCTCATCAAGAGCTTCTGCTACCACCCGTTTGTACCCTATCTGGCGCTGGTCCTGGCCCTGGAGGTGTTCTTTTTTTTGAAGGCGATCCTGCAAAAGGCCGGGCGCTCTTACCTGCAGGAGATGGAGGGGCGATATCCCTTCTGGGTCTCTATGGGCGTGGCCGTCGTTGTGGTCAATTGGATCGTGAAAAATATACTGCTGGTCTTAGGGATCGATCTTCTCCTGCCCATCTGACTGGTTGATAGGACCTTGTAAAAAAGGCGCTCTTGGGATCTTTGTCCGCCAAGAGCGCCTTTTCGTATGTCTGGGTTTGTGCCGACGAGCATGTCGGCAGTCTAGATCACTTGCTATAATACTGCTGGAAGATCTCATTAAAGAGAGCAGAATACTCCGGATCCTTCATCATCTGGGCGGTCAACATGTAACAGCCAAAGATGAACAGGCTCCCGCAGATCCCCAGGATGGAGAGGACCAGCCCTGCAATGGCGAAAGCGGAGAAGGGCTGTCCCTTTTTCGAGATGACTGCCAATGCCAGACCGCCCATGCCGAGGGCAAAACTGATGATGAAGCCTACTGGAAAACAACAGCAGCACAATAATATAGAAGCGATCCCCATGATCATCGAGGTGACCGCCAGATTGTTCGTCTGCGGTCTCTGCTGTTTGTTAGGATCGTAAAAGTCTCGCTGCGGTCCCTGGGGCATCCCCTGTCCATAAAGGCCTCTCTGGGGCATGCCCTGCGGATAAGGCGGCTGATAGATACCGCCCTGCGGGTAGGGGCCTTGCTGGGGCCCGTTGTTCCCATCCCAGGACGGCCAGCCGCCGCCGGTCTGTCCCTGCTGTCCCGGGACCGGGGCGTTCTGCCAGCCGTTTCCGGCCTGCCCCTGCTGTCCCGGAGCCGGAGCGTTCTGCCAGCCGTTTCCGGCCTGCCCCT
>CAJUSS010000053.1:18918-22113 GCA_910588895.1 uncultured Lachnospiraceae bacterium
TGCCCCTGCTGTCCCGGAGCCGGAGCGTTCTGCCAGCCGTTTCCGGCCTGCCCCTGCTGTCCCGGGACCGGAGCGTTCTGCCAGCCGTTTCCGGCCTGCCCCTGCTGCCCCAGGGCTGGAGCACTTTGCTGCCACGGTGCGTGGTCCTCTTCCTTCCGGCCGTCCTGCCCCGGAGCATAGCCGTCTTCCTTCCGGCCGTCCTGCCCCGGAGCGCTGCCGCTTTCCTTCTGGCGGTCATCGGTCAGAGTGCCGCCCTTGGTTTCCTGTACGGCGGCGTCCTCAGCCGTCCCCGAGGAAGGATGTCCAGTGTCATCTGCCTGTATCACCCTATCCGGGCTGTAGCCCGTGTCCTGTCCATTATCTTGTCCATCCATCGGATATCCTCCATACGCTCTGTCTTTCTGTCCGGGGCCTTTTCACATTTCTGCTGAAGGCTCCCTGCTGACCTTCTGTTCCATCCTGCACCATACCGCTGCTCTATGGCGTTTATCCTGTCGGGCAGTTTAGCCAGAGGCGTGTCCTAAAAATCTCCTGTTCTCAGTTGCTTTTCACAGGCGCAGCGGATCATTTGGCCGCCTGTGAAAAGTAACCTATATTGTAGCACGAAAATCCATATCTGTCCAGACAGGCTTGCCAAAGCTGCCCATTTGCATTATAATACAGGTTACTATCCACACCAACACCGATCATCGTATCGGTGCAGGCGCATGACCGGTCGCCTGTCCGCATCCGAAGGCCCGGTCCTCTGGATGCTGGGCAGCTGGCAGGCGACAGATCAAAAAGCTAGGCGACTTAAGCAGCGGAGGGAGGCCCCGTTGGCCAGCCTGTGAAAGGTGACGGATACATAGATCTTGGATGATGCAAAAAAGAGGATCGGTCAAGAGGAGAGATAAGAAGAGGTGACCTATGGATATTTTTAAGCTTTTGCAGGAAGAGTTGGGGGTTTCCCGCAGCCAGATAGAAGCTACCGTAAAGCTGATCGACGAAGGGAACACGATCCCCTTCATCGCCCGCTACCGCAAGGAAGTGACCGGGTCGTTAAATGATGAGGTCCTGCGCACACTGGATGAGCGTCTGCGCTACCTGCGGAACTTGGAGGAGAAGCAGGGACAGGTGATCGCTACGATCCGGGAGCAGGGCAAGCTGACCCCGGAGCTGGAGCGGCAGATCCTGGAGGCGAAGACGCTGGTGGCGGTGGAGGATCTGTACCGCCCCTACCGCCCCAAGCGCCGGACCAGAGCTACGATCGCCAGGGAAAAGGGGCTGGGCCCTCTGGCCGATGCGATCGCCGCACAGCAGACAGAAGGTCCCGTGGAGGAGCTGGCTGCGGGCTATATCGACGAGGAAAAGGGCGTGGAGAGCGCCGCGGCGGCGATCCAGGGCGCAAAGGACATCCTGGCCGAGCAGTTTTCCGACGATGCCCGCTACCGGACCTATATCCGAAAGATCACCATGGAAGAGGGGATGCTCCGTTCGGAGGCCAAGGATGAGCAGGCCCAGACCGTCTATGAGATGTATTACCATTACGAGGAGCCTGTGGCAAAGGCGGCCGGGCACAGGATCCTGGCATTGAACCGCGGCGAGGCGGAAAAGGTGCTGACGGTCAAGGTGATCGCCCCGAAAGAGAGGATCTTACAGTATCTGGAGAAGCAGGTGATCGTCTCGGACAACCCCTATACAAAACCGATCCTGCAGGACACGGCAGAGGACAGCTACGACCGTCTGATCGGCCCGGCGATCGAGCGGGAGATCCGGAACGAGCTGACCGCAAAGGCGGAGGAAGGCGCGATCAAGGTATTTGGAAAGAATCTGGAGCAGCTTCTGATGCAGCCGCCGATCGCCGGCCAGGTGGTCCTGGGCTGGGATCCGGCCTTCCGCACAGGCTGCAAGCTGGCTGTGGTAGATCCTACCGGGAAGGTGCTGGACACAGTGGTGATCTATCCTACCGCTCC
Organism: uncultured Lachnospiraceae bacterium; assembly: GCA_910588895.1. Lineage (GTDB taxonomy): Bacteria > Bacillota > Clostridia > Lachnospirales > Lachnospiraceae > Caccovicinus. The sequence continues at coordinate 20,871 of CAJUSS010000053.1, forward strand.
CCAAAATAAGGTAAAGGAGGCGAAAGCCACCGTAAAGAAGCTGATCGAGAGATATAACATCACCCTGATCTCCGTGGGGAACGGCACGGCCTCCAGAGAATCGGAGCAGGTGATCGTGGAGCTCTTAAAGGAGATCCCCCAGAAGGTCCAGTATGTGATCGTCAATGAAGCCGGGGCCTCTGTCTATTCCGCCAGCAAGCTGGCCACGGAAGAATTTCCGGAGTTTGATGTGGGGCAGAGGAGCGCCGCCTCGATCGCCCGCCGCCTCCAGGACCCCTTGGCCGAGCTGGTGAAGATCGAACCGAAGGCCATCGGCGTTGGACAGTACCAGCATGACATGGACCAGAAGCATCTGAACGAGACTTTGAGCGGCGTGGTGGAGGATTGTGTGAACAAGGTGGGGGTGGATCTGAACACCGCGTCCGCTTCCTTATTGGGCTACATCTCCGGGATCAGCAAGGCTTTGGCGAAGAATATCGTGGCCTACAGGGAGGAGAACGGAGCCTTTACAAACCGCAGGCAGCTCTTAAAGGTGGCCAAGCTGGGCCCCAAAGCCTTTGAACAGTGCGCCGGCTTCCTGCGGATCTTAAAAGGCGACGATCCCCTGGACTACACCGGCGTCCATCCCGAGAGCTATGAGGCAGCCAGGAAGCTGCTGGAGCGGGTGGGGATGTCCGCCGCGGATATCCTAAAGGGGCCCAGCAGCATGTACATCTCCGACTATGCGGCCCTGGCCCAGGAGTTGGGCGTGGGCGAGCCCACCCTGCGGGATATCGTAAAAGAGCTCTCCAGCCCGGGGCGCGATCCCAGGGATGAGATGCCAAGACCGATCCTCAGGACCGATGTGATGGATCTAAAAGACCTGCAGCCCGGCATGGTCTTAAAAGGGACCGTGCGGAACGTGATCGACTTCGGGGCGTTCGTGGACATCGGCGTCCACCAGGACGGACTGGTCCACATCTCCGAGATGACCGACCGGTTCATCAAGCATCCCCTGGAGGTGGTGGGCGTGGGCGATATCGTGGAGGTCAAGGTCCTGGGCGTGGAACTGGAAAAACAGCGGATCAGCCTGACCATGAAGCTGGAGGAGACCGTCAAGAAAGAAGGCCGTGAAAAAGGCGGCGGATCTCCGTCCGGCAGCGCAGGGAAAAAAGAACGGACGGCGGGAGGCCCTTCAAGACCGGGCCGCTCTGCCCAAAAGAGCAAAGAAAAGGCCGGCAAAAAGAGGAGCGCAGGCGGTGTC
>CAJUSS010000054.1 GCA_910588895.1 uncultured Lachnospiraceae bacterium
GGACGGGTGACCGATCATGCGCCTGCACCTATACAACAATTGGCGTGGGTGTGAAAAGTAACGTTTTTCTTTTTACCGATGATCCTGAAAAACCGAAACTTAGGATCATATCAGTTTCTTTTAGCAACTTTATATGTTAAGAAAACATCGATAACGATCAGGATCGCCCATACTCCTAAAACAGAAAATAGGCAAAGAGTACCTTTCATGGCTATACAAATGCCTATCATGATGATCCCTCCAATGATAAAGGAAATCCTTCCTATATGTTGGCATTTTTTCCATGTTGCTTCATTTTTCATGCTCCAAGGTGTCCTCAATCCTATCATAGAGTCCATCCCCAACTTAGGCATTATATTTCCTGTAATGATCATCAGCACACCAACGATGCCAAAAACAAGCTGCTCGATACCCAACGAGATAGAAGACAGATCTTCAACTTGCTCTAAGCCTGTATAAAGGAAATAGATGTTCAAAGCGTTAAACAATACCAGCACTAAAATACCCACAATGATAGTGGCATTTTTATCATCTTCCCCATGTTCTTTCTTTTTCGCCGCCAGCTTTGCCATTCCAAGCAGGAAATATCCCATCAAAAGACTCATCATCGGAAACATCAAAGCCTCATATCTGCTCCCCCAACGGTCAACCTGATCGTCAAATCCATAATGAGCAGGGATCTTTTCAGGAAGATAAGGAAATGCGATCAAGGCAACCACTAACGGAAGATATGTCAAAATATAATATACGGTTTTCTTTTTTTTCATTTCTGGCCTCCTCGTAACTCACCGATCCACATGCATGCTCAAAGCATTTGCTTGGTCACAAGAACTTATCCTTCTCTCCTTTAATTTCCGAAAGATCTTTCTTCGATCTCTTTGTCAGAGACAGGAGATCCCCGCGACTTTTCTAAGCTCAAGCTTCCTGCCCGTTCCTGCAGATCCTGGTCTCTCCCGCAGCCTATACCGCCTGGTGATCATATCGTGACGCATCGATCGCTCCACATCAATACCCCTTCATCTTAAATCCCCTCTCCGTCTCTACAGGGATCTCTGCCGCCTCTATCCCCTCGATCCGGATGAAACGGTCCCCGGAAAGTTTTTCCAGCATCTGATCGATCGTGGGCGCCTTTCCCTGGACCTCCATCTCCACCCTCCCGTCCCAGAGATTATCCACCCATCCCGTCAGACCCAGCCGGCTGGCCAGATACATCGCTTTATAGCGAAATCCGACCCCCTGTACTCTCCCTTCAAAATAGAAATGCTTCCTGATCACATCATCCGCCATCCCTGCTCCCCTATCCTTTCTCTCGATCTCTATCCCCATGGTCTACGGCCATGTATCTATCGATCGTAACCCTTCAGATACCCTGAACGTTTACATCTGATCCTATTGTAATATTCCTGTCCGCAACAGTCAATAACTTGCAGCGCGGTCCGTGCGATCACAAAAAAGCTCCCGGCAGACGGTCAGAACCTGCCAGGAGCTTTCTCACTCTTTTATCTTGTCACTCAAAAGGGGCCTCCAGATCATACTGATAGCTCCGGTCCAACACCCCGATCTCTTCCAACACCGCGAGCATCCTGTAGACCGTCGCCAGGCCCATCCCGGGATCGGTCTTGATGGCGTCGTAATAGATCTCCTTCCCGCATCTGTGATCCCCGTTCAAGATGATATCCAGCAGGAGCAGCCTCTGCTTGGTCATCCTCTTCCCCCTGCGCTTCAGCTCACCTACTACTTGTTCTTTCCGGTCCATCTTTGCCACACGGCATCGCCTCCCTTCCTGTTAAGGGTCGTGACCGTTCAGATATCCTAACCATATGCCGCCTGTTCGGCGGCGGATCTTTATCGTTCTTTATCGTAACATCACCGCTCAGGATGAGAGCAGCCACAGCCGGCCCCGCTGCTCTTTCCATGGCCTTTCTTGACGCCCTTCCCACAGCAGCCGCTGCATCCACAGCATTTTCCTGCCTTTTTATCTCTCCACAGGCTCCTGGCCGCAAGGAACGCGATGCCAAGGATGACCAGTCCGGTCAGGATCGTACCCATATTTTCCATCAGCCACATCACATATCCCTCCTCTGACAGACCTCCTGCCTATCGCTCTGCACGTCTCTCTGCACACTGTCCGATCTCTGATCGATCGGATCGGCTGGACGCATCACCCTACGGCCATTTATTCAAGCCTTCGCCAGCCCCTTTGCCTTCACAGGAACACCGGTCTTTGCGGGCCGCACCAGCAGATAGATAAAGCCCAGGATCAGCAGGATCGCCACCACGGTCCCCAGTCCAAACTTTCCTAAGGTGATAAAGGTGCCGATCTGGTACACGCACAAGGAGACCACATAGGCCAGCACGGTCTGATAGCCGATCGCGGACCAGGTCCACTTTGCATTGTTCATCTCACGCTTGATCGCGCCGATCGCAGCAAAGCAGGGGGCGCACAGCAGGTTGAACACCAAAAAGGAGTAGGCCGCCACGGTGGTATAGCTCCCGGCTAAGGCGCCCCAGATCTCCTCGCCGTCCTCTGCCACCTCAGCAAAGCCGAAAAGAATACCAAGGGTACCCACCACGTTCTCTTTTGCTACCAGGCCGGTGATCGCCGCCACGGTCATCTTCCAGTCACCCCAGCCTAAGGGGATAAAGATGCCGGCCAGCAGGCTGCCCAGGTTCGCTAACAGACCGTCGCTCAAGTCCTCTACCATCCCAAAATGTCCGTCCACAAACCCGAAGGAGGAGGTGAACCATACAAAGATGGTGGACAGCAAGATCACCGTCCCCGCCTTTTTGATAAAGGACCAGCCCCGCTCCCACATGCTGCGCAGCACACTGCCGACCGTGGGCATATGATAAGCAGGCAGCTCCATAACAAAGGGAGCCGGATCTCCCGCGAACATGGAAGTCTTCTTTAAGATGATACCGGAGCAGATGATCGCCGCGATCCCCACGAAATAAGCGCTGGGCGCCACCCAGGAGGCCCCGCCAAATAAAGCGCCCGCGATCAGCGCGATGATCGGCAGCTTTGCCCCGCATGGGATAAAGGTGGTGGTCATGATGGTCATCTTCCGGTCCCGGTCATTTTCGATCGTACGGGAGGCCATGACACCCGGCACACCGCAGCCCGTGCCGATCAGCATGGGGATAAAGGATTTCCCGGACAAGCCGAACTTTCTAAAGATCCGGTCCATGATGAAGGCGATCCGGGCCATATAGCCGCAGGCCTCCAAAAATGCTAAAAAGATGAACAGCACCAGCATCTGAGGCACAAAGCCCAGCACGGCGCCCACGCCTGCCACGATGCCGTCTAAGATCAGACCCTGGAGCCAGTCTGCACAGTTGATGCTCACCAGGACGCTCTCGATAGCCGGCGGGATGATCTCTCCAAAGAGCACATCATTGGTCCAGTCGGTCACGATGGTGCCTACGGTAGTCACCGAAACATAATAGACCACCCACATCACCAGCGCGAAGATCGGCAGCGCCAGGATACGGTCCGTGACGATCCGGTCGATCTTATCGGAGATGGTCAGCTGCCCTTTGTTGGCTTTTGCATAGCAGTCTCCGATGATCTGGGAGATGTATGTATAGCGCTCGTTGGTGATGATGCTCTCTGCGTCATCGTCCAGCTGATCCTCTACCGCCGCCACCAGCTCCTCCACATCTGGCGCGTGCTCAAAAGCGGCCCGGATCTTCTCGTCCCGCTCAAAAAGCTTGACTGCATAAAAACGCTTCTGCTCTTTTGGTATATCCCCGTCTAAAAGCGCTTGGATCTTCTCCAGGCGATCTTCTACTGCCGCGCTAAAACGATGGACCGCCTGCTCCCCTCTCCCGGCCTTCGCCGCTTCCACAGCCATAGAAGCCGCTTCGGTGACCCCGGTCCCCTTTAACGCGGAGATCTGGACGACCTTGCAGCCTAGATCCCGGCTTAAGCTCTTTATATCCAGCTTATCGCCGTTCTTCTCCACGATATCCGTCATGTTCACGGCCATGACCACCGGTATCCCCAGCTCCATCAGCTGTGTGGACAGGTATAAGTTCCTCTCCAGGTTTGTTCCGTCCACGATGTTCAAGATAGCATCCGGACGCTCAGTGATCAGATACTCCCTTGCCACCACCTCTTCTAATGTATAGGGGGACAGGGAATAGATCCCCGGAAGGTCCATGATCACCACGTCCTTTTGACCTTTAAGCTTACCTTCCTTTTTTTCCACCGTTACGCCCGGCCAGTTCCCTACAAACTGATTGGAGCCGGTCAAGGCATTGAACAAGGTGGTCTTCCCACTGTTCGGGTTCCCGGCTAAAGCGATCTTTACAGACATCTTTATCTTCCTCCTCATCGCCCTTTCCGTCAAGGGCTTTATCCGGCCTTTTTCATCAGGCCTTATCCAACATCGGTTGTTTTGATGACCTGGACGGTCAGTGCAGGCCGATCGCCGATCAAAAAAATAAGACCTTCCCGATCAGCGCTCCACCTCGATCATCTGCGCGTCTTCCTTGCGCAGAGACAGCTCATACCCGCGCACGGTCACTTCCACCGGATCTCCTAAAGGCGCTACCTTGCGCACATAGACTTCCGTCCCCTTTGTGATCCCCATGTCCATGATACGCCGCTTCACCGCGCCTTCCCCATGGAGCTTCACCACCTTCGCCGATGTCTTGCAGGGCACATCCCTCAATGTTTCCATAACGGATCCTCCTTTTCTATATGTTCATACATAGATCTTATTCGCCATCTCACGGCTGATCGCTACCCTGGATCCCTTTACGTTCACGATCATGTTGCCGCCCATCTCTGCGATCACGGTGACATCGCCTCCGGTCACAAAGCCCAGACTCTCCAGGAACTTGCGGACCTCCTCCTTGCCGCCGATCTTCTTGATCTGGTCGGTCTCTCCGGCTCTCGCCATCGTCAAAGGCATCATACCACTCCTCTCCTGCTGTCCATCCCAAGACCACTTTATCACCAAAGCCCCCAAGGGCACCGGGAGATCATGCATCCTGCGCAGTCTAAGATCCGGATCAGTTAGCTATAGTTAACCTAGTTAGTCAATGGTAACTTCTGCTTACAGACTGTATGATAACACACGATCAAGTTAGTGTCAACTAATTTTTTTCTTTTCAGAAATTTTCGTAATTTGTAAGTTTTTCTTCAAATCTTGTCCATGATCTTCTGCTATATTAGACAAGATCAGATATGAACGGAGAAAATACCACCAAGAACACAAACGAACAAGAGGAGATACCACTATGACAAACCGGACCATTTTGATCGGCACTATCCTGTCTGGCGTCGTGATCGCAGGGGCTGTGATCGCAGTCGCCTGCTCCAGCGCAGGCAAGTCCGACATCGACCTAGCATCCACGCATACTACCGCTGCTCCAACTGACCCGGCCCCATCCAGTGCCGCGCCGGCTTCCAGCCTGGCCACCACTGTGGATGAGATCACCCCGGAGACCGATGCCCCCATCCAGTCCGATGCCGCCAATATCTCTTATGGCATCGCCACCTACACAGCCGATAACATCTCCATCCGCTATCCCGTCCTGTCCCACATGGATGATGAGAAAAAGCAGGAAGCGGTCAACCAGCTCTTAAAGGATAATGCCCTTTCCATCTTAAAAGCCTGGGATGTGGGATCCGGGGACTGTACCATCACGATCGACTGCCAGGTCCCCACCTTAAACCGGAAACGGGTCACCGCGATCTATACAGGCAGTGCGGAAGATAAAAAAGCCGCCCACCCGGTGAGCCTTTTCTACACGAACACAGTGGACTTAGCCTCCGTCAAGGACTTAGGGCTCAGCGACTTTACCGATCCTCTGGCCATGGCCGGCTACGTGCTCAGCGATGACGTCCAGCTGGACGGGCCGAACGGCGACGTGACGAAAGAGGACCTTCGCCTGATGGATCTGGACTACTATACCAAGATCTTCAATGAAGCCGACTTCCCCTTTGACGCCTCCGCCACCTGGCCCTCCACCTTCAGCTATGAGCAGCAGGGCGTGATCTACTTCTCCGTCCCGGTCTCCCATGCGGTGGGGGATTATGTGATCGTAAAGTTTACGCCGGAGACGAAGTGATCGATAAAACAAAACGAAAGACCGCCACCATAAAAGGTCCTCCCCTTTATCGTGACGGTCTTTTTGCGCATCTTGTATACTGCAGCAAAACAGCGGCCCGCAACGGGCCGCCGCTCTATCTTTCGATCTTATTCGTCATCTCCCGCCGCTCTGGCTTCCACTTCCTTCTTCTGCACATCGCCAGGAGCCTGCTCGTAGCGGGCAAATTCGTACTCATAGATACCGATACCGCCAGTCATGGAGCGAAGATCGGTATTATAGCCGAACAGCTCGGACATGGGAACGTCGGCCTCAATGATCTGTTTGCCGTGATGGTCGGAGTTCATGCCTAACACGCGGCCTCTCCTGCGGTTCAGATCGCCCATGACGTCGCCGGTGAACTTATCCGGCACCGTCACCTTCAAGGAGGCGATCGGCTCTAAGAGCACAGGGCCCGCGTCCATAAAGCCCTTCTTAAAGGCCAGGATGGTCGCCATCTTAAAGGCCATCTCGGAAGAATCCACCGGATGGTAGGAACCATCTAACAGCGTAGCCTTGAGTCCCACTACCGGGTATCCGGCCAAAGGTCCCTTCACCACACAGTCCTGAAGGCCCTTTTCCACTGCCGGGAAGTAGTTCTTCGGCACGGAACCGCCGAATACGTGCTCCTCGAAGATATAAGGTGTCTCCAGATCGCCGGAGGGCTCAAATTCCATGATGACATCGCCGTACTGGCCGTGTCCGCCGGACTGCTTCTTATGCTTGCCCTGTACCTTTACCTTCTTCTTTAAGGTCTCACGGAAGGCGAACTTCGGCTTCTCCAGGGTGATATCCACTTTATAGCGGGTCTGCAGCTTGCTCACCACCACATCCAGCTGCTGGTCGCCGATGCCGTACAGGAGGGCCTGGCGGTTCTCTGCATCATTGACCACTTTTAAGGTCTGGTCCTCCTCCATCAGCTTCGCCAGTGCGGAGGAGATCTTATCATCGTCGCCTTTGTTCACTGCCTTGTATGCCATATAGGTATAAGGCGTGGAGATCTCCGGCTTATGGTAAACGATCGGAGCGGTGCGGACCGCGATGGTATCGCCGGTCTGGGTCACGTTCAGCTTCGCCACTGCGCCGATATCGCCGGCTTTCAGCTCCGGGACCTCCAGCTGATCCTTGCCCCGCAGCAGGTAGATCTTGCCCACCTTCTCCTCGGTCTCTTTATTTACATTATAGATGACCGTATCCGGCTTTAAGGTGCCTGTACAGATCTTCATCAGAGAATACTTGCCGATAAAGGGATCCGCGATGGTCTTGAACACCTTTGCAGATAAAGATACGTCATCATTGTATCTCGCGGTAAAGCGCTCGCCGGTGGATACGTCCACGCCCACGCACTCATAGCGGTCCGGTGACGGGAAGTAACGGTCGATGGCCTGTAAAAGGACACGGAAGCCCTGGCAGTTGATGCCGGATCCCATCATGACCGGAACGATGGACCCGTCGATCACAAAAGTCCTCAAGGCTTCGTAGATCTCCTCCTGGGTGAACTCTTCACCGGAGAAATAGCGCTCCATATATTCTTCGCTGGTCTCCGCTACCGCTTCCATCAGCGCTTCTCTTGCGATCCCTAAGTTCTTCTGGACATAATCCGGGATCTCGCACTCTTCATAATCACTTAAGTTTGTGAACCGACGGCCAGCCATCTTCACAACGTTCACGAAACCGACGAACTTCTCGTTCTCACGGATCGGCAGCTGGAAGGGCGCGATCTTCCGTCCAAAACGGGTCTCCAGCTTCAGCACCAGCTCGCGATAGCTTGCATGATCGTCATCCATGTTGGTCACGAAGATCAGACGGGGAAGGCTGTATCTCTCACACAGCTCCCATGCCTTTTCCGTTCCCACCTCTATACCGGCTTTGCAGTTCACCACGATGATCGCGGCATCTGCTACGCTGATCGCTTCCTCTACCTCACCCACGAAATCAAAGAAGCCAGGAGTATCCAACAGATTGATCTTGATCGGCCCGTTCTCGCCCGTATACTCCAGCGGGATAAGCGCGGTGGAGATGGAGAACTGCCGCTTGATCTCTTCCTTATCGTAATCGCTGATCGTATTGCCATCGGTCACTTTCCCCATCCTCTTGGTGATCCCGGTAAGCAATGCCATCGCTTCTGCCACGGTCGTCTTACCTGCACCGCCGTGTCCCAGTAATACAACGTTGCGGATCTGACTGGTCTTATAAACGTTCATAAACATTCCTCCTGTACTATCGATTTTGTCATCCCAGGCACAAATGATCAGCTTAGCCCTGCGGGTAAAGCTTCCTTCTCTTAGCCCATGAGGATATTGTACTAAAAAAGACGGGATTTTACAAGCGGATTTGCATAAAACTTACAGATGTTTTTTCGCTAGGATCTTACCATAAGTTACTTTTCACCGATCGGATAAGAGGCCTGCCGGCAAGGGGCTTCGGGAGGATCAGCAAAGAAAAGAACGGCCGATGATTTTACAGTTTAAAGTGTGAAATTTTAATGTGTAAAAGCGTTGACATTCTCCCGTTTCTGGAATAAAATGAATAGGTCTTGTACGAGATCTATAGAAATGGAGGAAGATATCATGATCATCATCATGCGTCCAAACGCTTCCCAGGAAGCGATCGATAAAGTGGCAGAGCAGGTGGAGGCCGCAGGGCTCAAAGTCCATCTGTCAAAGGGTGACGAGGTCACCATCATCGGCGTTGTGGGGGATAAGTCGAAGCTGCACCGGAGCAATATCCAGATCTTAAAGGGTGTGGACAAGGTCGTCCAGGTGACGGAATCCTACAAGCTGGTGAACAAGAAGTTCCATCCCGAGGATTCCCGGATCGCGGTCAAGAACACCTGGATCGGGCCGGATACCTTTACGATCATGGCAGGGCCCTGCGCGATCGAGAGCCACGACCAGCTCCTCTCCTGCGCTGAGGAAGTGAAAAAAGCGGGGGCTACGATCCTCAGGGGAGGGGCCTTTAAGCCCAGGACCTCCCCTTACTCCTTCCAGGGGCTGGAGGAAGAAGGCCTGCGATATATGGAAGAGGCCGGACGGACCACCGGACTGGCCACGATCTGTGAGGTCACCAGCCTCCGGGCCCTGGATCTGGCGGCCCGCTATGTGGACATGCTCCAGATCGGCGCGCGGAACATGCAGAATTTTGAGCTCCTAAAAGAGGTCGGACGCTCCGGCCTGCCGGTCATGCTAAAGAGAGGCCTGGCCGCCACAGTGGATGAATGGCTGAACGCCGCCGAATATATCATCTCCGAGGGCAATGCGCACATCGTGCTCTGTGAGCGGGGCATCCGCACCTACGAGACCGCCACCCGGAACACCTTAGACATCAGCGCTGTCCCGGTGATCCGTTCCAAGAGCCATCTGCCCATCATCATAGACCCCAGCCACGCCACCGGCGTCCGGGCTTATGTGGAACCTTTGTGCAAAGCCGCGGCTGCAGTGGGCGCCGACGGACTGATGATCGAAGTCCATCCCTGCCCCGAATGTGCCTCCTCAGACGGCCCCCAGTCCCTGACCTTTGACCAGTTCTCACAGATGATGGAGGATCTAAGACCTTATGTCGAGCTGGCCAAGCGGCGCTTCTAGGGCCTGCCGGCTTTTCGCCTAAACTACTTTTAAGGAGGAGAACATGTCCGAACAGACTATCGCCTTTATCGGGCTTGGGCTCATCGGAGGCTCTATCGCCCGTGGGCTCAAGCGCTTTGACCCGACGATCAAGATCATGGCCTATATGCGGACTCGCTCGAAGCTGGAGCTTGCCAAGGAGGAAGGGATCGTGGATGTGATCTTGGATGGGATCGGAGAACCCTTGCGGGAATGCGATATGATCTTTTTGTGTACGCCGGTCGAGTACAACGCCCAGTATCTGGCCGCCATCAAGCCTTATCTGAAGGACGATGCGCTGATCACCGATGTGGGGAGCACGAAATCCAGCATCCATCAGGAGGTGGTCCGCCAGGGACTGACCGACCGCTTTGTAGGCGGCCATCCCATGGCCGGTTCAGAAAAGACCGGCTATGAGAACTCCACCGACCATCTTTTAGAAAACGCCTTTTATATCATCACCCCCGCCTGTCCGCCTTCACCGGAAACGGACCGGCGCAGTGAACGCCTGACCGGTATCGCCCGTGCCATCGGCGCTATCCCCATGGTCTTGGACTACCGGGAGCATGACCAGGTGGTGGCCGCGATCAGCCATCTGCCCCATATCGTCGCCTCCAGCCTGGTGAACCTGGTCAAGGACGCTGACAGCAAAGAGCAGATCATGAAGCAGGTAGCGGCAGGCGGCTTTAAAGATATCACCAGGATCGCCTCCTCCTCCCCCGAGATGTGGGAGCAGATCTGCCTCACCAACCGGGGGCCGATCTGCCAGATCCTAAGACAGTACATCCGTTCCCTGTCCCAGGTCTTAGAGCGGGTGGAGCAGGCCGACCAGGCCTTTCTCCGCACCTTTTTCGCCACCGCCAGCGCCTACCGGGATTCCATCGCTGACCGTTCCAAGGGTCCTATCGCCCCGGACCACTCTTTCTCCGTAGATATCGTAGACGAACCCGGCGCGATCTCCACGATCTCTGTCATCCTGGCGGCCAAGGGGATCAACATCAAGAACATCGGGATCAACAATAACCGGGAACAAGGGGAAGGGGCTCTGCGCATCATCTTCTACGAACAGGCGGACATGGAGGCGGCCCGGACGCAGTTAGCGCGGTATCACTATGAGCTGTCTGGGTAAACGCATAAAGATCCACCAAGAGCAAATGGATAGAAAGCAGGTTAGACATGAACTTTTCTAAGCACGCCCCCCTGAAGGGGGAGATCACCATACCGGGAGACAAATCCATCTCCCACCGGAGCATCATGTTCGGCTCCATCGCAAAAGGCACCACCGAGATCACCGGCTTCCTCAAGGGGGCGGACTGCCTCTCCACCATCGACTGCTTTGACAGGATGGGGGTGGAGATCTTGGAGGACGAAGACCGGATCTTGGTCCGCGGAAATGGGCTCCGGGGGCTGAAAGCACCCAGTACGGTCTTGGACTGCGGCAACAGCGGGACTACCACCCGGCTGATCTCCGGCATCCTGGCTGCCCAGGACTTTGACGTGACCCTGACCGGGGACAGTTCCATCCAGAAACGCCCCATGAAACGGATCATGGATCCCCTGTCCCAGATGGGTGCGGATATAACGAGCATCCCCGGCAATGGCTGCGCGCCCTTACGGATCTGCGGCCGGCCTTTACATGGGATCTCCTACCATTCCCCGGTAGCCTCCGCCCAGGTCAAGTCCGCGATCCTGCTGGCCGGATTGTATGCAGACGGAGAGACCCGCGTGACCGAGGACTGCCTTTCCAGGGACCATACGGAACGGATGCTGGGGCATTTCGGAGCGGATGTACAAAGCATAGCAAAGGAGGACCATCCCTCTATGACCACAGCGGTCATCCGGCCTGCCGACCAGCTCTACGGCTGCCCGGTCAATGTGCCGGGTGATATCTCCTCCGCCGCCTTTTTCATCGCTGCCGCCCTTCTCGTGCCAAGATCCGAGCTGTTGATCAAAAATGTAGGGACCAATCCCACCCGGGCCGGTATCTTAACGGTATGCCGCGCCATGGGCGGCGACATCACCCTGCTCAATGAAGATAACGCCTCCGGGGAACCTACCGCCGACCTCCTCATCCGCCACAGCAGCCTGCGGGGCACCCAGATCGGCGGCGCCATCATCCCCACCTTGATCGACGAGCTCCCCATGCTGGCTGCCATGGCCTGCTTTGCAGAAGGGACGACCGTCATCCGGGACGCGGCGGAGCTGAAGGTAAAGGAATCCGATCGGATCGGGGTCATGGTGCAGAACCTAAAAGCCATGGGAGCCGATGTGACCGAAACAGCGGACGGTATGATCATCCAGGGCGGACGGCCTCTCCACGGAGCCGTCATCGACAGCAAACTGGACCATCGGATCGCCATGACCTTCGCCGTGGCCAGCCTGTGCGCAGAAGGTGAGACAACGATCCTTGGATCGCAGTGTGTAGAGATCTCCTACCCGGATTTTTATAAGGATCTGGCCCGTCTCACCCGCTGACCAAAGCAACGTTCTCACAGGACTTTTTCCGCAAGGAAATCCAGGCTGTTCGCCGAGATCCCCAGGCTTTTTTCCAGCATCCCGGCAAAGGCCGCCATGATCTTTTTCAGTTCCTCATGGTCTATGGGCGCCAGGACATTATCGATCATGACCGTCAGCACGGTCAGGATGATCCTGGCGGCCTCCTTCGAGCAGCTGCACCGGATCGTTCCTTCCTGATCCCCCTGACAGAGGATATCCGTCAGGATCGGTCCCAGCCTGGTGATGATCATCCCTGTACATTTCTGATGGATCAGAGCGCTCTGCTGCTGCTGGTTAAAGGTATCCAGTGCTTCCTTTCGCTTTAATTCCAGGGAGGCCTCCTGGCAGGCCTGATAGATGATCTTCATCTTTTCCAGCGCGCTCATCCCCTCTGAGCCGGCCAGAGCCTGTCCTTCATCCAGCACTCTGGAATAAGACCGCTCGATCACCGCTTCGATGATATCGTTTTTTGAGTGGAAATAGTAATAGATGCTCCCTTTTCCGATACCTGCCCTCTGGGCGATATCGCTGACGGAGATCGTCTGGACGCTGGCTGTCGACATCAGATCCTGCATGGCATCCAAGATCTTCTCTTTTTTATTTTCATCTTTCATCTATGATCCTCTTCCTCATCTTGATCGATCTGTAGCTTCTTGACCGCCGCCGTTGAGACCGTGCGAACAGTCGCCCTTGATCCAGTATAACAGATCCTCATTAAAAAATCTACACTTGACGTTCCTTATAGATCATGTTATCTTTATGATAAAGGTTTCGACCATTGGTCGAGATCTTGTATGTATACAAAACAGGGAGGTGGCCTACCATGACCTACGAAGAGATATTTAACAAGACAAAAGAAGATTTTATGCAGGCAGATGCCAGCCATATCCAAGAACATTTAGCTTTCCAGTTCAATATCGTGGGGGAAGGGGAAGGCGCCTTTTATGTGGAGATCAAGGATGGTGAACTGCATGTAGAACCGTATGAGTACTATGACCGGGACGTATTGCTGATCTGCAGGGCAGATACACTGCTAAAGATCGCCTCCGGCGAACTGGATCCCGGCTTTGCCTATACGATCGGCAAGATAAAGCTCCGGGGCGATATCGAAAAAGCCCTGATGCTCAAGCAGCTCTCCTATCCAAACCGTTCCCACCGGTGACCGCAGCATCCAGGCTGGCCGGATACCGCGTATCTCTTTACCCCTTACATAGGAACGATCATCCGAGACGGATGCCGCAAAACAAACGCTGTATATAAGCAGGACGGAGGTCTATGGGGATCATCCCATAGACCTCCGTCCTAGCTTGAACGTATAGGTATCCGGTCAAAAACCTATCTGGCTGGCATCGATCTCTGTGTAACCATCTAAGGAAGGTGCTGTGACCTCCACGGTCTTCCCCGGGTCATTGTAAACGACCACGGCATCCGCTTCCACGCTGACGGTCTCTTCATCCATGGTCATCTCCATGATCATCTTCACGTTTGCTTTGGTCATATAGCCGTCTTTATTGATCACCGTTTCCCCGCTGACCTCTTTGATATTGTAGGAGACACCTTCCAGCTGATCTCCCATAGCTCCCATGGCGCCGAATATCTCCTGGACATATCCATCCATCTTGGATGCGTCCGCCGTGTAGGTCAGGATCTGGTCATCCCCATCCTTTTTCGCCTGGATATCGGACAGATAGGAAGAATCCATAGCCCCTCCGCCCTGAGTGGACTTGATCTGCTGTACCATCTGATCCAGGTCCATAGCATATTTTATCTTCTGGCCCATGGCCTCCATGTAGCAGTAGCCGCCCTCATAGTACATCTTCGTATCTATGGTCTGTCCCATGGTGCTGGTGGTCCCCTCCGCAAGATAGCGCAGCGCCTCCGTGTTCATGCCGTCTACCTTCATGTTCATGGACATGGAGATATCCATCTTATCATCGTCCTGGGTCATGACCATGTCCATCTCATAGTCCATGTCCACACTGGTGAGCTCCTCGCTCTTTTTCATCGCCGCGTCATAGATCTCCTTCGGGTCCTGCTTGCTGCCGCAGCCGGCCAGGGATAATACCGCGGCCATAGTCAGTAAGAACGCACTTACTTTCTTCATGATCTTGCTCTCCTCCTTAAATATGTTTCTGCTCGTCTATCAGCACATACAGTATACTATATCCTTCACAAAATATCAAGCGGAGACGGCTTAGCGCAGAGATATGTCGCAGATGGTCCGCTCCGGGAGCTGCTTTAGTGGGCGGGCCTTCGGATGCGGACGGGCGACCGATCATGCGCCTGCATCTATACAACGATCGGTGTAGATATCCATACCGGCACTCTAGAACGAAAACCCTTTCAGCCGGACATAATCCTTGATCAAGATCACCATCTCTTCAAACTCCAGTCGGCTGCTGTTGATCGGAAGGTCGTAATCCTCCATATCCATCCAATCCCTGCCGGCAAAGTATTTGTGGTACTCCTGGCGCTCCTTGTCGATCCGCTTGATCCGCTTCAGGGCCTCCTTCTCATCCACCTTGTCCACGTCCATCACACGCCGCACCCGGGTATCCATGTTGGCGTAGACGAAGATCCGGATCAGCTCATCCATGTTCTCCTGCTCCAGCACATAATTGGCACACCGGCCTGCAAAGATGCAGGTCTCCTCCTCCGCGATCTTCCGGATCACATCGGACTGGAACCGGAACAGGTTCTCCGGCGTGGTCAGCCGATCTCCCTTTTTCGGGCGGTACAGGTCCGGCTTCATCTCCTTCACGATACGGTACAGGAGATTATTACCCGCCTTCTCATCGGCCAGGCGGAAATACTGCTCTCCGATCGCGCTGGTCTCTGAGGTGATCTTTAGGATCTCCTCATCATAAAAATGGATCCCCAGCTCTTTCGCCAGCATCTTTCCCACGATCCGCCCGCCGCTCCCATACTGCCTTTCGATGGCGATGACAAAATGATCCTTCTTCATTGCAACCCCTCCTCATTGATATGATCTTCAACATAGCCTTCCATGCTATCGCTTTCTCATAGGATCTCGATCTGGCACATCTCCATGGCCTTCAGCGCGTTCTCGTGGCTCTCCGGCGTGACCCCTGCGCAGCAGTCCGCCCGGACCAAGATCCTGGTCTGGGGCATGGCTGCCTTCATCAGCATCGCGTTGGAGATGACACAGATATCCGTACACAGACCGATCAGCTCCACCTGGTCATAGCCGCCCTCTGCTCCATACGCCGCACACTCCAGGCTCCCGAAGGTCCCCTTCTCGAACCGGCGCCCGTCCATCCCGGCAAGCTCCTTACAGAGCTGCCATCCCTCCGTTCCCTTCAGGCAATGCTTTACCGCAAGCTTCCTCCCCTCCAGGGTCTCCAGATAATCCTCCCCGTGGGTATCTAAGGTAAAGATGACCTCCTCCCCTGCAGCCTGGCCGCTCTTCACCCGCTCTATCACCTTAGGTACGATCTCCTGCGCCTCCTTTGTGCCCAGACTCCCGTCTATAAAGTCCTTCTGCATGTCCACTACCACCAACAGCCGCTTCATGTCCGCCTCCTTTTCCAAGTGTAGATATAGGTTTTTATATATATTATAGCACAGATCTGCCAATAAGAAATAGGAAAAAGGAAAAGATCCACAGATCGTTACAAAAATAACACGGGCAGGGTGTCAAAGCCGGCCATCAGATGGCTGGAGCCGAAGGTAAAACGGTATGTGCCGGGGCATGGACTCCGGTCCCACATCCATGACCTTTGACTTTGGGAGGATGGCGGCCATAGCCATCATGATGGCAGATAAATCCATAAAGAAGATCTAAAGTATAACAATGGTAGGGACAGGAAAGAAACCGTTAAAAACCCCCCTTTTTCTGTTGATCTCTCTTAACAGGAACGGGGGTTTTCTTTATTTATGCTATTTTAGCAACGACCTATCGACGCTCTCACGCCCGATCAACGTTTCTTTCATGACCTGGCCGATGCTCTTTTTGTCGATCTCTTAACGGTTCTTAAACACATCCACGATCGCGTTCCACATGTTCACCAGCACGCGCCACATCCGGGCAAATGGATCGGAGGGCGGCGCCGTGGTCTCCATATCCACGATCGTATCGTCATCGTCGTCCAGACTGATCTCATCTGTCCGCAGGATGATCTGCAGGCTGTGGGGCTCCGGGTTTTTTGAGGAGGTGAAGCTGAGCATCTCCGCATCCGGATCCATCTCCAGGAAACGGTTCTCATCCTCGAATTTATCCAGCTGCTCGTCCAGGGTAGTCTTCATCACCCCGCTGCTCTTTCGTATCTCCCCTGTGCTGTCCAGCATATCCAGTCCTTTATCCAAAAGCTCCATGCTGCCCTCCAGGGCATCCTTCGCCCCTTTATCCAGGGCGCCGCTGGAGGCCTTTAAGGTGTTCTGGATGATGGTCATAGAGGCCACGGTCTGGTTCAGCAGGTTGTTCGTCCGGTTTAACAGCTCCTGGCTGTCGGTCAGTCCGTCCTGCAGGACGGGATAGTACAGGCTGATGGTATCGTGTAAGTCCACGGTCTCCCGCAGCAGATCGTCGGAGTAGACCAGGATATCCCGGATATCATCCGTGGCCTTATCCATGCCATTTAGCATAGTCTGGGCAGAACGGCTCATGGCATTGCTGTGGGTAGCCAAGGTCTCCAAGGCATCTACCTTGCTGAGCAGGTCATCCCGCGGGCTCTCGATCCCGCCTACGGCGGTCTGGAGCTGGCCTAGAGCCTGGTTTTTGTAGCCGTTATAATATTGCTGATAGGCTTTTTCATAGATCTCCTGCTTGGTCTTTTCATATTTTTTGATCATCTCCGCCTGCGCCGGGTCATCCGGATCGAGGGCGTCCGGCGGATCGATCGCCCCGGCAGCCACCAGCTCCTCCATCTTCTCTTCTGCAGCGGCATAGGCCTCCTCATCCGCAAAATACTCTGCATCCTCGTCGATGTCCCCCTCCATGCTGGTCTCTGACAGGCCTATGAGGGTCATGAGGACCGCAGCCTGCTGCGCCTGGAGCTGGGTATCCAGCGTGATCACCTGGATCAGGGACTCCTCCAGCGCGGGGATCACATCCTCCGTACGCTCCATCCCGTTCTGGATGGTGTCCAGATGCTCGTCGATCTCCTGCAGCGGGACCTCCAGGCTGCTGACGGTGTGCATGAGGGCATCCATATCCCGATGGATATCCTCCGCGCTCTCCTTTGCGGTCTGCAGGTAGGGGACCATAGCCGCGCTCTGCTGGGACAAGTCCGCCAGTGCCTGGATCGAGATATCGTTCTGCCCCTCGATCTGGGTCCGGCTTCCGCCGATCACCTGCCGGGCGCTCTCTAAGGAGCTTAAGCTGTCCTGCACGGTACGGATCCCGTCCCGCATAGACTCCACGGAAGCCATCATGGCATCCATGCTGTCATACAGGTCGCTCCCGGCCTGCCGCCAGGTATCCTTTGTCTCCTTGATGTCCTTCACATGCTCTAAAGAAGATGTGGTGCCGGGGATCATCATGATGACCACACCGATCGACTCATAGGACTCTGTGCCGATCCTGGCCGTGAAATCTCCCTTCTCTCCGGGCAGGGCCGTAAAGACCACGCCTGTGGTCTCCCCCATGGTCTGTGTCTGGGAGCCGGGGGCATCCACGCTGTAGCATTTCTCCATATCCACCGGGATCATGACCGACAGGAGCATATTGTCCCGGTAATACTGCTTTGCCTTCTCATTGGGCTCCGCCTTCACCCGGATCTCCACCAAACCGGAAGCGCCGGCCAGCTCCTGGGCCTTTACCTCCTTGCCGTTTAGCTTATAGGTCAGATCGAAGGTCCAGGGGATCTCCACATGGGCGGGGTCCAAGGTCCCCTGATAATAGAACCGGTTGCCCATCTGGCTCAGATCCCACTCCAGCGAGCCCTCCGCCTGGACCGGCTGGACGTGGTTGCTCATATTGATCACCTTGGTATAATCACCGTGGTCTGTGTAGGCCTCCACCCCATTAGTGGTAACGCCCTTTACCACATTGACCGCGGTCTGCCTTCCGTAATAGTCCAGGTTCACATACATGGTCTCATCTACGCTGACCGCAGGTTCCGCTCCCATAGCCGGGAGCAATGCGGTCTGGGTCAATGCCGCCACGATCAGCGCCGATGCTATCTTCCGGCGCAGTCTGTCCTTCATAGGGTCCTTCATGATACTCTCCTCTTTTCCTTCTATCTGGTCAGCCAGAGCTTTTCATAACCAGGCTGTTGCAAAATGACTGGTCCCCAAAGGTCAGGCGCCGCCCTAGGATGTCTTCCGCAAAAAACGTCTTCCGGGAAGCCGCCGGATCTTCCTTTTCTCCGATCTTCTGTCCGCAGTCCCCTCACCTCCTGCTGCTCCGTCATTTGTATCCTCATCCTCCGTCTCCCCGTCACCGGTATCTTTCGGCAGGGTCCCTGCCTTCTTTAGGAGACCGGTGAGACCGCCCATCAGATGCGCCGGTAAGGGAGCCCGGCCGAATACACCGGTCTGCTGTTTTAAAGAACCATGCAGCTTCATCAGCCTGACAAGCCCATTTTCCATGATCAGGGGGTCCACCAGCATCAGCAGCGCCGGAAGCAGGGTCAGGACCAGAAGGATGCTCATCCATGCGCCTCTCCCTACCAAATGGCCTAAACCGCCGATCGCGCTGATCGAGGAGACCTTGTACAACACATAGCCCACCACGGTCAGGATCGACCCGGAGGTGAGGATCGCCGGGATGCTCCTGGTCAGGGTAAAGGCGGCTGCCTGATGCTTATCCATGGTCTTCCGCGCTTCGATATAATTTCCAGTGGTCAGGATCGAATAATCTACGGTGGCGCCCAGCTGGATGCAGCTGACGATCACATAGCCCATAAAGACCACCTTCTCGCCCTGGAGATAGGGCACGGCCATGTTAAAGAAGATCGCCACCTCGATGGGGATCATGACCACGATCGGCACGGCCAGGGATCGGTAGGTCAGCATGACCACCAAAAACACTCCGATCATGGACAGGATGTTCACCAGCTCATAGTCCTTGGTGATCACCGTCTGGATATCCTGGGTGGAGGGGGTGCCGCCCACCAGGTAAGAGTCCTGCGGATAGTACGACTCTACGATCGACTTGATCTCGTCCGCGCAGGCGTAAGCCGCCTCGCTCTCCTCCTTGGTCCTGGTGTAGAGCAGGATCCTGGAATAACCGTTCTTATGGAGCAGCCCGGTGATGCTCTCCGGCAAAAATTCCTCCGGTATCCCCTCCGGCAAGGTATCTGCCAGGGACTGGACCGACTTTATGTAGGGCAGCTCCTTGAGCGTCTCGGTCAGCTCGCTTTCTTTTACATTGGACTCCCCAGGGATGATCGCCATCATCATATTGCTCCGCCCGAACTTCTCGATGATCTTTTGGTCGTCCTCATAGACTTCAGTCCCCTCGCTGGCCCCCACCGCCGAGTTCCCGAACAGATAGCTGTTCATCTTCTGGGCATTGTACATAGGCAGCACCAGCACGGCCACGATCACCAGGACAAAGATCCGCAGCTTACAGATCCCCCGGCTCAGCTTATCTAAGTCCGGGATGAAGGATCTGTGGGCAAACCGCTCGATCAGGCCGGACATCCTTAGGATCAATGCCGGCATCAAGAACAGCACGGTGATCAGGCTGAACACAACGCCCTTTGCCAGGGAAAGCCCCAGATCAAAACCAATGTTGAACTTCATCACCGTCAGCACCAAAAAGCCCACGATCGTAGTCAGGCTGCTGGCTAAGATCGAGTTGAGCGCTTCCCCGATCGCATTGGTCAGCGCTCCTATCTGTTCCTGTCCGCTCTCCTTGTAGCGCGTGTAGGCGTGGAGCAGGAAGATGGAATAGTCCATGGACACCGCCAGCTGGAGGACCGCTACCACATTATCGGTGAGGAAGGAGATCCTGCCCAGCCAGATATTCGTCCCTTTATTTAGCACGATCGCCACACCCATGACCGCTAAGAACAGCACCGGTTCAAACCAGGAGGTGGTGGTGATGCATAAGATCAGGAAGATGAATATCACCGCAAGGCCCATGATCAGGTTCATCTCTTCCGCTACCTTCTCCGCCAGGGATTTGCTCTGGACCGCCATCCCTACATAGTACCCCTTGTCGCCGGTGATCGCCTTCATCTCGTCGATCGCCCGGGAAGTCCGCTCACTGGTATCTCCCTCGACAAAGGTCACATCCATAACAGCCGAGCCATCTTTATAATAGTCCTTGATCTTGTCATAGTCGATGAACTCGCTGGAGGTATACACATCCACCGCCGTATCGCACCAGAGGATCTGGTCCACGCCATCTACATTTTCCAATCGTTCCTTGTACTGCTTTGCTTCATATAAGGTAACATCATCGATCATCACCCGGGCAGTCCCCGGATAGCCGAACTTCTCCTCCATCAGGTTAAGGCCCGCCTTGGACTCCACATAGTCCGGCAGGTATTCGGTCAGGTCGTAGTTCACGTCCACAAAAAAGGAGCAGAACGCACAGAGCAGTACGGCAATGATGAACACCTTCTCGATCTCTTTATTCTTCTTTGCGATAAATTCGGGCAAGGTCATCCTGCCGGCTTTTTTCCCGGACATTGCAGCCTTTTCCTTGGACGCATCCGCCTTCTCCTCGCGCTTTGCCGCTCTTTCCCTGGGCTCTGTACCCTTCTCTCTGGTCTTTGCGCTTTTTCTCCTGGACCTGCCCCGCTCATTCTCTGCAGTGCGGCCTCTCTTCTCTGCTCCCTGCCTCTTCTCTGCGCCCGGTTCCTTCTCATCGGCGATCTGATCCATCTCTTCCGGGTTCTGGATCATCTCTTCCGGGTTCTGGATCATCTCTTCCGGGTTCTGGATCATCTTCTCTGCGTCCGCCTCTATTTTCTCCCTGATCGGCTCTGCCGTTTCAACTGTCTGGCTTTCTGTCATCTGTCTTCTGCCTGCTCCCACCATCGCTCCCCCTATCGGTCTTTCGGATACTTGCCCGTTTATATTTACCATCGCACATTAATGGACAACTGTTGACTTATTAACTACGATGTATTATACTAACTATAGTCGATAGATGCAATGACCAGTTTTGCTCTCCAAGTTTATTAATCAACACATTATGTATAATATGCTGATTTACGAAAAACTTTTAATACTTTTTTTAGAATTCAAGGATCGATATGCCATTGCGGTCGATACAGACCAAAAAAACGGAAAGAAATGGAGGAACGGATATGAAAGGAGAAGTTTTAGATCGACGAGTACGTAAGACGAGAAAACAACTGCGTCATTGTCTGGCATTATTATTAAAGGAAAAAAAAATCCAGGAGATATCGGTGCGGGAGCTCACAGAGATGGCAGACTTGAACCGGGGGACCTTTTATCTCCATTACCGGGACGTCTTTGATCTGCTGCAGCAGATCGAGCAGGAACTTTTGGAGGCTGTAGAGGCTGCCCTGCAGAAATACTCGGCCTTGGAGGCCCATAAAGGACTCTCCCGCCTCCTGGCCGACGTGTTCCGGTGTGTAGAGGAGAATGCGGAAATGGTCCAGATCCTCCTGGGAGAGAACGGGGACTTGAATTTCGTGAACCAGGTCAAATCGCTGGTCCGGGAAAAATGCTTAAAGGACTGGATGGAACTGTTCCGCACCCCCCAGTCTGCTATCTTTGAAGCCTACTACTCGTTTATCGTGTCCGGCTGCTTAGGCCTGGCCACCTACTGGCTGG
>CAJUSS010000055.1 GCA_910588895.1 uncultured Lachnospiraceae bacterium
AAGACGGAGCTGGGGAGAAGATCGAGAGAAGAGCAGATGAAGCGGGAGGTGATCGACGTGACCCTTCCGGCTAAAAAAGCCCATATCGGCCACAGCCATCCCTGTACCATCGCACTGGAGGAGGTAGAGAAGATCTTTGTGGGCATGGGCTATGAGGTGGTGGAGGGCCCAGAGGTGGAGTACGATCTCTATAACTTCGAAAAGCTGAACATCCCGGCGGACCATCCGGCAAAGGACGAGCAGGATACCTTCTATATCAATAAGGAGATCGTCCTCCGGACCCAGACCTCGCCTGTGCAGGCCCGTGTCATGGAAAAGGGCAAGCTGCCGATCCGCATGATCGCGCCTGGGCGCGTGTTCCGGTCCGACGAGGTGGATGCCACCCATTCCCCCTCCTTCCATCAGATCGAGGGACTGGTGGTGGATAAGAACATCACCTTCGCCGACTTAAAGGGTACATTGGCCGAGTTTGCGAAAGAGCTCTTCGGCGAGGATACAAAGGTGAAATTCCGTCCCCATCACTTCCCCTTCACAGAGCCCAGCGCAGAAGTGGATGTGACCTGCTTTAAGTGCGGCGGCAAGGGCTGCCGGTTCTGCAAGGGCACCGGCTGGATCGAGATCTTAGGCTGCGGCATGGTCCATCCCCATGTGTTCGAGATGTGCGGGATCGATCCGGAGGAGTACACCGGCTTTGCCTTCGGTGTAGGCTTAGAGAGGATCGCTCTGCTGAAGTACGAGATCGATGACATGCGGCTGCTGTATGAAAATGACGAACGTTTCCTCAAGCAGTTCTAGAGCAGGGTATACGCACAAGAAACGCAGATCACACGACTAAGACCGATGAAGGAGTAGAACATGAACACATCATTTGCATGGATCAAAGCATATGTCCCGGATCTGGATGTGACCGCCCAGGAGTACACGGACGGCATGACCCTTTCCGGCACAAAGGTAGAAGGCTATGTATGCCTGGATAAAAATCTGGAAAAGATCGTCGTAGGCCATATCTTGAAGATCGATCGTCACCCGGACGCAGATAAGCTGATCGTCTGCCAGGTGGACATCGGGACGGAGACCATCCAGATCGTGACCGGCGCGCCCAATGTGAAAGAGGGAGATAAGGTCCCGGTGGTGCTGGCCGGCGGAAAGGTGGCCGGCGGCCATGACGGCGGGCCCCTGCCGGAGGAAGGGATCAAGATCAAAAAGGGAAAGCTGAGAGGGGTGGAGTCCAACGGTATGATGTGCTCCATCGAGGAGCTGGGCTCTTCCCGGGAGATGTACCCGGACGCCCCGGAGAGCGGGATCTACATCCTGCCAAAAGACAGCGTGCCGGGCAGCGACGCGGTGGAGCTTTTAGGCCTTCGCGACGTGAACTTTGAATATGAGATCACCTCCAACCGGGTGGACTGCTACAGTGTGATCGGCATCGCCAGAGAGGCGGCAGCCACCTTCCGCAAGCCCTTTCATCCCCCGGTGGTGGCCCGGACCGGAAATGACGAGGATATCAATGACTACCTGAAGGTGCGGGTGGAGGACACAGCGCTTTGCCCACGGTACTGTGCCCGCATGGTGAAGAACATCAAGCTGGCCCCCTCGCCGGAATGGATGAAGCGCCGTCTGGCGGCCTCCGGGATCCGTCCGATCAACAATATCGTGGACATCACCAACTATGTGATGGAGGAGTACGGCCAGCCTATGCACGCCTTTGACTATGACACCCTTGCAGGGCATGAGATCGTGGTGAAGCGGGCAAAGGACGGCGACCAGTTCCAGACCCTGGACGGCCAGCTCCGCAAGCTGGACAAGGATGTGCTGATGATCAACGACGGGGAGAAGGAAGTGGGCATCGGCGGCATCATGGGCGGTGAGAACAGCAAGATCACCGATGAGGTAAAGAGCATGGTCTTTGAGGCGGCCTGCTTTGACGGCACCAATATCCGTCTGTCCGCAAAGCGGCTGGGGCTGCGCACCGACGCCTCCGGCAAGTTCGAGAAGGGCTTAGACCCCAACACGGCCCTGGAGGCAGTGGACCGGGCCTGCCAGCTGGTAGAAGAGCTGGGCGCAGGAGAAGTGGTAGGCGGCGTGATCGATATCTATCCGGAAAAGCGGGAGGAAAAGAGGATCCCCTTCAGCGCCAAAAAGGTCAACGACCTCTTAGGCACAGACGTGGACGAGGCCGTCATGAAGGAGTATTTTAAGATGCTGGAGCTGGGTTTTGACGAGGAAACCCAGGAGGTGATCGTGCCCACATGGCGGCAGGATCTGGAGCGTCCGGCAGATATCGCGGAGGAAGTGGCTAGGTTCTACGGTTACGATAAGATCCCCACCACATTGCCCTCCGGAGAGGCCACCACAGGCAAGCTCTCTTTTAAGCTGCGGGTGGAGGAGATCGCCAGGGAGGTGGCGGAGTTCTCCGGGTTCTCCCAGGGGATGACCTACTCCTTTGAGAGCCCCAAGGTCTTTGACAAGCTCCTGCTGGCAAAAGGATCCTCCCTGCGCCAGACGGTCACGATCATGAACCCGTTGGGCGAGGATTTCAGCATCATGCGCACATCCCCGTTAAACGGCATGCTGACCTCCCTTTCCTTAAATTATAACCGCCGGAATAAAAATGTGAAGCTGTACGAGATGGCGAACATCTACCTGCCCAAAGCCCTGCCTCTGACCGAGCTGCCGGATGAGCGGATGCAGTTCACCCTGGGGATGTACGGGGAGGGCGACTTCTTCACCATGAAAGGTGTGGTGGAAGAGTTCCTGGATAAGATCGGTATGGACAAGAAGGTCCATTATGTGCCGGACTGCGGCCGTCCGTTCCTCCATCCCGGAAGAAAAGCCGATATCGTCTACGACCAGGTGACGATCGGCTACATGGGCGAGCTCCACCCAGAATGTGCGGACAACTATAAGATCGGGGAGAAGGTCTATGTGGCGGTGCTGGATATGCCGTCGATCCTCCCATTCGTGACCTTTGACCGGAAATACACCGGCATCGCCAAGCATCCGGCCGTGAACCGTGACATCAGCATGGTGGTCCCGAAGAATGTGATGGTGGGGCAGATCGAGGATGTGATCGCACAGCGGGGAGGAAAGATCTTAGAGAGCTATCAGCTGTTCGATATCTATGAGGGCAAGCAGATCGTGGCTGGGTACAAATCGGTGGCCTATTCGATCGTGTTTAGGGCAAAGGACAGGACATTGACCGATGAAGATGTGAACAGTGCCATGAAGAAGATCTTGAACGGCCTCCAGGGACTGGGGATCGAGCTTCGGGCATGATAGGCGAAAAATGCGCAAAAAATGGATAAAGGCGGTCAGCAGACAAAAGGGCAGACCGACGCGAATAAAATAAAAAAAAATAAGCCATCCTTACCTTTGGAAAAGATGATCGTGGCTATGTGGGATAGGGTCTCAGGCAGTCACGGACAGTCCAGGCGTACGCGCTACAAGGGTTATAAGGAGGCTTATTTTTTATGGATGAACGATTTGAGATAGCAGCCGTTTACGGAAGAGAGATCCTGGATTCCAGGGGGAATCCCACAGTGGAGGCGGAGGTGCGCTTAGAGAGCGGCATCTGCGGGAGAGCGGCAGCGCCCTCCGGCGCATCCACGGGGCAGCATGAGGCCATCGAGCTGCGGGATGAGGACCGCCGCTACCACGGAAAAGGAGTCCAGAAGGCGGCGGGAGCGGTGAGCACGGTCCTGGCCGAGGTGCTGATGTTCGAGGATGTGCGGGACCAGAGAAATATCGATCAGCTTTTGCGGGAAGCTGACGGCACGGAAAATAAAGGGAAGATAGGGGCCAACGCGATCTTGAGCGCATCTCTGGCCTGTGCCAGGGCGGCGGCAGCGGCTTATGGGCTGCCCTTGTTCCAGTATATCGGAGGGATCTGCGGAAATAAGCTGCCCATGCCCATGATGAACATCTTAAACGGCGGCGCCCACTCCGATAACTCGATCGATATCCAGGAATTTATGATCCTGCCCATGGGCGCTTCCTCCTTCCGGGAGGGGATGCGGTGGTGCGCCGAGGTCTACCAGACCTTAAAGAAGCTTTTAAAGGAAAAGCGGCTTTCCACGGCGGTGGGAGATGAGGGCGGGTTCGCGCCGGATCTTGAGACGGGGGAGGCTGCGATCGAGCTGATCTTGGAGGCGGTAAGGCTGTCTGGTTTTAAGGAGAGGACCGATTTCATGATCTCCCTGGACGCGGCGGCCAGCGAGTGGAAGAACACGGAGCTGGGCCCGGGCTTTTATACTCTGCCCAAGCAGCAGCAGACCTACAACCGGGAGCAGATGATGGAGTACTGGGTGAAGCTGGTAGATGCCTACCCGATCTATTCCCTGGAGGATCCCATGAATGAGGAGGACTGGGAAGGCTGGAGGACCCTGACCGGAAAGATCGGGGGCCGGACCCGGCTAGTGGGGGACGATCTGTTCGTCACCAACTGTAAGAGACTGAAGAAGGGGATCGAAGATCACAGTGCTAACGCGATCTTGATCAAGCCCAATCAGATAGGCACCCTGACCGAGACCATGGAGGCGATCCAGTTAGCCAAGCTGAACGGCTACACCACGATCATGTCCCACCGCTCCGGCGAGACCGAGGACAGCACCATCGCCGACCTGGCCGTAGGCATGGGCACCCAGCTGATCAAGACCGGAGCGCCCTGCAGAGGAGAGCGGACGGCAAAGTATAACCAGCTGCTGCGGATCGAGGAGAAGATCGAAGGGGTGTAGAGGCGGGCCGGTAACGCCCTACACCCACGCCGATCGTTGTATAGGTGCAGGCGCATGACCGGTCACCCGTCCGCATCCGCAGGCCCGGTCCCCCCCACAGGGACGCGCTCCCGCTCCGATGTTATGACGAGGGCGTAGCGGACGCTAGGCTCGAAAAGACCTTGCCAAGCGCCGATGTCTTGCTAGGGTCCCTTTAGGGGGATCCGGGACTCCGGATGCTGGGGAACTGGCATGCCCCGGCTTTTACTTTCGGTACGGATCTCTTTCTTGACTCACGCCTATCAAGATGTTATCATAAAAAGGATAAGAAATAAAAAAGCGGCGGTCAAACTGCCGTTTTTGAGCATAAATGGCCGTCTATGATCGCCAGATGATCCGAGTCAGCATCATGAAAAAATGTCAACGAAAGTATACGTTGGTTGACATTTTCTTGTTTGGAAGAGGTTTACTATTTTTAGGGACTCTCTTCCATTTTTCATTTCAAAAACTCCAGTCTTCTTAACACTATCCCTAACTTTTTAAGGTTTTTCTCCATTTATCCCCTATATCTTACAAATATTAGGTGTCAACCAACGTATACTTTAGTTTACACATCTGCCATATGCTGCTAAAGGCTATCATAGCACCGGTATACAGAAAATGCGGAGTGGGGATGGAGTGCGATGGGAAAAAAGCTGTGGGTGAAGATGTTTGGCGGATTTTCTGCCTGGTATGGGGATGAGGTACTGTCCTTCGGCAGGCAGAACGATCCAAAATTCGGGCAACTGTTCCAGATCTTGATGACCCGGCCGGGACAGGGGTTCAGTAAAAGAGATATCGCCAGGAGCCTTTATGGGCGCGAGGAAGTGGAGGATCAAAATGCCAGCCTCAATAATACGATCTTCCGCCTCCGCCGCTATCTGAAGGCATCGCCATTGCCCGACGGCGATCATCTCCTCTTAAATGACGGAGTGTTGCGCTTTGACAGCAAGATCAAGGTGGAGTCGGATGTGTGGAGCTTCGAGAAAGCGGCCAGGGAATTTGAAAAGGAAGAGGACGAGCAGAAAAAGGCAAAGATCAGTAAAAGGGCCTGCGATCTCTATCAGGGAGAGTTCTTGCCCCAGCTATCCAATGAACAGTGGGTCATCGAGAAGAGCAGGGATTATGGGATGCTGTATTCCAGGCTGTTGCGATATCTGCTCCGCTATCTGGAAAAAGAAGGGGAATACAAGAGCATGGAGGCCCTGTCATCACGCGCGGCTAAGTTCCATCCCTGCGAGGGATGGGAAAGCTGGCAGATCGAGAGCCTGATCGCATTGGGGCGTCACAAGGAAGCAGAGGCAGTCTATCAGGAAACCGCAGCCTATGTACAGGAGATCGGGGGATTCCTTTCAAAAAGCGGGCAGACAAAATTACACAGGATCGGAGAGCAGATGCGGCAGCCAAAGGGGACCGCGGACGATATCCGCAGATGCCTGCTGGAGACTGTACAGACGGAAGGGGCCTATAGCTGTACGCTCCCGGGGTTCTGCGACTGCCTGCGGATGCTGAAACGTGTGTTCGACCGGCAGAAAGCGGTCAGCTTTAGCCTGTTCCTCTGTACGATACTGGATGCAGGCGGCCGCCCTGCCGATGAGCGGGAATACTGTAAAAAGCAGGGAGAGAGGCTGCAAAAGACCTTTCAGTCCTATCTGCGCAGAGGGGATATCTATGCAAGATACAGCGAGAACCAGTATCTGCTGCTGTGCATGGGAGCAGAAAGAACGGATATCCCAAAGATCGGGATACGTCTGGATATGGACCTTCGAAAACGCAGCGGCGGCCGCGGCGGTCTTAGCTGCCGTCTTCTGGATGACGGCAGCGAGTGGTAGAGGAGAAGTTCTGAAAATGCAAGAAAACCTAAAGACGAAAGAGTTTGCGAAAGACCTGCTCTGCTATACTAGATCTTAGATAGCATGATCATGAGCCTGGATAAAGAAAAAGATCACAAAATATGCGCAGCACAGTTTCCGGCAGGTAAGACAGATCGCAGGCCCGGGGTCTGTTTTTTTATGCGCGGGGAAAAAGAGCGACATAGATCTTAGATGCACGTCTGTTCCATCTCATCTTATGTCCTGCTGCACAACAGAAAGGTTTGGTCATAACAATGGAGAATGCGTTTGGTAGATGGAAGGGGTTAGGCCGTATCCAGGTGATCGTAAAGGAGATCCTGGAGCTTAAAGAGAAGATGAGCGGCTTAAGCGATGCCGGCCTGCGGGAGAAAACGCAGAGTTTCCAGGACCGCTTAAATGGCGGAGAGGCGCTGGATGGTCTCCTTTCTGAGGCGTTCGCGGTTGTACGGGAAGCGGCGAAAAGAGTGCTCGGGATGGAGCCTTTTCCGGTACAGCTGGCCGGAGGCATCGTTCTTCACCAGGGGGATATCGCAGAGATGCGCACCGGAGAAGGAAAGACCCTGGCGGCGGCCCTGCCGGCTTATCTCAACGCCTTGACCGGGCATGGGGTCCATGTGGTAACGGTCAATGACTATCTTGCGGAGCGGGACCGGGACCAGATGGGGAAGCTTTACGGCTTTTTAGGTCTGAGCACCGGCGTTGTCTTAAGTGGTATGAAAGGTCCAAAGCGCCGGGCTGCCTATGCCTGCGATATCACCTATGTGACAAACCATGAGCTGGGGTTTGACTATCTGCGGGACAACATGGCCCTCCGTTTGGACCAGGTGGTCCAGCGAGGACTGGCATACGCGATCATCGACGAGGTGGACTCCATCCTGATCGACGAGGCCCGGACGCCCCTCGTCATCTCGGGTAAGGGAAGCCGACCCACCAAGATCTATGGAGCCTGCGA
Organism: uncultured Lachnospiraceae bacterium; assembly: GCA_910588895.1. Classification (GTDB taxonomy): domain Bacteria; phylum Bacillota; class Clostridia; order Lachnospirales; family Lachnospiraceae; genus Caccovicinus. Next base: position 7,557 of record CAJUSS010000055.1, read on the forward strand.
TCTTCTGGCCCGGCGGCTGGAGCGTGGGGCGGATCTAAAGGAGCTGTCAAAGCTGGATATCCTCTCTGGTGTGGAGCAGGAGGAGACCGGCGACTTTGCGGTCATAGAGAAAGAACATCGGGTGGTGCTGACCAGCAGCGGTGTAAAGAAGGTGGAGCGTTTTTTCCGGCTGGAGAATTTCGCGGACCCGGAAAACGTGGCGGTCTGGCGGCATATGGATCTGGCGCTCCGGGCGAACTATCTGATGGCCCGTGACCGGGACTATGTGGTCCAGGATGGGAAAGTCCGGATCGTCGATCGTTTTACCGGGCGGGCCATGCCGGGCCGGAGGTATTCTGATGGGCTGCACCAGGCGATCGAGGCCAAGGAGCGGGTGAAGATCCAGAAGGAGGACCGCACGGTGGCTTCGATCACGTATCAGAGCTTTTTCAACAAATACATAAAAAAGGCCGGGATGACCGGCACTGCCAAGACAGAGGAAGCGGAGTTCCAGACGGTCTACGGCATGGACGTAGTGGAGATCCCCACCAACCGCGCCGTACTCCGGCGAGACCGGCAGGATGTGCTCTACCGGACCAAGGAGGATAAGATGGAGGCGGTGTGCGGCACCGTGGCCCGATGTGCCAGCAGGGGAAGACCGGTGCTGGTAGGAACGGTCAGTGTCAGTGCCTCGGAGGATCTGAGCCGTCGGTTGACAAAACGGGGCATCCCCCACAATGTGCTCAATGCCAAGCACCATGAGCGGGAAGCGGCTATCGTGGCACGAGCGGGCCGGGCCGGGGCCGTGACGATCGCCACGGATATGGCCGGACGGGGTACCGATATCAAGCTGGATAATGCCGCCGCAGCAGCAGGCGGACTGCTGGTGATCGGTACGGAGCGCCATGATTCCCGACGGGTGGATGACCAGCTCCGGGGACGGTCAGGACGGCAGGGAGATCCGGGGGAGACCCGCTTCTACCTTTCTCTGGAGGACGACCTGCTGCGGCTGTTCGGACATAAGCGGATGAACACTATTTTTGACGCTCTGGGCGTAGGAGAAGGACAGGGCGTGGGCAATGCGGCCCTGACCAAGGCTGTGGAGCGGGCTCAGCGGCGGTTGGTATCGGACCATTTTGCTATGCGGACCCGGCTGATGCAGTACGACCAGGTGGTCAACGAACAGAGAGAGCTGATCTACAGCCAGCGCAGACAGGTCTTGGAAGCACAAAATGTCCATGAGCTCATCCGGCGGATGTTCCTGGGTACAGAAGACGGTCAAAAGGCGCTGGCTGTGCTGGAGGCAGAGGACAGCAGCCTGCCAAAGGAGTGGGAGCGGAAAACCCTCTTAGGGGCAGTGGACCGGCGGTGGATGGAGCACATCGACAGCCTGGAGCAGCTACAGGAGAGCGTGGGCCTGGTGGCTTACGGTCAGAGGAGCCCGGTGGACGAATACCGCCAGATAGCAGCCCGGCTCTTTGAGCGGATGAACGAAGAGATCCGCCAGGATGTAGCCTCCGCGATCCTGGTATATCATTGCACTGATCCATGAGTAACGCTCTGGAGCGGCGAAAGAAGGGAGGAGAGGGCCTATGACAGACAAGCCGATCCTGCGGGTGACGATGCTGGGGGATTTTGCGCTTTATCTCGGTCAGGAACCGGTGCGGCTAAAGAAAAGACAGAGCGCAAAGCCGATCCAGCTGCTCCAGCTGCTGTTTTACGACCGGGCCACCGGTATCTCCCGGCATAGAGCGATCGAGGCCCTCTACGGGCCGGAGACAGGGATCGATACGGCGAACAATCTGAATGCCACCGTTTCCCAGCTGCGCAGACTGCTCCGGGACACCATCCTGCCGAAGGAGAACTACATCCATACGGATATCGACCGCTACAGCTTCAAAAGCTCCTTCCCCGTCCAGGTGGATACAGAGGAGGTCCTGTCCCTGCAGCGGGAAGCCTCGGCCGCAAAAGGCCGGGAACAGATGGAGCTTTTGTATAGACTTTGTTCTCTCTACCATGGCCGGTTCCTCCCAGAGCTGGACGGGGAGGATTGGATAGAGGCCGCCCGGATCTATTATCAGAGGATCTACCGGGAGAGCATGGACCAGCTGTGCCGTATGTTGTGGGAGACCCGGGCGTATCAAAAGATCTTCCGCCTGACTGACCGCGCAGCAAGGCTTTTTCCCTTTGACGAGTGGCAGGCATGGCAGTATGAATGCCTGTTAGCCCAGGGACAGGTCCAGGACGCGCAGAAGCTGTACCGTGAGGTAGAGATGCTGTACCTGGTCGGACTGGACGCCCCGCCGCCAGAACGGATGCGCAGGCCGCTCCATACATCAAAGAAAGTAGTCCGGGAAGAGGTGCAGAGCGTTCAGATGATCCGGGACCAGCTGGATGAGGCGGACCAGAAGGGGCCGTATTGTCTGCCATTTCCCAGCTTCCTGGACGCGTACAACCTCATCTGCCGTATGAGCGAGAACGCGGGTCAGCCGGTCTGTCTGATGCTGTGTACCCTGCAGGGCGGTGACAGCCGTTCCAAGTCAGGGCGGGAGCTTTGCCGTTGTGCCATGGAACAGCTGGAGCGGTCCCTGCGCCAGACCCTGCGCCAGGAGGACGCCTTCACTCGCTATTCCCGATGTCAGTATCTCTCTGTCCTCATTGGCGTGGCAGAAGCGGATCACGGCGCGGTCTCCCGGCGGGTATCCGAGCACTTCTGCCGCGCCGGCGGCAGGCCGAAGCTGACCATTGACTGTCAGATCGTGTCTTCCGTGTGCGTGTAGACTATGCTTTTTGTGGATGCACAGGCAGGGACAGGCTGGACGGTCAGGGAGAAAACATTTCTATATTTTCAATATTTATTAAAAAAAACCAGATCTTTAAGGGTTTTGTTAAGTGGCGGCTGATATACTGTGATCAGTGACAGGGCGATCTGGCATGTCACAGCCCCATGAAGTAAGGAGGTGCGATGAACGGATGGAACAGAACGAGCGAAGGACATCCGGGCGGATAGAGTATCCGTCCCACGGTATTGCTGTAGTATGCGATACCCAGACGGTGATCCATATGAGCGTACTGGACATCGGCCCCGGCGGCGCAGGCCTTATCCTGCCGCCGGATACCCCATATCTGACGGGCAAGGACCTGATCTTGATCACCGATACGATGATCATCTACGCAGATGTGATCCGTCAGGAGCGATCGGAGGATGGCAGCTGGAAGGCCGGCCTGGCGGCCAGGCGATTTTCCAGTGAAGTGCTACAGTATCTGCTCGACAGTATTGAAATGAGATCGAAACACGAGGAGGGTAATGATGAGAAACAGATCTAGCAGCAAAAAAGTGATCAACTCTATAGGCATCGGCCTTATGGCGTTCTTAGCTTCTGGTACGCCACTGCTCCAGATAACGGCATCCGCCAGTGAGCTGGATGGCGTGGGCGAGAGCGGGACCCAGGAGAGCGAGCCACAGGAGAGCGGGGATCAGTCCACCCCGGCCAGCGAGGTGAGAGAGTCTGTCTCCCAGTCGGTCACCGAGGCAAAAGACACCGTTAATGAAGCGAAGGACAGCGGGAGTGTCAGTGAAGACCAGGCCGCTGAGATCACCGGGGCGCTGGACGATGCGGACAGCGCGACAGGAAATGCGCAGGAAAAAGTAGACACCATGAACGAGGCCGTGGAGGACCATAAGGATACCGTAGCAGAGGATACTGTGCGGGACGGCGCGGCCCAGAACATAACCGACGCAGAGCAGACAGCCACCGGCGCGGCGGACACCGCTGCCGGCGCCCAGGAGACCGGCGAGAGCGCTGCAAACGCGAATGAGACCGCCCAGGCGACTGTATATGAGAACGAGGCGGCAGCCAATGCGGCGAAAGCAGAGGCTCAGGCCAGAGCAGATGCTGCTCAGGGTGTCCTGGATAATGCCAACCAGGCTTTATCGGATGCAAAGACCCAGGCCGAGAACGCCCAGGCCTCCCTGGATTACTTAACAGAGCAGAAGGAAAAGGCCGATGCCGCTTACCAGGCCGCTCAGTCCGCATTGGATGCGGCAAAGGCCGCCCTGGATGCCGAGACCGAGGGCAGCGATGCGGCTGCCGCTCTGGACGAGGCCCAAAGGGCCCTGGATGCCGCCCAGTCCGCCCTGACCGCCGCCGAGGCTGAGCAGGCCGAGGCGCAGAAGGCGGTGGAGGAAAAGAACGCCGCCCTGACTGCCGCCGGGGCTGAAAAGGATGAGGCGGAGGCTAAGCTGAAAGAACTGGAAGCCGCCCAGGATACCGCCGCCCAGGCGCTGAAACAGGCCCAGGAGGCCAAGGACGCCGCCCAGGCTGCCGCCGACAAAGCGGAGCGGGAGCTGATCGATGCAAATGTAGATCTGGGGGAAGCGGACAAGGAAAAGGCAGAGGCTGATGCCGCCCTGAAGGGCGCGGTGGAAGAGCAGAAGGCCGCCCAGGATGTTCTGGAACAGGTCCAGGAAGACGCTGCGATGGCCGCGGATGTGCTCGCCAAGGCTGAGCAGGACGCTGCGGATGCCGGAACAGCGCAGGATGCCGCCCAGGCTGCAAAAGATGTTGCCGATAAGGCTCTGAAGGATGCGCAGGCTGAGCAGGACGCTGCCGGCCAAAAGTTATCTGAAGCGGAACAGGCCCAGAAAGATGCGCAGGGGGCTCTGGAAGCTGCCAATGAAGCCCAGATAAAAGCGGAAAAAGAGCTGGCACAAGCCAAAGGCGATCAGGCTATTGCGGATGAGGAGCTGGAGACCGCTAAAGCGGACGATCAAGCTGCTCAAAATGAGCTGCGTGATGCGCAAGCCGCGAAAGATCAGGCTGACCAGGGCCTGAAGGAGGTGAACGCCGCTCTTGAAGCCGCTAACGACGAGAAAGCCCAAGCTGAAGAAGCGCTGAACACCGCTAAAGCTGAACTGGAGGTCCTCAAAGGCACGCAAGCGACTGCAGATGCTGACGCTGCGGATGCTAAGTCTACATATGAGACCGCGAACGCAGCTGCCGAGGAGGCCGCCAGGGCTGCAGAAAAAGCTCGGCAGGACTATCAGGATGCAGAGGCGGACGCTTCTGTTAAGCAGACTGCGGCAGCAGAAGCAGCAGGCAAGGTTGACGAAGCTGCGAAAGAACTGGAGACCCTGCAGGCCGGTGCAGCAGATCTGGCCGATAAAGCCGGTGCAGCACAGATAGAAGCTGATAGGTTAAAAGGGCTGGCGGATGCTGCGGCTGGCGATAAGGATGCTGCGGAAGCGGCTTACCAAGCGGCTCAGGCCGAGGCGGAGCGTCTGGCAGGTCTGGCCAATGATGCTGCAAAAGCAGTTACGAACAAGCAGGGTGAGGTCACATCTCTGACCGATGAGTACAACACTAAGGTGAACGCCGCCAAAGACGCGCAGGATAAAGCTGATGCTGCGGCGGCTGAAGCAGTCCAGAAGGGATCCGCTCTTGAGACGGCCAGATCAGAAGCTGCTGCTAAAGAGCAGGCTCTGGCTGCTGCCGAGAAAGCAGTTAAAGATGCCCAGACGGCGATCAACGCCGCTGCTCAGGCAGTTACCGACGCTGAGGCGCTTATTGCAGAGAAGGATAGACTACTGACTGATAAGGACAATATCTTACAAGAGAAACAGGGTGCCGTTGCTCAAGCGCAGGAGGCCGTTGATGCCGCTCAGGCGAAGGTGGATGGCACACAAAGTGCCCTGAGAGATGCAGAGGGCAAAAAGGCAGGGGCCGATGCAGAGGTCGAAACTGCCAAGACTAATAAAACGACCGCGGACCAGGGGTTGACAGATGCCCAGACGGCGATCGCTGCTGCGGAGCAGGCTGTGATCGATGCTCAAGCCGCTGTTACGGATGCCAATGGTAAAGTTGATGCGGCAACGAGAGAGAAGGGAACGGCTGAGCAGAGTGCAGAGGCTGCCAAAGCGCTTGCAGAGCAGACCGCCGAGGAGCTTAGAAACGCACAAGATGCCGCCGATCGAGCGGGTCAGGCTGTACAGGATGCGGCCGATGCGGCTGCGAAGGCTGCAGAGCTGGTCGATGAGAAGCAGGAGGCCGTTGACTTCGCGGCAGCTACTCAGCAGAAAAAGCAGGAGGTATATGATCAGGCGAAAAAGGATCTTGACTTGGCCAGCCAGTCTCTGGACGATCTGAAGGCGGCAGCCGATAGGGCGGCAGCCGACAAACTAGCGGCAGAAGAAACGCTGAAGACGGCTCAAAAGACCCAGGAAACGGCTCAGAAGGAAGCTGATGCCGCCGAGGCAGAGAAGGAGAGGCTCGAGGCCGAACTGCCAGGACTCCAGCAGGCTGCGGAGGAAGCCGCCAAAGCCGCTGAGAAAGCTGCCGAGGAAGCTGATGCCGCTGCTAAAGCTGCTGAGGAAGCAGCAGAGAGCGTCAAGGAACAGCAGGCGATCGTAGATAAATACGAAGAATTGCAAACAACGCTAGAGGATGCAGCGGAGGTTGCAGAAGTTGCAGGAGAAGGAAAGAACGGCACTGTTATCAATACAACAAAAGATATGAACGTGGCGAATGCCCGTATGGAGCTCGTGAAGTATATAGCAGAGGCGGAACTGGCAAAGCTGGGATATACAGATATCACGTATTCTGGTGAGAAGATCGATAAAATCTTTGGATATGTAGTTCCGGAGAGTAGCTATGTAGGATTTACCTACAAAGATGGTAGCGGAAAAGAGCAGACTGCATACTTTACCTATAGCGGATCGGAAACAGGCCTTGACGTTTATCAAAAAAATGAGAAGAATGGCGGCGGGATCAATAAGAAAGACACGAAGGTAGATGGTATTTCCCAGTCCTATAAGGGATATGTAAGTGAGCTTGATGGACAGAAAGCGGATCTTGCAGAAAAGCTCCCTGCTGCGAAACAGGCCGTTGAAGAAGCACAGAAGGTGGCCGATGAAGCGGTTGTGAAACAGTCTGACGCTGAGAAAGCGCAGGTATCGGCAGAACAGGCGAAGAAGGAAGCTTCTGATGCTAAGCAGGCTGCGGAAGGAGCAGCTGTGGAGGCTGCGGCCAAGCAGGAAGAGGCTGCTAAGAAGCTGCAAGAGGCCCTGGATGCCGCCAAGGATGCCACAGACAAACAACAAGCTGCAGAAAAGGCCCTGGCGGAAGTTGAAGCGAAGAAGGCACAGGGAGAAACCTCAAAAGAAGAATATGAGAATGCGTTAAAAGAGGCCACAGAAGCGTTAGAGAATGCGAAGGCTGACAAGGTAAGCGCGGACGAAGCTTTGGATGCCGCCCAGGCGGGTAAAGAACAGGCAGACGCCGCCAAGGATGCAGCAGACGAGGCGTTAGAAGCGGCGGATGCTGTCCTCAATGCTGTGGACGAAGACGGCAAGACCCTTGCCGATCGGTCTCAGGAAGCGAAAGAGGCTAAGGACGCGGCAGATGCGGCTGTAACAGCGGCACAAAAAGCTCTTGATGGAGCAAAGGAGGCGCTTGATGCCGCACAGGGTCTCTTGACGGATGCTGAGGGCAAAAAGACAAGCGCTTCTGCTGATCTTAAGAAGGCCCAAGATGCTGTCAAGAGCGCCGAAGATACTCTGAAGGAGGCAGCGGCAGAGCAGAGCAGACTTGAGGGAGTGGTAAAGGAAGCTCAGGATGCTAAGAACGCTGCTGATGCGGCTCTGACAGATGCTCAGACCGCTCAGGACAAGGCCCAAGAAGAGCTGGATGCGGCCGCAGTGGATCAGAAAGATGCTCAGGATGCGTTGGATGCTGCCCAGAAAGCTAAGGGCGAAGCTGAGGAGGGTTTGTCAAAAGCCAAGGAAGACCAGGAGGCCAAGGCTGAGGCTTTGAAGACTGCTCAGAGAGAAAATAAGACCGCTCAAGACGCATTAGATTCCGCTCAAGCTGCTAAGGATGCTGCTGACAAAGCCGTGACCGACGCAGATGAGGCAGTTGAAAACGCGAATAAAGAAAAAGAAACGGCTGAAGGCAAGCTGAACGTGGCTACAGCTGAATTAGAGAAGCTCCAAGGAAAGAAAGAAGAAGCGAAGGATGTTGCACGCGAAGCTGCAAATGCACAGGCGGAGGCAAAAAGGACCTTTGATGCTGCGGTTTCGGATGCATCTTCGGCAGAAGAAGTTTACAATAAAGCCCAGACAGAGGCTGATAATGCCCAGTCCCAAGCAGATCAAGCCGCTCAGAAGGTCACCGAGGCTGACCGCAAGCTGGAGGGCCTTAAAGCAGATGCGGATAAATTGGCGGATGATGCCGAAGCAGCCCAAAAAGAGGCTGATAGTCTGAAACAGCTGGCTAACAACGCGACTACCGGCCAGGAGGAAGCTGCAGCTGCAGCTAAGGAAGCCCAAGCTGAGGCGGACCGTCTGGCGGGTCTGGCCAGGGACGCCGCGGATGCTGTTTTGAAAAAGGAAGAGGAAGTTGCCTCTCTGACCAAGAACTACAACGAAAAGGTCGATGCCGCCAAGACAGCAAAGGATAAGGCTGACAGATATGAGAGCATAGTTAATGACAAAAAGGTCGCTCTTGAAAAGGCTGAAGGCAATGCTTTACTTTATGGGCAGATCCTGAAGGAGGCTCAGCAGAAGGCGAAGGATGCCGCTGACGCGGTCACCGCTGCCACCCAGAAGGTGAACGAGGCCAAGGCCGATGTCACGACGAAGATCAGCACGCTGAAGGAAAAGAATGAAGCCCTCGAAGCTGCGGAGCTCGCTGCAGGCAATGCGAAAACGGCTGTTGACAATGCCCAGATAGAGGCAGATAAGAAGGCGCAGGAGCTTGACAAGGCGCAGACTGCCAAGAAAGATGCCGACTGGGTAGTTGAGCGTGCGAAGAACACAAAGGATGCTATAGATCGTGAAGTGGCCGAAGCAACGGCTGCAAAGAGCACAGCTGATGAGAACGCAGCGATCGCTCAAAAAGCGGCAGAGGATGCGGCGGCTAAGCGGCAAGAGGCGTACGATAACGCTAAAGCCAAAGCGATCGAGGCAGGCAAAGCATACCGAGATCTGAACGCCGCGACGACCGAGGTAAAGGAGAAAAACGCTGCTCTTACCGATGCCACGGATGCTGTGCTCGATCAGACCGCGATCTTCCAGAGTAAGGCGGACGCAGTCAGCAACCTGCAAGATGCCTTAAAGGAGCTGACATCCCAGGCCGAAGCCGCGCAGGCAAAGGCCCAAGCCAGCGCCTCAGTCAGGGACAGCGTGCAGGCTGCACACGACAAGGTCGTATCCGCGATCCAAGCCCTGGCCGAGATGACCGCTCAGGCACAGATCGACAAGGACGCCTACGATGCGCTGGTGGAGCAGTACAATACCGCTTATGCTACATACCAGGCAGCTGCCCAGGCAGCCGGATTGGCAGAAAGCACCCTTGCGAACGCGAACGCGGCTGTACAGCGGGCCATCGCGGCGGCAAATGGTGTGTTCGCCTACAGAACGACCTCTGGCGGTGGGACTACTGGCGGCGGAAGTACCACTGAGGGCGGCAGCACGACAGGAGGCAGCGGGACTACTGGCGGCAGCACCACGGGAGGTGGCGGTAGCACCGGAGGCGGTCCTACTGGCGGTAGCGGTAGCACCGGAGGCGGCGGTTCTACCGGAAGCGGCACCACCGGAGGCGGCGGTTCTACCGGAGGCGGCACCACCGGAGGCGGTGGCTCTGCCGGAGGCGGCGCCACTGGCGGTGGGACCGCAGCTACAGCACAGATTGACGAAGCTGGCGTCCTCCTGGGTGGTTTGTCCACCACTGAGATCACAGATGAGAACGTGCCTTTGGCCGGCTTCCCAGACGGTGTCCAGATCGAGGACGCGGATGTACCTCTGGCCGGATTCCCCCAGACGGGAGACGATCCCATGGATTGGGCAGCGCTCACCATGGCCTCCGGAATGGGGCTGGCATGGCTGATCCTGGAGGAAAAAAGGCGCAGGAAGGATACCGATAGATAAACGCACTGAGCTGTGCTATAAGGCGGTCCGGATGACGGGCCGTCTTATAAAGAAGTTTGAAGATTTGACAGCAAAACCCAATAGAACGCCTTAGATCGAGGGCAATGAAAAACTCCCGCTTTTTTAGCGGGAGTTTTCTTTTATAGTGGCAAAGCACCCACTGAGCTATCGTTGTCCTCAGTTATCATCGCCATCTAGCCGCTTGATGATGTAATGGCATATCACGCCACCCATGACGGCGCTCACAAAAGTAAACAGAGCTTCCATGCTGACACTATGGGAGTGAACGGAAAAAGAAAGAGCACTGGTCCTCCAGTGCTCTTTCAATGGACCTGAGGGGAATCGAACCCCTGTCCGAAAACCAATTCCTTGTTCTTCTACTATCATAGTCTGTTCTTTGACATTCCCGCCACCATCCGAAAGCAGACATCCTGACGGCTTTAGTAGCTTCATGATACGCCCGCGCAGGCAAAGCTTACTGCGTGTCGTTTCCTACATAGTCGATGCCAGGCTCTCAGCGTGTAGGTGCGCTAAGTCTGACAGCTGCAACTAGGCAGCGATCGCTAAATTGTCTTCAGCGTTTGTATTTAATGTTGCCATTTGACCCATCGCATGGGGATAGCTTCACCAACTGCATGGCCCCCGTCGAAACCAGTACAAGCCCTTACTGGCGCCGTCTAAAGGCGGCTGTAGCCTTCGCTGCTACTATACTCTACCACGACTTTTTTCTGCTGTCAAGAGGAGAGGACGGAAGATATTTTTATTACCTTCCGCACACATCCTCAATACAGATTTTTCACCTTAAATTCCCTCTCCAGCTCCCGCCTCTGGTCCTTCTTGGCGATATCCTCCCGCTTGTCATACAGCTTTTTCCCTCGTGCCAAGCCGATCTCCACCTTAACCAGGCTGTTTTTAAAATAGACCTGCAGCGGCACTAAGGTGTAGCCTTTCTCCGCGATCTTCCCGGCCAGCTTGATCAGCTCGCTCTTGTGGAGCAGCAGCTTTCTGGCCCGCAGAGGGTCCTTGTTGAAGATATTGCCCTTTTCGTAGGGGTTCACATGCATCCCGTAGATCCAGGCCTCGTTGTGGTGGTCGATGCGGACAAATGCCTCCTTGATGCTGCATTTGCCCATGCGGATGGACTTCACCTCTGTGCCGAAGAGCTCGATCCCGCATTCGTATTTTTCATCGATAAAATAGTCATGGTACGCCTTCTTATTATTGGCGATCAGTTTCACAGATCCTTTCAATCGTTTATCCTCCATATGCTCGTTCGCCTGTCGTTTCTTTCTGCTCCATCACCCCCATAGCCAGAACGGCAACCCTGACCCGAGCGTCTTAGGGATAGGGGATATGGGGACAAGGACTGTCCGCCGAGCAGAGGGGCATGCAGCAATGTCACCACACCAGCCAAAAGTCAATGGTCTTTAAAAGCTTGTCCGCCTTTGCCACCTCTACTGTGACCTTCTGACCCAGCTTAAAGGTCTTTCCGGTCCGCTCGCCCACCAGCTGGTAGCGGGCCTCATCAAACACATAATAGTCGTCGTCCAGCTCCGTCAACCGGACCATCCCCTCTACGGTGTTGGGCAGCTCAACATAGAGGCCCCAGCCAGTGATGCCGGAGACCACACCCTTAAAGGTCTGGCCGATAAAGCGGGACATATACTCGCATTTTTTCAGCTTGTCCGTCTCCCGTTCCGCCTCACTGGCCCGACGCTCCAGGGCGGAGGTCTGGACCGCCACCTGGGGAAGGAGAGCATCGTAGTGGGCGATCCGCTTTTCGGACAGGCCTGCTTTCAAGTTCTCCTTGATGATCCGATGGATCTGCAGGTCCGGGTAACGGCGGATCGGGGAGGTGAAATGGCAGTAGTACTTGGCGGACAGACCGAAATGTCCCAGACACTCTGTGGTGTACCGGGCCTGCTTCATGGACCGCAGGGTAAGACGCCGGATCAGCGGCTCTTCATCGCTCCCTTCCACCTGATCTAACAGCTTCTGGATCTCCTTCGGATGGACTTCCCCCTGGCCGGTGCGGATAAAATGTCCCAGATTCTGCAAAAATACCACCAGCTGCTTTACCTTTTCAGGATCAGGTTTTTCATGGGTCCGGTAGAGGAAGGGGAGCTGCTGCCAGTAAAAGTCCTCTGCCACCGTCTCATTGGCGGTCAGCATCAGGTCTTCGATGATCTTTGTGGCCGCGTTCCGGTCATAGGGACGGACGGACAGAGGCTTGCCCCTTTCGTCCAGGCAGATCTCGCTCTCCGGCAGGTCGAAGTCGATCGCCCCGCGGGTGTCGCGCCCCTTTCGGATCAGGTCGGACAGCTCCTTTAGCAGGTCGAAAAGGGGGACCAGCTCTTTGTAGGTCTCCATAGCCTCCTGGTCGCGGCGGGTGATGATGGCGTCCACCGCGGTGTAGCTCATGCGCCGGTCCACCCGGATCACCGTCTCCGCGATCTGATGGCCCAGCACCTTTCCCTTTTGGTCGATCTCCATCAGACAGCTTAAGGCCAGCCGGTCCTCCCCGGCATTTAAGGAGCAGATCCCATTGGACAGCTTGTGAGGGAGCATGGGGATCACTCGGTCCACCAGGTAGACGCTGGTCCCCCGCTTTAACGCTTCTTTATCTAAGGGGCTCCCTTCCTTTACATAGTGGGTCACATCGGCGATATGGACGCCCAGGTGATAGATCTCTCCCTCCTTGGAGAGGGTCACCGCGTCGTCCAGATCCTTCGCATCCTCCCCGTCGATCGTGACCGTGGGGAGCGACCGCAGGTCCAGGCGGCCGGCTGTCTCGGCAGGATCTACCGTCTCCCCGATCCGCTCCACCTGCTCCATCACATCCTCCGGAAAGCCTTCCGGCAGGCCGTAGGCCCGGACCAGAGATAAGATATCCGTCCCCGGATCGTTCACATGGCCGATGATCTCCACGACCTCTCCTTCCGGACTGCGGGAAGCACTGCCGAAATCCGTCACATGGACCACTACCTTGTGGCCGGTCACCGCTCCCATATCCTTGCCCTGGGGGATGAACACATCCCGTCCGACCTTCTGGGCATCCGGCAGGACAAAGCCGAAATTTTTATTTTTCTGATAAAGCCCTACGATCTGCTGGTTCGCATGCTCCACCACCTTGATGATCCGGCCCTCTGCCCGCCTTCCGGCAGGCTCGTGCTCGATCACCAGCTGTACCTTGTCCCCATGGAGGGCATCTCTTGTTTTCTCCGCCGGGATGAACACATCCTGCTCCATCCCCTCCACCGTCACAAAGCCGAAGCCCTTGGGATGGCCGGAAAAGAGGCCGGTGACAGAAAAGATCTCCGGCTTTCCGTACCTTCCCTTTTTCGAGATGCCCACCGCTCCCTCTGCCACGAGCATGTCCAGCACCTCTTTAAGCTCGCCGCGCTGTTCCTTTGGGATATTTAAGAGCATAGCGATCTCCTTGGTCTTCATGGGGACATAGGCCGGGTCCCGGACCAGTTTTTTGAGCATCTCTTTTCGTTGTAGCAATAGATCGTTTTCCATCTATCCTCCTCTGATATGATATAGTCTTAATGAAAAAACACCCTTGTTATCACAAGAGTGTTTTGCTTTCCTTAACTTAATTCAAGACATTCAGCACGATGGCCAGCGCCATGAAGGCCACTGCCATGAATTTGGTGAACTTCTCCAACGCGCCTTCCATAGAACGGCCTTTATTCTTGCCCCAGTAGGTATCCGCCATACCAGCCACAGAACCCAAGCCGGTAGACTTCCCCTCCTGCATCAGGATGACCACGGATAAAGCAATACATATGATAACAAATATGATCGAAAGGACTATCTTCAGTGCAGTCATGTTCCCACCTCCTAAACACACTGCAGATATCATAGCATACTTTTCCATGGAATACAAGCATTTTCGGAAAAAATGCACAACGAGCGGGTCCCTGTGGGGATTGGGCCGCCTCCGGGTCTTTCACGCATCCTGGTATCGCTGTACTCTCGTCCGTTCATGTGCGGTCAGATCCGTCTAAATGGTTACCTTCCTGCATGATCGGATGAGCACGGCACTGGACGGACGATCATCCGAACAGCCATGAAAGGATAGACGGACGAGGGGGCGGGGGCTGATGGCCGCCGGATGCCCACGGCGGTCCAAATGGCGGCGGTCCGCCGGGGCGCATGGGCGGTCTTTGCGGAGGTGGAGGTCCAGGCGGCCGGCCGTGACCAGGAGGCATAGGTGGTCTGCCCGGAGGCCCGGGAGGCATGGGTGGTCTGCCCGGAGGCCCGGGAG
>CAJUSS010000056.1 GCA_910588895.1 uncultured Lachnospiraceae bacterium
ACTGCAGGCTTCGCTGATCAAGCAGTATACGGATATCCCGGTGGTGGAGATCGTGATCACGGCCCAGGAGATGGCGCTCCTGGTGGTGAAGGCCAAGCAGATCCTCAAAAAAGAGCGTCCCGTGATCGCCGTGGTGGGCTTTCAGAACATGTTCTGTGATATGTCCTATTTTGACAGCCTCTACGGGATCGAGCTCCACACCTTCTTCGCTCCGGATAATGAGATGCTGCGCCCGGTCTCCCTCCAGGCCGTGGAAGAGCGAGCAGATCTGATCATCGGCGGCGAGGTGGCGGTGGAGACCGCCACAGCCGCAAAGATCCCCTCCCTGTTCTTATCCTCCACAGAAGATTCGATCCGCAACGCCTTTTCCATGGCGGAAAGCATCCACTTTGCCATGCGCGTGGAAAAGAAAAAGGCCGCCCAGATGGAGACCCTCTTAGACTACTCCTTCAGCGGCCTGGTCAATGCCGATGCCCAGGGGAAGATCACGGCCCTCAATCCGCTTATGGAGGATATGCTGGGGACCGGGCGGAAAAAGGTCCTGGGCCGCCCCCTGACCGAGGTCTTTCCAGATCTTGACCCTAGAGAGGTAGAACGGGTGCTGCGCGATGGCAGGAACGGCTATTCCACCTTTCTCCAGGTACGATCCACCTCCGTATTCGCCTTGCTGGCTCCGGTGCTGCTGGAGGACCGGGCTGACGGCGCTATCCTGACCTGCCACAAGATGCAGCGGAAGCTGACCTTAGAGCAGGAATCCATAAGCAAGCGCCACTCAAGCGGATTTATCGCTCTGGGACAGTTCTCGGATATCCTCCAGGACTCTCCCGCCATGCAGGCCTGTATCCACAAGGCCAAGCTCTACGCGCTCTCCGACCTTCCCGTGCTGATCGCAGGAGAGGCCGGGACCGAAAAACGCCTGATGGCCCAGAGTATCCACAACGCCGGCCTCCGGAGCTCCAGTGCCTTTGTAGATGTTTCTCTGGACGGTCTCTCGGACGAAGAGCAGCGCGCGCTCCTATTTGACGAAAAAGGCGCCGCCCTGCAGGCCGATGGCGGTACCCTCCTTTTAGAAGGAGGCGATCACCTAAGCCTGTCCAACCAATACCGCCTTTTCCAGCTGATCCGCTACCGCCTGCTCTGTGAACGAGGTCTTGCTAAGACCAGGCACCTGGATGTGCGGGTCATGGTGACCTTGGACCGGCCCGGCGCACTGGAGCAGCTGACGGCATCCGGTCTTTTCCGGACAGACCTGTATCATCTGATCCAGGGGCTCAGGGTGGAGATCCCTCCCTTCCGCACACGGCCGGAAGATCTAAAGAAAAAACTGGAGAGCTCCATCCGGGAGAGCTGTGCCCGATACGACCGCTACCACGTCCTGACCAAAGACGCCATGACACGCCTCATGGCCTATCCCTGGCCCGGGAACCTCTTTCAGATCGAAGCCTTCTGCGAGCGCTTGATCTTGACCGCCTCTAAGCGCGCCCTGGACGAACGGGACGTGGATACCCTTTTAGACCCCCTGGACCTGCCTCCACAAAACGATCTTGCCGCCTCTCCTCTGCCAAAGGAGGTACAGCTGCCGGACGAGCGTTCCCGACAGCTCTACGAGACCCTGTGCCGTTTTGGCGGAAATCGGATGCAGACCGCGGCGGAATTAGGCATCAGCAAGGCCACTCTGTGGCGCTGGATGAAAAAATACGGTCTGGACTAGAGGTTTGAAACCTTTTTGAAACTATTTCGTTTCATTTTTTAACTATTTTCGAAACGTTTTTGAAGCTATATGCATATTGTACATTATCAAGATGACTTTTTGTAGAGAAAGCCCATTGCTGGACCCTTCTCCATCCGCTATACTTAAGCCATCAGGACAAAACACAAGATCGACTGACCTGGATCTTGGAGCTGTCCGGACACATGGCAGCGTGAGGCTGTACAAAAAAGAGAGAGAGGGAATGAACAATGAAGATCGGATTTATCGGACTGGGCATCATGGGCAAGCCAATGAGCAAGAACCTGGTGAAAGCAGGACATGAGTTAGTGGTCTGCGATTTCAATAAGGATGCGGTGGCTGAATTAGTAGGGATGGGCGCCAAGGAAGCTCCAAACGGTGCCGAGGTGGCAAAAGAGTGTGATGTGATCATCACCATGCTCCCCAATTCCCCCCATGTACGCACCGTAGCTTTGGGCGAGAACGGTATCGCAGAGGGTGCACACGAAGGCACCGTGCTGATCGACATGAGCTCCATCGACCCAGTCGAATCCAAGAAGATCGGCGCCGACTTAGCTAAGAAGGGCATCGAGATGCTGGACGCTCCCGTATCCGGCGGTGAGCCCAAAGCGATCGACGGCACTTTATCCGTTATGGCCGGCGGCAAGAAGGATCTGTTCGACAAGTACTATGATATGCTGATGGTCATGGCCGGCTCGGTCGTCTATGTAGGTGATCTGGGCTCCGGCAACGTTGCCAAGCTGGCGAACCAGATCATCGTGGCAGTGAACATCGCAGCCGTAGGCGAGGCTTTATCCTTCGCAAAGAAGGCCGGCACCGATCCGGAGTTAGTCTATCAGGCGATCAGAGGCGGCTTAGCAGGCTCCACCGTTCTGGATGCCAAGGCTCCCATGATGCTGTCCAGAAACTTCAAGCCCGGTTTCCGTATCGAGCTGCACATCAAGGATCTGAACAATGCGCTGAACGCGGCACATGCGATCTCCGCTCCTGTCCCGCTGACCGGACAGCTCATGGAGATGATGCAGGCATTAAAGGCAGACGGCTTTGAAAAAGAAGACCACTCCAGCCTTGTGAAGTTCTATGAGAAGATCGGCAATGTGACTGTAGAATAAAGATAACGAACGGATAACGATCCGCATGGGGGAAAGATCCTTATGAACACAGATTTTATCAAGGGCGTAGTGGTACCGATGATCACTCCGATCGATGCAGACGAGATGATCGATGAGAAGAAGATCCGCGAGCAGGTGGATCATGTGATCAACGGCGGTGTGACCGGCATCCTTTTATATGGGAGCAACGGCGAGTTTTATGTGATCGAAGAAGACGAGATGGAGCGCGGCTTAAAGATCGTGGTGGATCAGGCCGCAGGCCGTGTGCCAATCTACTTCGGCATCGGCGCCATCAGCACCAAAAAGTGTGTCCGCCTGGCAAAGATGGCCGTAGCTGGCGGCGCCGCCAGCGTATCCATCCTGCAGCCTATGTTCTTAAAGCCCACCAAGGACGAGTTGTTCCTGCACTTTAAGACGATCGCCGACGCGATCCCGCAGACCCCGGTGCTATTGTACAACAACCCCGGCCGCGTAGGCTATACCTTAGCCGCCGACTTAGTGTCCAGGCTGGCCCATGAGGTCCCCAACATCGTAGGCATAAAAGATACCAGCGGCGACATCACCCAGACCTCCGAGTTCATCCGCATGAACCGCGACGTGGACTTCAAGGTGTTCGGCGGGAAGGATACCTTACTGTATGCTTCTATGTGCCACGGCGCTGTAGGCGGTGTCTGCACGGCTGCAAACTTCATGCCCGAGCTGATCACCGACGTTTACAATAAGTACGTTGCCGGTGACATCCAGGGTTCCCTGGAAGCTCAGTTCAAGCTGAACCCAGTCCGTCTGTCCATGGACGGCGCCAGCTTCCCGGTAGCCGCCAAGGATATGGCTAACTTGAGAGGCCTGGCTGTCGGCGTTCCCTATACGCCCAACCTGCCCACTCCCGAGGGCCCTGTCCTGGATAAGATCAAAGCCGAGATGCAGAAGGCCGGCCTGATCTAGATACTTCATAAAACAGACCGGTTGTCCACTTTTAAGGAGACCGGTTTATTTTGTAGACTATTATGGAGGGTTACCAGCATGAAATTTTTATTTGCATCTGACTCCTTTAAAGGAACCTTGTCTTCCGAAACGATCATCGGGCTCCTGACCCAGTCCGCTAAAGAGATCTTCCCCGGCTGCGAGACCGCCGGGACCTTGATCGCGGATGGCGGCGAGGGCACCGTGGACGCGGTCATCGCCATGACCAAGGGGAGCATGATCGAAGTCCCGGTCCATGGTCCTCTGATGGAAGAGACAGCCGCCACCTATGGAAAGATCAACGACAGCAGCGCGATCATCGAGATGGCCGCTGCCTCCGGTCTCCCCATGGTCCCCACCGAGCTCCGCAACCCTTTGAACACCACCACCTACGGCACCGGCGAACTGATCCGCGATGCCTTGGATAAAGGCTTTCGCAACATCTCCATCGCACTGGGCGGCAGCGCCACCAACGACGGAGGCATGGGCGCCATGGCCGCTCTTGGGGTAAAATTCTTTGACCAGGACGGAGTCCTGTTAAAGGGCGTAGGATCTGACCTGGCTAAGGTAGCCAGAGTAGATGTGAGCGGCCTCCATCCCGCGGTGGCAGAGACCACCTTTACCGTGATGTGCGATGTGAACAATCCGCTGACCGGGCCGGATGGCGCCACCTACACCTTCGGAAAACAAAAAGGCGGCACACCTGAGATATTAGACCAGCTGGAGGCCGGCATGCTCTCCTATGCAAAGGTAGCCGGAGAGGCTCTGGGCAGGGACATCGACCATATCCCCGGCGCAGGGGCTGCAGGCGGCCTCGGGGCGGCTGTATGCGGGTTCTTGAACGCCACCTTAAAGTCCGGCATCGAGACCGTTTTGGATCTGATCGACTTTGACCAGATGCTGGAGGGCGTGGACCTTGTCGTGACCGGCGAGGGCCGGATCGACTGGCAGTCCGCTTTCGGAAAGGTGCCAAGCGGCATCGGCATGCGCTGTAAGAGGAAAGGCATCCCTGCCGTGGCGATCGTAGGCGGCATGGGGAACGGTGCAGAGAAGATCTACGACTTCGGCGTAGAGAGCATCCTCCCCACCATCAATGGTGCTATGGATATCGAAGAAGCGCTAGAGCGGGCGGAAGAGCTCTACAAAGCCGCCGCCGACCGGATGTTCCGCTTCTTAAAGGCCGGCATGAGCATCGCCAGATAGTCTTCATGCCTTTTGAGGATCCTGTCTAAAGGCAGATGCCCGCCGGACAGGATCTTTTGTTGCTCACGGACAGGCGGACGCCAGATGAGGGGGCGGCGGCCGACGGACACACATCAGACGGAGGGAACAATGGATATCGGAAAACTCATGACCCTGCAGGGGACCTTATTTTTGCTCACCGGGATCGGCATCGCTACCCGGAAATGCAAGCTTCTTGGACCGGAAGCACAGGACATGCTGACAGACCTGATCCTTTATGTGATCTTGCCCTGCAACATCGCCCTGTCCTTCCGGATCGACTTGAACCCAGAGCTGTTAAAAAACCTGGGGCTGTGCTTTCTGGTGGCCTGGGTCATCCAGGGCGTTGCCTGGACCATGAGCAAGCTCCTCTATCGGGGCTATACTACATCGGCCAAGCGGGTGCTCCAGTATGCCACAGTCTGTTCCAATGGCGGCTTTTTAGGCAATCCGATCGCAGAGAGCGTCTTTGGCGCCTCCGGTCTGATGTATGCCTCAGTCTTTCTGATCCCCCAGAGGATCGTCATGTGGTCGGCCGGCGTCACTCTGTTCACAGAAGCGCCGGACAAAAAGACCCTGATCAAAAAGGTCCTGACCCATCCCTGCATCCTGGCCGTATTTGCAGGGATCTTCCTGATGGTGTTCGATCCCCCGCTCCCTGGCTTCATCGAAAAGACCGCCTCCTCCCTTGGAAGCTGCACCACGCCTCTTTCCATGCTGATGGTAGGGATGATCCTGTCCGATGTGACGGATATCCGGTCCATGTTCTCCTGGCCGATCGTCCGCTACACCTTGATCCGCCTCATCCTCCTGCCCGGCATCGTCTTCATAGGCTGCCGCCTTACCGGGATCGATCCCCTGGTCACCGGCGTATCCGTGCTGATGACCGCCATGCCGGCTGCCTGTATGACCACCGTCCTTGCCGCCAAATACCATGGCGATACCATGTGCGCCAGCAAATGCGTGGTCTTCTCCACTGCCATGACCCTGGCGAGCCTCCCGCTGTGGTGCATGGTGCTGACCATGTGACGTTACTATCCACACCCACGCTGATCGTTGTAGAGTGCAGGCACATGACAGATCCCGGCATCCGCCCATTGAAGATCCCTCAGATCCCAGGTATAATAGATGGTGTAGATGCACATGACCCATGGGACCGATCAGATAAGGAGGATCCAACATGAATGAAACAGAGAAGAACACCGCCGCGGCCAGTGAAACAGAGCTGGAAAGGCAGAACCGCCTGCTCCGCGAGGAGAATGAACGGTTGAAAAAGGAGCGCGAAGAATATCGGAAATCGCTCCCGGCGAAGGAGCGGCTGTATGATCATATCAATGTCTCCTTAAAGACCATGGATATGATCATCGCCGCCCTCTTTATCCTTTTAGGCATCGTGCTCGTCATGGGGATCATGGCAAGAGGCGGCTGAGCGTGGGGATACCGGCCGATCGGCCTCCAGATGCTCTCCAGGATCTAATGGCTCTGGAGCCCCGGCATCCAGCCGTCTTCCCCCTTCAGCACATTTTCCCTCGTATAGAGCTCTGCCTCTCCCTCATCCAGCATATGGCACCATCCCGGCCGCAGAGCCTCCCCGCCGCCCACCGCGCCGGGGCCCTTGCATGCATACTCTGCAAAAAAGGACGTTACATGGGCCATCTCCTTTCCCCAGTCGTCCCAGCCCGCCGCTTTGATATGAGCGCCCAGCTCACAGCGCAGCAGGACCGTCCTTCCCCATTCTCTCCAGGGCCTGCCCAGATACACGCTCTGTTCCGGACAGTCGCTCAAGAAACGACAGCCCTCCATCACATAGCCAAAGGGCAGCCCCTCTGGCGTGGAGGGCGCCGTCACATAGCCCTTCACCTCTCGGTCCACATCCTTTGAAAAAAAGGTGCAGGCCTCAAAATAGGCCGTGGCACCGCCAAAGATAAAGTCTACCTCCCCTTCTATATAGCACCCCTTATAATATTGGCGGTTGTTCCTTCTGGGCGCATGCTGCTTAGGACCGACAAAGCCGTCCTTCTCGATCTCCTTTAAAGGCAGGGGAGCCGTGAACAAGGTGTCCTGCCAGCCCAAGAGCCTGCAGCTATCTGCGGTCAGCCGGTCTCCGTCCGCATAAAGGGCGATCGCCTGCCCGGCTTCTGTCCCCGGCCCAGCGCTGTTTTCGATCGTCAGCCCCTTCAAGGTCACATCATCCGCATCTACAAAAAAGGTATAAGTCCGAAAGGTCCCTCTCTTCTTCCCATCCTCCAAGATCTCCTTCGCCCCCAGTCCCCAGGTGATGACCACATCCCCCGAAGATCCATCCGCTCCAACGCCCTCTCCTTGCTGCACGTCTCCCGGCACCGCCTCGATCGTCACCCCGGGGATCCGGACCGTCACCTGCTCCCGATAGATACCGGGGTAGATCAAGATCCGTCTCTCCAGCGTCGGATCTGCACCCAAAAGATCCAGCGCCTCCTGCAGCGAACTGCAGACACGCCTGGCCTCCGCCCGGCCCTCTCCGGTCGCCTCCGCTCCTCTCTCCTCTGCCCCCTCCTTTGTTCTTCCCGCTGCTCTCCATATATCCATCCCCATGAGCACATGTCGCCCCGTGGGCACACGCCCATCCTTCGATACCTCGATCATCCTGCACTCTCCTCTCCGTCAGCTCGGATCCTCCTCTTTCCTATATCTGCATCTTTATATGACCACAGCAAGGCAAAAAAGGGGAACATCTTCCCGCAGCCTTCCTCGACTGCGGGAAAATGCTCCCTGCTCTCCCCCTTATGTGCATCTCCGTCAAGCATGTCCATACCAGCCCGGCCCGGCGGCACCTGGCGCCTCCATCACGCCTCGATACTGTAGTTCGGAGCTTCCTTCGTGATATGGATATCATGGGGATGGCTCTCCTTTAAGGAAGCCGCAGAGATCTTGATGAAACGTCCGTTCTCCTGCAGAGCAGGGACATCCTTCGCTCCACAATACCCCATACCCGAGCGCAAGCCGCCCAAAAGCTGGAACACGGTATCCTCTACCAGACCCTTGTACGCGACCCGGCCTTCCACGCCCTCCGGCACCAGCTTTTTGGCATCATCCTGGAAATAGCGGTCCTTGCTTCCGTTCTCCATAGCTGCGATCGAGCCCATTCCCCGGTACACCTTATATTTTCTGCCCTGGTACAGCTCAAAGGTCCCCGGGCTCTCGTCACAGCCAGCCAGCAGGCTTCCCATCATACAGACGCTGCCGCCCGCTGCGATCGCCTTGGTGATATCGCCGGAGTACTTGATCCCTCCGTCTGCGATGATCGGGATATCATACTCCTTCGCCACAGCATAGCAATCCATGATCGCGGTCACCTGGGGCACACCGATCCCGGCCACCACGCGAGTGGTACAGATGGATCCCGGACCGATGCCTACCTTCACCGCGTCCACACCTGCCTCGATCAGCGCTCTGGTCGCTTCTCCTGTAGCCACATTCCCGGCCACCACCTGCAGATCCGGATATGCCTCCTTGATCATCTTCACACAGCGGATCACATTGGCCGAATGACCATGGGCAGAATCCAGCACGATCACATCCACCTTTGCCTTGACCAATGCCTCGACCCGCTCCAGCACGTTCGCCGTGATCCCCACACCTGCGCCGCAGAGCAGCCTTCCCTGCTCATCCTTTGCCGACTGGGGGTACCGGATCTGCTTCTCGATGTCCT
The DNA here is from genome assembly GCA_910588895.1 of uncultured Lachnospiraceae bacterium. GTDB lineage: Bacteria > Bacillota > Clostridia > Lachnospirales > Lachnospiraceae > Caccovicinus. Next base: position 8,714 of record CAJUSS010000056.1, read on the forward strand.
TGATCGTGATCAGGCCCTTCAAGTTAAAGTCATCGTCTACGATGGGGAGCTTCTCCACCCTGGCCTTCGCCAAGATGCTCTTCGCCTCCATCATCGTAATGCCTTCCTTCGCCGTCACCAGGTTCTCACTGGTCATGCACTCCTTGATCTTGCGGGAAAAATTCTCCTCAAACTTCAGATCCCGGTTCGTGATGATCCCCACCAGCCTCTTTCCTTCGGTGATCGGCACGCCGGAGATACGGAACTTCGCCATGAGCTCGTCCGCATCCTTCAAGGTGTGCTCCGGTGATAAAGAAAAAGGATCGGTGATCACGCCATTTTCCGAACGTTTTACCTTATCCACTTCATCTGCCTGTGCCTGGACAGACATGTTCTTATGGATGATGCCGATGCCGCCCTGTCTGGCCATAGCGATCGCCATCCGATGCTCGGTCACTGTGTCCATCCCGGCGCTCATCAGAGGAATGTTCAGTCGGATCTTTTTCGTTAGATGAGTAGCCAGCTCTACCTGGTTAGGGATCACTTCTGAATAGGACGGGACCAGCAGCACGTCATCAAAGGTGATGCCCTCTCCAATAATAGTACCCATAGGTTTTTCCTCGCTTTCTTTGGATTTTTTTAAGCGGCGGCAAAAGGACCAGCCGATCTGTCGCACGCTCATTGTTAATAGTTAATTTTAGCAAACTTTCTCTCGATCGTCAAACGTTTGAAAGCGTCTATTCATTCAATTTACTTATAACTCTGCCCGCTCCTTCTTATGGATCCTGCAGGACCGCAAAACACCCATGCGAACGGCAAAGGGGCTGCCACAGGATGCCGCTTATACAGGATATGGGAGCGCCACCCGCGTGGCCCAAACACCATACCTTGTATAGCGGCTGTCTTGCAGCAGCCCCTCTCTCCATAAGCCCCGTCAATCAGCGGGCTCTTGCAGGACCTGTCTCCATCAGTCAGCGCCAGGAGGTCCCTCTTTACAAAACGATCTTCCTGGGTGATGTATGGCGGATCGCCTGGAGCATCTTATCATTCGGTTCAAAGATCACCTTGACCCGCTGGCTCCCCTCCTGGTAGATCAGCGTATGGGTCTTCCTGCCCTTGTCAGCCGAAGAGCAGTCATACACCCTCATCCCATTGCTCTCATGCTCTTTCAATACATAGTGATCGGAAGGAGCCACCATGATCAGCTGGTCCTTGGTACACTCCAGTAATTTCTTCCTCCTGGACCTGCCCAAGATCTTATCGATGGTCAGGCCGCCGTCCACATAGAGATATTCATATTCTACGCTGAGCATCTGGAAAAGGAAATAGGTCGCGGCTCCTACCGCGCCTAAGAGCAAGATCCCCCAGACTGTGCCAAATGCCAGCAGAAGGGAGGCTGCGCATAAGATCCCCAATGCGATACGTGCCGGCCAGGCATAGACCGGGTCCTTTCGTTTTACTAGCCACTCTACATATGTGTCTTGATCCATAGGTCGTGGAGCTCCTTTCGTAGGTTTCGCGCGATAAGGAAAGCCTGGCGCATGTAAACATGGCCAGGCCTTTCTCTCATCTGCCAGACGTTTTCTCTCGCTTACATCATCCCGCCCATCCCGGCGCCGGCCGGCATAGCAGGTGTCTCTTCCTTAATATTAGCAACAACCGACTCCGTTGTCAATAAGGTAGATGCAACACTGGTGGCATTCTGCAGAGCGCTCCTGGTCACCTTCGCCGGATCCAGGATGCCTGCTTTGATCATATCCACATACTCTTCCTTGTATGCGTCAAAGCCTACGCCTACCTCTGACTCTTTCACCTTATTGATGATCACGGAGCCTTCCAGTCCGGCATTTGCCACGATGTGGTACAGCGGGGACTCCAGCGCCTTTAAGATGATCTTCGCGCCGGTCTTCTCATCGCCTTCCAGATCCTTTAGGATGCCTTTGATCTTCTCTGCGGTGTGGACATACGCAGAACCGCCGCCTGCGATGATGCCTTCCTCCACAGCGGCCTTGGTCGCTGCCAGCGCATCCTCCATACGATGCTTTGCTTCCTTCATCTCGGTCTCGGTAGCTGCGCCAACACGGATCACTGCCACGCCGCCGGCCAGTTTCGCCAGTCTCTCCTGCAGCTTCTCTTTATCGAAATCAGAGGTGGTCTCTTCGATCTGGGAGCGGATCTGTGCCACGCGCGCGCTGATCTCGCTCTTCTCTCCGCAGCCGTCCACGATGATGGTGTTCTCCTTCTGGACCTTTACAGACTTCGCACGGCCTAACTGGGACATATCCACTTCCTTTAAGTCCAAGCCCAGCTCGTCGGAGATCACCTGGCCGCCGGTCAGGATCGCGATATCCTTCAGCATCTCTTTTCTCCTGTCGCCGTAGCCCGGAGCCTTGACCGCGACTACATTGAAGGTGCCTCTCAGCTTATTGACGATCAGGGTGGTCAGAGCCTCGCCCTCAACATCCTCCGCGATGATCAGCAGCTTCGCGCCAGTCTTCACCACCTGCTCTAACAGAGGCAGGATCTCCTGGATATTGGAGATCTTCTTGTCGGTGATCAGGATATAGGGATCGTCCAGGACAGCCTCCATCTTATCCATATCGGTAGCCATATAAGCCGATACATAGCCCCTGTCGAACTGCATGCCTTCCACCAGATCCAGCTCGGTCTTCATGGTCTTCGACTCCTCGATGGTGATAACGCCGTCCTTGGAAACCTTCTCCATAGCGTCCGCTACCATCTGGCCTACCTCGTCATCGGATGCGGAGATCGCTGCCACTCTGGCGATCTGCTCCTTACTCTCGATCGGCTTGGACATCTCCTTGATGCTCTCTACAGCCGCCTCACAGGCCTTCTTCATACCCTTGCGCAGGACGATGGGGTTCGCGCCTGCTGCCAGGTTCTTCATCCCCTCATTGATCATCGCCTGGGCTAAGACCGTAGCCGTGGTGGTGCCGTCGCCAGCCACATCATTGGTCTTGGTGGCTACTTCCTTCACCAGCTGTGCGCCCATGTTCTCAAATGCGTCCTCCAGCTCGATCTCCTTTGCGATGGTAACGCCATCATTGGTGATCAGCGGGGTGCCAAAGGATTTGTCCAGGACCACATTGCGTCCCTTGGGGCCTAAAGTGACACGGACGGTATCCGCCAACTGATCTACTCCGTTTTCTAATGCTTTTCTGGCATCTACGCCATATTTGATCTGCTTTGCCATGATCGATCTACCTCCAACTATTTTTCAAATATGCTCTTTCTATCTACAACGTCTATCTGCGATATATTTTCCGGTCGGCCTCCCAGCCGATCTTCGGCCATCTTTTATCGCCTGCGCGACACTTGCAGCACTCGCTCCGCCCTGTCGCGCCGGACTCCTTGATCCGCCGGATTTCCGGCGCAGGTGTCCAAACGACCGCTAACGCAGCCCTCCGCCAGATCACTGGATCACGGCAAGGATATCATTCTGCTTCACGATCACATACTTTTCCTCATCTACTTCCACGTCCGTTCCGGAATACTTGGAGTAGATCACTTTATCTCCAACCTTTACCTGCATGGTGATCTCCTTGCCATCGACCACTCCCCCCGGGCCCACTGCGATGACCTCTGCCTGCTGAGGCTTCTCCTTTGCCTGGCCTGGCAGGACGATACCGGACTTGGTCGTCTCCTCTGCCACCAGCTGCTTTAAAACAACTCTGTCAAATAATGGTACTAACTTCATGATCTCATTCCTCCTAATATATGGTCTGTTTGTCACTCTTCTTACTTGTTTGCTACATGTTAAGTTATACCATTGTTTGTTAGCACTGTCAAGGGGCGAGTGCTAACTTTTTTATAAAAAGATCCGGACCTAGATCAGCCCCAGCTTATGGAATCCATTCCACAGCCCATCCTGATCGATGGGATCGGTCACATGATCCGCCAGCGCCTTGAGCGGTCCCACACTGTTCCCCATCGCCACCGCGATCTCGGCGTAGCGGAGCATATCTATGTCGTTCATCCCGTCCCCCACGCCGATGGAGTCCTGCTGGCTCATCCCGAAGTGGGCCAGCATCTTCTCCATACCGGTCCCCTTGGTGATCCCCCGCCTGGTGATCTCCCCACAATATGTATGGTCCTCCCCAAAGCTGGAGCCGGTGACCTGGAAATATCCCGGCATCCGTTCCTCAAAGATGGCCTGCACCTCCTCCACCGTGATATCCGCGCCGAAATAGTCCAGGCTCTCCAATCCCTCCGGAAGCTCCATCCCTTCCCGGAAGATGACCTCGCCGGGCATCCCCTTTCCTTTCTTCCCGTCCCGTCTCTCCATGAACGCATAAAAGCCAGGAGACAGATAACAATGATCGCGGTCATGGAGCATGAACAAGGCTCCATGGTCTTTTATGACCTTCATGGCCTGGCGTACACAGTCCGGCTCCAGGATCTGATGGAACACCACCTGCTCTCCGCTCCGCACATAAGCGCCGGCCGAGGCGACCACCCCGTCAAACCCGATCTCCAGCAGCCAGGGATCCACCATGCCAAAGGGGCGCCCCGTACAGATGAACATCTTATGCCCGTTCCTTCTGGCCAGTCCCAGGGCCTTTTTCGCGCTCTCCGGCATGCGCCCGTCAAAGCCTACAAGTGTGCCGTCGATATCTAAAAATACAGCTTTCTTCTCCATCTCGCACCCATCCCTTTCTCTCACGCATCAAATCGGCCGGCCAGTGCATCGCTCTGGCCGGCCGGTTCCCTTCTCTACATCCAAAACAGCCGTCTGCGCATCCTAAGCCAGATCCTTTCCGTTGGACGCGATCACCTTCTTATACCAGTAGAAGGAATCCTTCCGCCTCCGGCCAAGGTCCCCTGTGCCGTCATCATACTTGTCCACATAGACAAACCCATAGCGCTTCGCCATCTCGCCGGTGGAAGCGCTGACCACATCGATGCAGCCCCAGGGCGTGTAGCCCATCAGATCCACGCCGTCCTTCACCGCTTCCTCCATCTGGGCGATGTGCTCGCGCAGATAGTCGATCCGGTAGCCGTCATGGATGCTCCCGTCCTCTTCCAGCTTATCGTAAGCACCCAAGCCGTTCTCCACCACCATCAAGGGGATCTGGTAACGGTCATAGATCTCGTTCAAGGTGTAGCGCAGACCCTTGGGATCGATCTGCCAGCCCCAATCGCTGGCTCTCAGGTAGGGATTTCCTACACCGCCGATGATATTGCCGCCGGACTTTTCCAGCTTTTCCAGATCCGCAGTCTCACAGCTGCTCATATAATAGCTGAAGGTATAGAAATCCACCGTCCCTTCTCTTAAGACCGCTTCGTCTCCCGGCTCCATATGGATCTTGATCTTCTTTTCCTCAAAGAAGCGTTCCATATAAGAAGGATAGTAGCCCCGCACATGGACATCGGAGGTGAACCAGTTCATGCGGCGCATCTCCTCCTGGCATTTCACCACGTCGTCCGGGTTGCAGGTAGCCGGATATTTGGTGGCAAAGATGTTCATGTTCCCCATCTTAAACTGCGGATACTTCTCGTGGGCCAGCTTCACCGCTCTGGCGCTGGCCACAAACTGATGGTGGAGACCCTGGAAACGGACCTGGGGCTCATCCGGCACTGCGTTCACAGGCCCGCAGTAGCCTTTCACCGTCCCCAAGGAAAGTACCGCCCCCATAGGCATCACACCCGAATTGATCTCGTTAAAGGTAAGCCAATACTTTACCTTATCCTGATACCGTTCAAAGATCGTCTCGCAGTATCGCAGGAAGCAGTCGATGCACTCCCGGCCATACCAGCCATTATAAGCCTCCACAAGCCCGTAGGGGAGCTCATAATGGGAGATCGTGACCAACGGCTCGATCCCATACCTGTTCAGCTCATCAAACACCTGATCATAGAACGCCAGGCCGGCTTCATTGGGCTCCTTCTCCATTCCGGTGGGATAGATCCTGGTCCAGTTGATCGACATGCGGAACACCTTGAAGCCCATCTCTGCCGCGAGAGCGATATCCTCTTTGTAATGATGATAAAAATCCGTAGCCTCCCGGCTGGGGTACAAGGTCCCATCCTCAAAGACCGGGGTGATCCTCTTCGGGACCGTGTGGGACCCATTGGTACACATATCGGAGACCGACGGTCCCTTTCCGTCCACATCCCAGGCACCTTCATACTGGTTCGCCGCGGTAGCGCCTCCCCACAAAAAATCTTCACGAAATGTCCTCATCTTCTTCCTCCTTACATAAAATACACATGCGCAGTGCGCATCCTTTCAGCATCCCGCGTAGGGATAAAACAAGGACGGCACACATACCGTGGCCGCCCTTGATGACTCGCTCATTGTTCACATCGGTCTCTCGCTCCATGTAGGAGAAGGATCCCATCTTATTTATTTTCGGCCAGCTTCTTATACAAGGCAATGAACTCATCTGCGATGATGTGGAAGCCCTCAGCGCTCATCAGCTGATCCTCTGCATGGATCAAGATCAGGCCAGCTCCGCCCAGCTCTCCTCTTGCTTCCTTCGCAAGAAGGTCGCCATGTCCATCATGTCCCTTAACAAAATTGTCCTCGCCTTCTTTGATCAGCTTGTCAGCCTCTTCAAAATTCCCCTCTTTTGCGCACTGGATCGCATTGATGTAGCAGGAACGTGCAGTCCCTACATATGTGATGATCTGCATACAAGAGATCATTAATTCTTCGCTCATTTTATTGCTCCCCTTATCTTGATCTTAGATCATTATCATATCATCCGATCGCCAAGAGCAGCCGATCCTATGACCATGGCTGCTCATAGGCCGATCATACCGGCAGGTCAGGCTCCAAAGGGAGCCGGCTTCCTACCAATCTTCGTCGTCGTCATCGCCTGCTGCGGCAGCGGCTTTCTCATTCTCTACGTTCATCACATCGATCTTGCGCACGAAGGGCAGATAGATGAAGAAGGAGATCACCATACACACTACCTGTAAGAGCGCAGTCCTCCAGTCACCTACCAGGAAGCCGGAGATGATCGGCGGTGTGGTCCACGGCACCACTACACCCTTATACAGCGGGCATAAGCCGGTAGCCAATGCAAAATACTGCACGATACCGATCACCACCGGTGTGGCGATGAAGGGCACTGCCATCAGCGGGTTCATAACGATCGGAAGACCAAAAAGGATCGGCTCGTTGATATTGAACAGCGCCGGACCAATCTCCAGACGTCCCAAGCCCTTTAACTGCTGAGACTTTGCGATCGTGAACATGTAGATAACGATACCGATGGTGACGCCGGAACCGGTGACCGTGATGAACTGGTCGATGAACTGCTGGGTCACGATATGGCCGCCGTTGGCAACGGTCAGCTCTAAGCCCTTGTCTAAGATCGCCTGGTTATCCAGGAAGTTCGCCTGGAACAGACCGGACATGATGCCGCTGCAGATCGTAGAGCCATGGACGCCAAAGAACCACAGGAAGGACACCAGGAACGCATAGATGATCACGCCGCCCAGAGAATCGGTCAGACCCTGGAGAGGTGTCTGGATCATCACATAGATCGCCTCCATAGCCGTCTGATGGAAGCCCAGCGTAAAGATGCCATGGATGATAGTGGCTCCACTGATCACTGCCGCACCAGGGATCAGTGCGGAGAACGCGTTGGCGACACCGACCGGGACACCGGCGGGCATCTTGATACGGATATCTTTCTTTAAGAACCAGGAATAGATCTTTCCTACGACCAGTCCGACGATGATCGCGCCGATCATCCCCTGACCGCCTGCCCAGGTCTTGTCGATCACATTGCCCACCACGTCGCCGCTGGCGCTGGTGACGGAAGCCGGCTGCAGGAGCAGGAAGGTACACAGAGCGAGGATACCGCCGCTCAAAGGCTCCTGTCCTTCTTGTTTGGCGTAATTATACGCGATACCGATGACCGCGATCATAGCACTGATGGCAAAGGTCGCGCCATAGGCCTGGTTCAAGATATCTGTGATCCCTGCCGCTGCCAAGGCATCTGCGGCCGCCTGGATCGGAAGGTTCGCGAAGATCAGGAATGCCGAACCAACGATCAGCATCGGCATACTGAGGACCATACCATCTTTCAAAGCCTGGACTGGTTTGGTGTTTACAAAGGCCATTACCTTTGGAAGTATCTTTTCGTTAATATAACCACCCATGTTTTATCCCTCCCAAGATAGTGTTTTCGTTCTTGTGTTTGTTATCTCACTGGAAGTTATTTATTTTTTGCCAGCTTATACGCAAACTTTAAAACATTCATCCCGTTGCACATACCATAATCTGCAGCCGGGATCACATCCACCGGGACACCTGCCGGATCGCAGATCGCCTTTGCCTTGCCAAGCTGGAAGCCTACCTGGGGACCTAACAGCGCTACATCGATGTTGCCTGCCGCGATCATACGGTCCATCTCCTGGATCGGGAATGCAGCGATGTCCGCATCCTTGCCCTTCTCCTTAGCTGCCTCCTGCATCTTGTTCACCAGTACGCTCGTAGACATACCTGCTGCACAGAATAAACGAATGACCATAACTACTTCCTCCTTATGATAAGATATTTTATTGATTTATTTTTCATCTCCTCTTCCCATGCAAGGAAAGGAGATTACTTACATCTTTGTTCCGGCCAAGACCTGCGGTCCCACAGCCTGGCTCTTGGCGGCTAGTCCGCCGGGCTACAGCTCCTCGCCGTTCGTAGCGATGACCTTTTTATACCACGCAAAGGAATCCTTCTTCCTCCGCTCTAAGGTCCCCTGTCCCTTGTTATCTTTATCTACATAGATGAAACCGTACCGCTTTTCCATCTCGCCTGTCCCTGCGCTGACCAAGTCGATGCAGCCCCAGGGCGTATAGCCCATCACAGGGATCTGGTCCTCTATGATCGCCTTTTTCATCTCCTGGATATGGGCCTTCAGATACTCTACCCGATAAGGATCGTGGATACCATCTGCCTCCACCTTATCGTAAGCGCCAAATCCGTTCTCTACGATGAACAGCGGCACCTGATACCGCTCATAAAGGAGCTTTAAGGAATAGCGCAGACCCTTTGGATCGATCGGCCAACCCCAGTCGCTGGCCTTCACATACGGGTTCTTTGTCATGTAGACCCCATCCCGGACCTTCACCAAGGTGTCTTCTGTCTCCACGCTGCTGACCGTGCTGCTCATATAATAGCTGAACCCGATATAATCCACACAGCCCTTCTTCAAGCTGTCCAGATCGTCCTCTGTGATATCCAGCCGGATCCCCAGCTTATCCCGGAAGGCCTTCATATAGACCGGGTACTCCCCGAACACATGGAGGTCGCCGTAATAAAACAGCCTCTGCTCCATGGCGTCCATGTTCGCCAGCTGATCTTCCGGTGAACAGGTCCTGGGATAGGAGGGCACCATAGCCAGCATACAGCCGATCTTCGACTCCGGATCGATCTCATGCCCCAGCGCCACCACCTTCGCACTGGCCACCATCTCATAATGGACTGCCTGCTGGAGCACTGCCTGCCGGTCCTCCCCCTCCCGGTAAAGGATACCGGAATCGGTCCAGGCCGACCATTCCGCAAAGGTATCGGACTGGTTGTTGATCTCGTTAAAGGTCATCCAGTACTTTACCTTTCCTTTATAACGCTCCATGACCACCTTCGCAAAGCGGACGAAAAGATCGATCAGCCGCCTATCCCTCCAGCCGCCATAAGCCTCTGCCAGATGATACGGCATCTCAAAATGGCTCAGTGTGATCACCGGCTGGATCCCATACTTGAGCAGCTCATCGAACATATCCTCGTAAAACCGGAGCCCTTCCTCGTTCGGCTTTGCATCATCCCCGTTGGGAAATATCCTGGTCCAGGCGATGGAGGTCCTGAAGCACTTGAACCCCATCTCCGCAAAGAGCCGGATATCCTCTTTGTACCTGGAATAAAAATCGATAGCCTCATGGTTTGGATAATTTTCTCCCGGCAGGATCCCTTTCGTGATCCTCCTGTCCACACCATTGGCTCCCGCTGTCATGACATCCGCGATCGATATCCCCTTACCGCCCTTGTCATAGCCGCCTTCAAGCTGATGGGCCGCAACTGCCCCGCCCCACAAAAAACCTTCAGGGATCTTTGTCATCGTCAACACTCCTTACCTGCATAGGATACTCTCTGCTGCGCGATCATACTACACAGCTCATAACTAAATTACATCATATTTTTCCGAATTTTTCAATTATTTTGCTCAATTTTGACAAGCGTACCGCTATTTGAAATTTGTCACATCAAAAAAACAGCCAAAACCTACCGCTCATTCTTGTAGGTTTTAACTGTTTTCCAAGCTTTTTCAGGCCCATCCAGCCTGCCAGCACCTTTGTCCGCAAAAAAATAAACAGATCTTCGCCCCATCTGCCAGGATCTTTGCATCAACCCATCCACCATTCCGGCCCGCACCTTCATTCCGATCCATGCCTTCATGCCGATCCGCGCCTTCATCCCGCCAGATCTTGCTCAATGCAGGTTCTGATCCTCCTGCCCCATCTCCTCCGTGTCCCGCAGATCATGGATCTTGCAGGACAGCATCTCCAAAAGGAATATCACCGGCACCTGTGTGGTCATGCTCATCTGATCGTCGATCTGGTACGCATAGGTAAGAGGCATAAAATAGGTAAAATTAAGCTCCGACAATCTGGCGATGGTACACTGATCGATATTGGTGATGCTGATGATCTTCATCCTTTTTTTCTTGCTGTTATCGACCAGGGTGACCACCATAGGCGTCTCCCCGGAGACGGACAGGACGAACAGGATCGTATCATCCATCTCCTTTGACGGCGCCGGGTAGAAGGGATCGGTCACGGAAAAGGCGGTGATCCCCGCACTGCAAAAGACCCTGGCGCCAAACTCTCCCAAACCTCCGCTGGCCCCGATCCCAAAGAACAGAACTTGCCGGGCTTCCAGGCACATCCGGGCCGCTCTCTCGATCTTCTCGTCCAGTTCCCGGTCGTCGATAGCGTTCTGGATATACTGGATCGCCGATTGTATCGGGCTAAAATAACCTCCCTGCTGCTTTTTCTCAGAAAACTGCTGGGCCTTATACTTAAATTCCGTATACCCTTCGCAGCCCATCTTCCCGCAGAACCGAAGGACCGTGGTCGTGGACACGCCGGCCGCCTTTGATAATTCCCGTATGCTCATGCCCTCCATCTCACTCAGATGGGTAAAAACATAATTATACACGGCAAATTCACTTTCATTCAGCTTACTTATCCGCTCATATTGGAACAAGCCCACTCTATCCACCTCGCAAAAGTTGTTATTTTTATGTAACAATATATCATAGTATACCAGAGAGCTTTATTAAAGTAAAGTATAAAACCTCTCGATCTGAATGTTTACAAACCACTTCCCATCCCTTATAATAAAGAACATTAGACACCAAGTCCCTATAACCTGTCATCAGAAAGGTCCGATATCGCATGTTTACTTATGAACTTTTATCAAATTTTAATGAGTTAGAGCTTTCGATCTACAATTGCATCATCAAAAACCAGGATCATCTTTCTCATATGAAGATCAAAGATCTTGCCGATGAAGCCCATGTTTCTACCGGCACTGTGCTGCGCTTCTGCAAGAAGCTGGGCTGTTCCGGATACAGTGAGTTCAAACTGCGCTATAAAGCTTATCTGGAAAAAGAAACTGTGGCATTAGAAGATATGGACGAGGTCACTTTCCGCAGCTTTATCGCCGATATCCATTCGAATGATTTTCAAAAAAGCTTTGACCATGCTTTTGAGCTGCTGCAGGCATCAAAAAGGATCATCTTTATCGGTATCGGCTCCTCCGGCATACTTGGAAAATACGGCGCCAGGTTCTTTTCCAATATCGGCCGCTTCAGTTTCTATGTGGAAGATCCTTTTCTCCCGATCCTGCAGGACCTGACCGAAGGTACCGTCACGATCGCCCTCTCTGTGTCCGGCACCACCAAGGAGACTATTTCCTTAGCCAATCAGATGAAAGAGCGGGGCAGCGCGCTGATCACGCTCACCAACAGCCCGGATTCCGTCCTTGCCAGACTCTCGGACTGCAATATCTTCTATCACGTCCCTAAGATCATGGCCGGTGACACAAATATCACCACCCAGATACCCGTCATCTATATCCTGGAGATGCTGGCGAGAAGGCTCTACAAAAAATAACCGTTCCGGACAGATATGGGAGGGCTGCAAGCCCTCTTTTTGCTCTGCCTAGCCGATGATCCAGACAGATGCAGACAGCACCATCCTTGACCGGTCCCGCTGCCCCCCTTAGCCCTCCCATACCGGATCACTGATAAAAGGACAACAAAAAACCCTTGATGACTCAAGGGTTTTAAGATGCCGGCGACCGGAATCGAACCGGTACGGGAGATTAGTCCCGCAGGATTTTA
>CAJUSS010000057.1 GCA_910588895.1 uncultured Lachnospiraceae bacterium
GAACTGGATAGCATTTCAATCCACGCTCCCGCGAAGGGAGCAACAATCTCTTCTTCGATTTCATCCATTTCTTTTTCAAATTTCAATCCACGCTCCCGCGAAGGGAGCGACGAGGCCCTGGCAAAGTTGGATGAGAAGGACTGGATTTCAATCCACGCTCCCGCGAAGGGAGCGACGGGAAGGTGGTTGAATGAACTTTGATAAATGCAAGATTTCAATCCACGCTCCCGCGAAGGGAGCGACTGACTATTGCCCGGAATGTGTTTCTGAAATTAAAATTTCAATCCACGCTCCCGCGAAGGGAGCGACCGCAAAATTAACCAAAAAAGCAAATAGTATTTAGCAAAATAGTACAAAGAAATACTTGAGCTTTTCCAAGATATTCCAATATATTCCAAGATTGAGCTTTCTTGCACGTCTACTTTGCTGATGATCCGTAAAATATCGGTGCGAACCTGCCACGTTTTTTTGTACACATGGGCTTCGCACTTACAGGATCAGGGGATCTTCTGGTAAGTAGGAAGTCTTAGTGCCAAAGTGTTCGATCTTACTCTTATAATGATCTCCTAGATAGTAAAAGCGCAGACTATCCTTTTGGGGATCCATGATCTTGCATAGCTTGGCTTGGAGACTGCGGCATTGTGCCGCATCCAACAGACATTCAAAAACGGAGCACTGCACCCGCTGTCCATAGTTGACACACTGTTTGGCGATCTGCCGCAACCGCCTACGACCTGCAGCATCCTCGGTATTAACATCGTATGTGATCAGTACTAGCATCATTTCACTTCCATAAAAACGGCGGATATGCATCCAGATCGCCTCTGAGATGCCGCGCCAACAACAGTGCCTGTATGTAGGGGATCATGCCCCATGGGAGCTTTTCATCCAGATAAGGATGGGTCAACGACTCCTTTTTCTTTTCCTGCCAGCTTTTGATAAAGGTCCTCCTGCCAGGATCGGTCAGCAATACTGCTCCACTTTCTGTTTTCGACAGATCAGTCCCACGGACAACTCGGTTATTGATCAACGTCAGCACAAAACGATCGGCCATGCACGGGCGGAGCTCTTCCATAAGGTCCAGTGCCAGCGAAGTCCGCCCTGGCCGGTCTCTGTGGAGAAATCCCACATAGGAGTCCAGCCCTACACTTTCCAGTGCAGAGGCACAGTCATGAGCCAGAAGGCTGTACGCAAAAGAGAGCAGGGCGTTAAAGGAGTCCAACGGAGGCCGACGGTTCCGCCCATGAAAATAGAACGTTTCCTTATCGCCTAGGACCATGTCATCCAATACACCAAAATAGGCACTGGCTCCCACTCCCTCCAGCCCCCGCAGGCGATCTAAGTCTGTTTCCTCTTTGACCTGGGGCAGAAGGTCTCGGATCTGTCCGGAAGCGGCAGAAAGCCTTTCCCCGTCGATCCGCAGGCCATGGTCCCGCCGGGTCCGCTCAATGCTCCAGCGTGCATTGTATAGCTTTCCGAAGATCATTGTACGGCTGATCTGACAGCTTTGCAGCGGATCGTCCGCAGCACGGTATTGGCTCCGGCGCAATAGCACGTTACCGGCACTGCTGCCGCAGACCCGAGCTAAAAATCTTCCCCTGGGTGTGCAGAGGGCGAACCCGATCTGGCGCTGTGCGCAGGCGCCCATCAGAGCCGGCGAAGCACCGGCATAGGAAAAGGTCACGATATTTTGCAGTGTGTGCAGGGGGTATCTGGCCACAGCCTGTTTGCCACGATCTGCCACGACATTTTCTCCGTCCAAAGTCAGATAGATATCTTCCGACAGGATAAAAAGGGTATTGAGCAGGTGTTTCATTGTAGTTCCTCCATCGCGCCGGTCAGATGATCTGCAACTTTTTTGACCCGCATCAGTTTTGGCAGGCATAGATCCTTCAGCGAGCAGGCATTACAGGCTTTAGTCGGCTTTACCTTAGGTGTATAGTGTTTCTGATACAGATCGTGCATCTCCACAAGACTGTCTCGGACTTGACTGCGGAGATCTTGGGTCAGTGGGACCACTGTGCGGTGGTGGGTCTCGCCATAGTATATCGCCCCTTCCTGGATCGTACAGCAAAGCATTTCCTCCAAACACATTGCCTGGGCGCACAGTTGCAAGGCATCTGCCGGTCCATCCTTTGACTTACCCCGTTTATATTCGATCGGGTAGGGTCTCCACGTCCCTTCTCGGCCCTGCAAGGATATCCCGCCAGGGTCTTGATGGAATTCTACTACATCACATTGACCAGAAATGCCCAGCTGTGCCGAGTGGACCGCTAAGCCCCGCACGATCAGCACATCTCCCCGGCTCTCTCGAAAGCCCTGATCATGGGCGTTTTCATGCATGAGGCTGCCGTCTACAGTGCGGAAATTTTCTGCCCATTGGTCTTCAATGTGGATCAGCGCCCACTGGCGGCGGCAAAAAGCAAAATGCTGGAGACCGGACAGCTGGAGCCAGTCCTCTTCCCGGATGTTCATCCCATCTGGATACAGGTGATGCCGGCGGGGAGGGCCGCCTCATCCACTGTAACGATATAATCCTGATAGGAACGGGCCGGAGCGGGGTCGTCCTCGTCCCTGCGCCGGATATGGACACTTTCAAACAGCTTCCACGCTGGAGCACAGCCCAGTTCGCTGTCGTGCTTGAAGACGATCAATCCCCGTACGGCCATCTTGCCCCGGGCAGCGGAGCGATCGTGCTCGAACATATTGAGGATGGCCTCCCAGAGGAGCGCTAAGTCTTCCTCCGAAAATCCGGTCGTCTTACGGGCCAGGTTGGCGGAAACATACCCCTCGCAGCGATAGAGGCCGTAGGGGATGATGTATTTACGCCCCATCTCCGTCCCTTTCCGCTCTGCGTCGGCTTCCGTGGTGATGGCCACACGTGTGATGGTCACTTCCTGCGGGACTACCGGCTCTATACTGTGGGCAAAGCCGAGCTGGACGGGACCGCGGACCTGGCCACAGTTTAAGGCATTTTTAGTAAAAGTAGTCATCACCGCGCCGAAGGTACGGATATCATAAAAGTTCTCACACATCCAGTCCCGAAGCTTTTTATCCAGGTCCGGGTCTGTTTTTTTCTTCTCTTTTGCTGTCTTCTCTGTAACGTCCAGCGCAGCAAAGGCTTCCTGATCGCTGCGGTTTAATGGAACGCCGTCCTTGACATAGATACGCCAGCCTGTAGTGTCTTCCTTTACCGTTTCCACATAATTACGGATCTTGCGCTTCAAGCAGACATCGGTGACCAGTCCCAAGCCGGTCTCCGGGTCTATCCGGGGCATATTGCCTGCGTCCGGGTCGCCGTTGGGATTGCCGTTTTCTACGTCAAATAGGATGACAAATTCATAACGGTTTTTGATGGGTTCAGACATTTTCGCTTTCCTCCTTTTTCTCATATCGCTTCTGGGTCTGGTGGTAGTAACCAAGCTGGAACGCGCCTTGCTGGGGCAGGTTCAGCCGGGACGGGAATGTCTCGGAAAGGATACCAGTCAGCTCTGCGATCTGTTTTTCGTAGTAGATAGGCAGACCACCCTCCAGTTTCCTTAGATGCTTTTGGGACAGGTTCAGCAAGATCGGGAAAATATGGCCCGGTGTGGAAGAAGCCGCATTGAAATACCGGTCCTTGATGGTCGTGTTGATGCCTGGATTGGCAGAGGACTGGATGGCTTCCAGGACGGAAAACAACCGCCCTAATGTGTAGGGGACATTTGTACTGTCAGGGTTAAGTGACACAGTCAACACCTCCTTTGGGATGTCTGGTTGAGGACGTTTGAGATAATAGGCTTTTATGATGGCAGCCCGGCCTCGGGTCACCTCCTGCTCGGCCCGGATCCGGAGCAATGCGCCGTAGAGCAATGTGGCAGGGTAGGGCTCGTTCATCAGGATAGAGCGCAGTACCGCGCCCGTCATATTCGGAGAGGCGGACTTGTCCCTGGAATTTTGATCCACCGTCTCCCACAGCAGCCGCCAGAGCGGCAGCGTGTCGAATTTGTCAAAAACAGGCTTCACGATGTCCAGGCGCTCATAATGTTCTTGGACATTTCTCAAAAAAACACCGAAACTATTTTTTAGGAAAAAGCGAACGGACAACCGCGCGGCATTTGGCGCCAGCCCCAAGATATAAAAAGGCCGATCCGGATCCAGAAGGGTCTCGTCAAACCGGATAGAGCGGCCGCACAGCAGCTGTCCCACCATATCCCGCAATTCTGTCTCCGAATAACTGCATTGTGCGCCAAAGGCGAACGCGCCAAAGGCATCCTGAAAAGCCGGTTCGCCGCCTTCCGCCCAGCAGGTCACGGTCGTATCGCCGATCCGGTAAAGATGATCCCGGTCTGCCAGCAGATGGTTCAGAGCCGAAGTATATGCAAAGGCGGCATATTTGCTGGTCGGGGCGTTAAGGTTCTGCTCTTTTCCGTAGGAACAGAAAGCCGGTGCGTTAAAGGAAACCAGTGCCGCGCCGCTGGACTGAGCGCCTTGGACCCCTTTGATGGCAGGGTGGATCGCCTCTACAGAAGTTTCCTGGCCAGTGACCAGACAGACCATCGTAGGGCCGTCGCCATCCGAGTCATAGTGGGTCTGCCATGCGCGCCGAACGGCGGGATCGTCATGGACAAAAGCGCCCCGGAACCGGAACACCAGGTTCGCTCCTGCCATTATGCTGTTGATATCATTTAAGAGTGCAGGGTGCGTCTCAGCTTTGTCCGGGTCCCAATGTTGAAAAAAAAGCAGGAGTGCCTGGGCTGGGGCGGAGTCAACGTTTGCCAGCAACTGCTCATGGAGCGCTTTGCAGGCGAAAAAGCAGTCTTTGGACCGCTTGGGTTTTCCCTTATCATCAATACCCAACATATAGCTGGAATTGTCCCAAAGAAAATTGGACGCCACATTGCTGGCGCGTTTGACCGGGGCGGGTAGCTGCTCCATAAGCCGAGGTGCAAGGATTATTTTTTTCCCTTTTTCTTCATTCTTTTGGATGGATACTGCGCGGAGGAGCTGTCCCTGCTCGTCCAGGTCCAGCGCGTAGGAGACCTTGACCGGACCCCAACCTGGCGGTGCGGCCATGCCTAGGTCATTCAGATCCTCATAATGCCGAACCAACGCCTGTAAGATCATCCTTTCACCTCCTCACTATCCCGGGGCGGTACATGGAGGACACCGTCGCGGAGGACTGCCCGGAAAAACAGAGGGCGGATATCCCTCGGATCTGTGTAGTCCATATCGTAAAGCATATATCCCAAGTCCCGCTCCCCCCGCAGTTCTTCCGGACAAGGCGGGATGTTCTGGCAAGGCGCAAAATGGGCGGGGAATTCCCGGCAGCCGAAGCAGGGCTGGTGATAAAACTGCCCTCTGGCGATGCGTCGGGTCACGATATCCTGGAACTTTCCAGAGTTATCACCCGCTGCGGCTTTTTCGGGCAGGATGTCAAAATGGGCTTCGATCACATAACGCACATCCTGCAGCAGCAAAGAGGCACGCTGTTGGATATCCTGAGAGGTCGCCAGATAAAGCTCTCCGTGTCCGCGCTCCATAACGACCTTGGCCGAGCGGGCGGAAACGGTGGACTTGACCTCATTACGCCGGAGGTTGGTGAAACGGATCGGTGCCAGCACGTGGACCCGGTCCACGATCCATCGGATGCCAGGGTGCCAGTAAATACTTTCGATCAGACCACGAGCGGCAGAGGGCGTCATGATGTCATAGCTCACCCGTTCAGTCTTAAGCTCCGGACGAGTAAAGCAGGCATATCTCCCCCATACTTCGATACAGATAGGCATATCAACCACTCCTTTCTTTTGATTTTATGGAAGATCTTCTGTGTTAAAGCATAGCACGTTCTTTGTAGAAAGTCAATATCCTATTTCCTTCTCTGAAGTTATATTCCGGCGGTAAATTTAAGATAAAAGCTTTTTTCGTTGCAAACAGGCAAAAGTATGGGTATAATCTCATTGTCGCCTTTTGTGCAGATCAAAATGCGTGGGTTGAAATAGAGACGGAAATAGGATCGTTTAAAAGATGCAGGGGTGGGAGTATATATCCTCACCCCTGCGTCTTTTGGGAGTAGATGCTATGGGGCAGTCTGCTCTGCCAGGCAGATGATCCTCGCATGGGAGTGCAGCTAAAGATGTTTTTAATGTTGCCTTTTTATGCTTTACACTATAATGGATATACCAGCACAAAGATGAGGAAGGATATTTAAACACCAAATTTAGTGTTAGAAGATAGAGCGAGATGTGCCATATCATGACTGTCCGATGGAAATAGGGACGATATCTCAGAAGGGAGAGAAGGAACATGGACGGTATGGCTAAAGAGGAGATGCAACGTTTTTTAGATCGCGAAGCTGAAAAGGGCAGCACAGAGTATGAGGCTCTTAAGGCATTAGCTGATATCCTGGGGATACAATTTCCAGAATTAGAGCAAAAGGCTGAATGACCAGTCAGGAGATGTGCCTGACGGATAAAATATCCTGACAGCATCACCTGTAGAGATGGGACGGACAGAAATGGAAAAGGACCCTGCAAAAGACCAAAGGTCAGAAAGGCCTCGATCTTTTGCAGGGTCCATTTTCAAGGGATGGAAAGGCCAAGATCCGTTATCTGTCCTCAGTCCTGTTCTTGCGCCGCGTCCCTTACGGCCAGGGCTATACCGCTGGGGCCGCAGAGCGGAAGGCATGACTGCCGAACGTGACCAAGGTCTTATGCCAGCCGGTCCACCAGAGCGCCCAGGGATGGATCCTGTGCCAGAAGGCCGCGGCCGTTCTGGCCGTCAGGCGTCTGTCCCTGCCGCTCTGCCTCCATCTGCGCCTGCCGTTCCTGCTGCTCCTGCTTCTGGGCAGCTTTCTTCTTCAGCTGCGCCAGCTTTTGCTCGGTGGACTGGATCTCCCGCTCCAGTTCCCGGACTTTTTTTTCTGCATGGGCCTTTTGGGCTTCTTTTTTTTCGTTGTTTAGCTGCTGGAGCTTGTTCTCCAGGGCACGGATCTGGGGATCGGATCCTGTGTCCTGCCCCATGCGGCCGGCAGACGAGGCCCAAGGCGCTGCTAATTGTATCTGCATCATGATGTTCACCTCCTATCTGTTCCATCGGCGGATAAGATGTCTGGGAAACTGGATCGGTGCGGATCGCACAGCCAGTGTTGTGAACGGCAGACGGTAAGATCTCAGGAACGCAGACAGGGATGCAGGGGGATCCCTGGCGGAGCATGATCTGCTGGAGCGCGGATATGTCCAGATGCGCCATGGGGCGGCAGCAGTACATTGCAGATGGATACGGTTGACCTCTTATGGATGGTGTCTAGGCTTGCCCTGGGCCAAAGGAACGGGAGCGGGGATCGGTAGGGGAGAGCGGAAAGAGCAGGTCCAGCCGGTAGACACCGTCGGATGCTTTGTTCTGGAACGCTCCTTTGTGTTTTTCGGCCACGGCCCGGATGTTCGATAAGCCGATCCCGTCTGCCGGAGGCGCGGTCAGATGGGGGTCGCAGCTGTTTTCCACGATCAGTAAGAAGAGATCGCCTTTTCGCCTGCCCTGGATATGGATGTAAGGTTTTTGCCCCTGCTCTGTGGACTGGAGAGTATCACAGGCACAGATCCCGTTGTCCACCGCGTTGGCCAGGACGATGCACCAGTCGGCATCCGGGATCGGGCTGGCCTTTGGGAGGGAGAGCTGGCAGTAGAGGTCGATCCCTTTTTGCTCCGCTACGGCGGCTTTGCTCCCTAAAAGGGCATCTGCGGCGGCATTTCCTGTGTGGATGGGGGCGGAGAGCTGGGAAAGGTCCTCTTGCAGACCGCGCAGATAGGTGTAAGCCTGGGTGTCCTGCCCGTTCTTTAACAGCTGGGCCAGGATGAGCAGATGGTTCTTGATATCATGGCGGAAGGCGCGGGTCTTTTGGTCGCGAAGCATGGCCTCATGGATATAGATCTCCTGCTCCCTGGCCTGCTGCTCCAAAAGGCAGATCGTCTGTCTGGCGAGGAGGGCAGCGGAGAGCTTTTGGAACGCGGTCAGGGACAGGAGGAGGCAGGCGCAGGCAAAGAGCTGCAAAAGCAGCATCTCCGGGTGGTCGATGACTGGCGAGACGATCCCTTGCCCGTCCAGCACGATCGTATCCCCATAGATCTGGTGCAGGACCAGCTGTTCCACCAGGGTGATGAAAAAGACCGGGACAGCCAGCAGGAACAGGACGGACTGGCTGGCGGAGGCGATGCTCTTCTGGAAAAAGCGCAGGATGACCCAGGCTAAGAGGAGAAAGAGCAGAAGGGCCAGCAGCTCCCGCAGGATGTCGGATAGGTGGACCAGAGGGAGGGGGAGCCGGGGGAGGCGGTCCGCCAAGAGCCAGAAGCTGGCCCATTGGGCGATGCCGGTACACAGGTAGACTGCGGACAGGGCCAGGACGGAGCAGGAAAAGGAGGAGCCGGGCCTTCTGCCCAGAAATAAGCATCCGATGGAAGCCAGCAGGCAGATATCCGCGAGGAGAGACAGCAGGTCGGTGTGTAGGGACTGCCGGAGGGCCAGGCGCAAGAAGAGGGACAGCAGAAGGTAGACCGCGCCGCCGCTCCACATGGGGGGACGGTCCAGGCAGCGGCAGAAAAAGGCAAAGAGAGCCCCGGGCATGAGGACATTGGCCAGGATGAACGGCGATAGGAGATACCATGGAAAAGGCTGGGCAGCGTCAAAAGGCAGTCCAAAGAGCTGGGCAGCGTCAAAAGGCGCCCCAAAGAGTTGAGCGGCACCGAAAGGCGGCCCAAAGAGCGGAGCAGCACCAAAAGACAGCCCAGATAGCTGAGCAGTACCAAAAGTGGGTCCAGTGAGCAGGTTCAGAGCGCATCCCTCCCGTCCATATAGCGCAGCATCTGGTCCATCAGCATCTGATGGTACTTTCGGGACACCGGGACCTTGCTGCCATCGGTCAAGGTGACCTGTCCGCCGGCATAGCTGGACAGATGCTCCGGGTTGATCAGAAAGCTGCGGTGGCATTTGATAAAATGGCCGCCCAGCTGCTGCTCTAAGTCCTTCATCCGGCCATAATGGTCGAAGACCCCCTCCTTTGTGTGGAGATAGATCTTCCGGTTGATGACCTCGCAGTAATAGATCTGGCTGAGCTTCACCGACCGGCACCAGCTGGCGGTCCGGATAAAGAGGCTGGGATCGGGGCGCTCCTCCAGCCGTTTTAAGCTGCGGTCCAGGGTCCGCTCCAGCCGGGCGTCATCGATCGGTTTACAGAGATAGTCTGCTGCCTCCACCTCGAAGGCATCGGCCATGTATTCTGTCAGAACAGTCACAAAGACCAATATGCCGCCAAAGCCTTTAGCCCGCAGCCGTTTGGCCAGGGACATCCCATCCAAGCCCGGCATCCGGATATCCAAAAAGAGCAGGTCCTGGTCCAGGGGAGAGGTCAAAAGCTGGAGGGCGTTCCCATAACAGCTGATCTGGAAGGTGCGGTCCCGTCCGGATAAGAGCTTTGCGACCTGGTCTTTTAGCCGCTGGCAGTGTGCGGATTCATCATCACATATGGCGATGTTCAACATTTTTGATCGTCCTTTCTATAACTCCCGTACCGAATCCCGCTCGATGATCTTCCCCTGTAAAAACTGGATCTGGGCCGGCAGGTCCGGATCCTCCACCCCGGCCATCACCCGCGCCACCGCGCACCGGGCGATCTCGTCCACAGGAGCTTCGTAGGTGGTCAGAGGAGGGAACATGTGGGGGGCCAGGATGATGTTGTCATAGCCTACGACCGAGATGTCGTTCGGGATATGGTATCCGGCGGTCTTGACCGCATTATAAGCGCCTAAGGTGAACATATCGTTGGTGATAAAGAAGGCGGTGGGATGGTCCTCCTGTCGGACCAGTGCCAGCACCTTTTGGTAGGCCATATCGATCGTGTCGATGTCAAAGAGGAAATACCGTTCGCTGTCCTCTAAGCCGCTTTCCCGCAGGGCTTTTAAGCAGCCCTCATAGCGTTCCTTGTAGATAAAGTGCTGGAAGCTGCGCAGGACGACGCAGATCTTTTTGTGCCCTTTTTGGATGAGATAGCGCATCATGGTATAGCCGCCGTAATGGTCATCGTTGGTGATGCAGTCCACACCCACGTCATAATAGCGGTTCAGGATCACACAGGGGGTGCGGTTGTTCCGGCAGGCTAAGAGCTTCCGCAGGATCTCCGAACTGGTGGGCAGGACTAAGATCCCGTCCACATGGATCTTCCGCATACTGTCGATGGCCTCGACCTCCGCTGCAGACTCTTCATCGGTGTTGGCCAGGATCAGCGACAACCCTTTTGCGGCGGCGGCTTTCTGGACGCTCTTGATCACCTTAGGGTAAAAAAGATTGGAGATGTCCGGGAGGATCAGACCGATCGTATTGGTCCGCCCTTCCTTTAAGCCTTTGGCGATATGGTTCGGGGTATAGCCCAAGACCTCGACGGCGTGGAGGATCTTTGCCTTTGCTTCCGGGTTTACATAGGCTTTGCCGGAGATCGCTCTGGACACGGTGCTGATCGAAAATCCGGAAAGCTTTGCGACGTCTTTGATCGTAGTCATAGTGTTAGGAACCTTCCTCTGGTTGGTCTGTGTGCCTGGCCATGTCTGCGGTATCCCGGACAGCTGGGGGATGTGGCAGCACTTGGCAAAAATATCGGCCTGCATCCATGATAGCATATTTTTTCAGGTTTGACAAAGGGGTAAAGCTAGAAAAAATGGATAAGACAACGTTTTCCTGATTCGGGTATTTGAACGCTATAGATAATTGCTATAAGGTGCAAAAAGGTGGGTATAGAGCAGTGGGATGAAAAAGAATATAGAACATGATGTGAAAAAAATGCGTAGACAGAAAACAGATGATCGGCGTATATGCCTAATATAGAAAAAGTGGAAAAGATGGAAAATGCTGCGCAAGATATAATTTACAGAAATAATTTGTCTATATTGCACAAAAGAAAGGGCGAAATCTTGACAAAACCTTAAAAATGCAAAAAAGACGTTGACTTTCCCCTCGATCTGCTGTATGCTCTTCTCAAGAAAACGTTGTCTTATAGGCAAAGGGAGGATAAAACTATGGGATATGCCGCATTAGCCAGCCCCGGGAGGATCGGGGATCTGGAGATCAAGAACAGGATCGTGCTGCCCGCATTGAACAATAATCTTACGCATGCTGCGTTCATGACCGAGGAGTCCGTGGCGTTCTATGTCTCGAAGGCAAGGGGAGGCGTGGGGCTGGTCATCATAGAGGCTACCTCTGTAGATTACCCTCGCAGCCGGTCTGTGCTGGATCCGGCGATCGATGATGAACGATACATCCCCGGTTTTAAAAAGATCGCGGATGGCTGCCACCAGTATGGGGCGAAGGTGCTGGTGCAGCTCAGCCATGTGGGCCGCCAGAGCAAGAAGAGCACCACCGGCATGGATCCGGTGGCCCCTTCTCCGATCGCCAGCAAGTCCCCTCTCTATCCGGATACGCCGAAGGTGTTGGAGATCGAGGACATCCACGAGATCGTGGGCCTTTTTGCAAAGGCGGCGATGATCGCGAAGAAGGCAGGGCTGGACGGCGTGGAGATCATCATGGGCCATGGCTATCTGGCGAACAATTTCTTGTCGCCGGTATCCAACCAGAGGTCTGATGCTTACGGCGGCATAAAAGGCGGGATCCGGTTCTGCCGGGAGCTGGTCCGGGCCGTGAAGGAGGCTTGTGGGGAGGCTTTCCCGGTGGTCTGCCGGATCAATGGGGATGACTATGTGAAGGAGGGCGGGAATTCGATCGTGGAGGCGGAGCTTTTGTCCCAGGAGCTGGAAAAGGCGGGAGCGGATGCGTTCAATGTCTCCGGCGGTATGCGGGATTCGGAGCTGAGCTTTAACGACCATTCCTCCGGCCAGCCAAGGGGGGCCTGGCTCCATCTTTCGGAACGGATCAAGAAGGTGGTGGACGTGCCGGTCATCGCGGTGAAGCGCCTGAGCCCCGCGCTGGCAGATGCGGCGATCAGGGAGGGGAAGGCGGACTTTGCGGCATTTGGGAAACAGCTGATCGGTGACAGTGACTTTGCAGAGAAGGTACTGGAGGATCGGCTGGAGGATATCCGTCCCTGTACCTCCTGCTGCCAGGGCTGCTATGACGAGCTCTGGATGAAAAAGCCGATCACCTGCATGGTGGACCCCAGTGTGGGCAGGAAAGTGTCAGAGATGGCGGCTCGGGCAAAGCTGCGGGGCGAGAAAAAGGTGCTGGTGGTGGGCGGCGGTCCCGCCGGATGTGAGGCGGCCCTGGTGCTGGCAGGAGCAGGATATCAGGTGACCTTGGTGGAACGGGAAAAGGTCCTGGGCGGGAATTATCACTATTGCACCTATACCGAGCTGAAGCGCGAGGTGGGAGAGGTGTTCACCTATCTTGCCACGGCCTTGGAGAAGGCTGGGGTGGATTGTCGGCTGGGCACGACATTTTCAAGAGCGCTCTTGGAAGAGATCCGGCCGGATGAGGTGGTCGATGCCACAGGGGCAGAGTTCAAGATGCCGGCGATCGAAGGGATCGGTCTTCCATTGGTGACCGACCCGATAAAGGCGCTGACGGATCCGGAGCAGGTGGGTGAGTATGTGGTGGTGGTGGCCTGCAGCTATGGCTGCAGCTGGACCTGCCAGGTGGTATCCCATGCGATCTGCGACGACATAGTCGGGATGAAGACCAGCGAGAGCTATGCCTGCGGAGCCGGACACGCGGCGGCGGATGTGGCGGAGGAGCTGGCGGACCGGGGCAAGAAGGTGTGCGTGATCACCGGGAGAGACGCTTTTGTGCCGGGGATGGGCTTTACGAACCGGGGGAACATGCTGAAACGCTGGTTCGCCAAGAACATCACCATCTCCTCCGGCGTGAAGGTGAAAAAGATCGTGGAGGACGGCCTTCTTTGTGAGAAAGAGGGGATGACCTTCAAGGTCTATGCGGACACGGTGGTGATGAGCGTGGGGCTTAGGCGGCGTAGCCTGGTGAAAGAACAGATGGAAGGCATAGACTGCGGCTATCGCCAGGTGGGGGACTGTGCGAAGATCGGGAACGCGCTGAAAGCGTTCCATGGAGGCTATGCCCTGCTGGAAGAGCTATAGGAACAGAAAAACGGTTGGGCGGCATAAAGACAACCGCAGATGGCAGAGCGCAAAAAGCCGGTCATGAAGGTTATAAAATGGAGATGAAAAGATAGGATAAGGTATGGGACGGACAGAAGATAGGAGGAGGATATGACAGAGACATTTCAGAGGGCGGTCATCACAAAGCCGGGGAAGATCGTCTTGGAGGATGTGGAAAAGAGAGCGCCCGGGCGTAAGGAGGTCCGCATCCAGGTCCACTCCAGCGCGGTCTGCGGGAGCGACCTGCATATCTTTTCAGGCAAGCATCCTTATGTAAAGCTGCCCACCACCATCGGCCATGAGCTGGCCGGTGTGGTGGAGCAGATCGGGGAGGACGTGGAGAAGGTAAAGGTGGGCGACCGGGTATGTGTGGAGCCATTGATCACCTGCGGGACCTGCTACTACTGCCAGCGGGGGCAATATGACTATTGTGAGGAGCTAAAGCTGAAATACCGGAGCGGCAGCAGTGGTTATGGGGAGTTTTACTATGCAGAGGATAGATGGGTCCATAAGCTCCCGGAGGATGTGAGCTTTGACGAAGGCGCTCTGATGGAGCCTTTTGCCTGCGCGGTCCATGCGGTGATGAAGGCGAAGGTCCAGATCTGCGATACGGTATGTGTGATGGGGGACGGCCCGATCGCTCTGATGCTGGCACAGCTTGCCCGGGCGGCCGGAGGGATGCGTGTGTTCGTGCTGGGGCTGTCAGAGAAGAACCTGGAGGTGGCAAAAGGCTTTGGGTGCATCCCGTTAAAGAGCGGCCCTGCGGGCGTGGAGGAGGTCCTGCGGCAGACAAAAGGGCGCGGTGTGGATGTGAGCTTTGAGGCGGTAGGCGTCCCGGCCACCTTCCTCCAGACCCTGGAGGTGACCAGAAGGGGCGGGAGAGCCGTGATCTTCGGGATCTTTAAGGAAGAGCTGCGGACCAGGGCGCTGATGGACGCGATGGTAAAGGAGATCGAAGTGGTGGGTACCTCCAGCTACTGCTGGGATTTTGAACGGGGGCTGGCGCTTTTAGCGAACGGTCGGATCGACCTAAAGCCGCTGATCACCCATCATTTCCCCCTGTGCCAGGTAAAAGAGGCCTTGGAGATCAAAAAGGACAGGGGAGAGTCGCCGCTGAAGGTGATCTTACATCCGTGAAGGGAGAGGGGATATTGAAAAGAGTAGCAGTAGTGACAGGGGGGAGCCGGGGCATCGGGTATGGGATCGCCAGTCAGTTGGTACAAGATGGCTATATCGTGGCGATCCTGGACAAAAACCCCCGGGAGGCGTACCAAAAAGAGCTGGATGTGCTGACGGCGGCAGAACCGAGATGTATCTACTATGAAGGCAGCATCACCAGCAGAGAGGACCGGGAAAGCTTTGTGGCCCTTGTGGCAGAGCGCTTGGGACGGATCGACGTGCTGGTCAATAATGCCGGGGTGGCGCCCAAGGTCCGGGCGGATATCCTGGAGATGACGGAGGAGAGCTTTGACTATGTGGTGGGGACCAACCTGCGGGGGACCATGTTCATGACCCAGGCAGTGGTCCGGCAGATGTTAAAGCAGCCTTTGGCAGGGGCGAAGAGGGGGACGATCATCAATATCGGCTCTGCCTCTTGTACGGTGTCCTCGCCAAACCGGGCAGAATATTGTGCCTCGAAGGCGGGTCTATCCATGCTGACCACCGTATATGCAGACCGGCTGGCGGGAGAAGGGATCATGGTCCATGAGGTCCGGCCGGGGGTGATCGATACGGATATGACCAAAGTGGTCCATGAGAAATATTCCAAAATGATCGAAGCAGGACAGTTCCCGATCAAACGGTGGGGATACCCGGAAGATATCGGGAAGGTGGTCAGCCTGCTCTGTGACGACCGGTTCGTGTATACCACGGGGGATCATATCGATGTGGACGGTGGGTTCCATATCAAGAGGATGTAGCAGCCGGACCGGCCGGAGGGTGCGATCGCCTGGCTGGACAGAGGATAAAACGGGCGTATCAGGCAGAAGATAAGATATCGATAGAGAAATGGAGGAGACAGATGAAAAAAAGGATAGGGATCTTATTGAGTCTAGCATTGGTTGTTTCTTTGACCGCCTGTGGTGGCAAGGACAGTGGCAGCGCGGCTCCGGAGCCGTCCCAGGCGCCGGTGCAGACGGAGGCGGCGCCTGGGACGGAAGGCGCAGCGGGAGAAGGAATGGAAGGCGCAGAGGGGGTGGAGGCAGAAAAAACGGCAGCAGAGGACCAGGAGGCCGGGGTCGTGCCGGAGTATCTGGAATTTTTCAGCGGTTCCCAGGGCGGGAGTTGGTATCAGGTAGGGGCGCAGCTGGCGGCGATCGCCCAGGAAGCCACAGGGGTCACTTCAAAGGTGGCGGCAGGCGGAGGGGCGGCGAACCCGGATACCCTGCAGAGCGGCGAAGGGTATTTTGGCCTGGTCTACAGCGGCGTGGGCTATCAGGCGTATCTGGGGGAAGGCGACTATACCGAGCCCCATGATGAGCTGAACGCCGTGATCTCTATGTATTCCCTGCCTTTCTTGACGATCGCCTTACGGTCGGATGATCGCATCAACAGCATCTATGACCTGGGTGATAAAAACCTTTCCCTGGGAAAAGCCGGACAGACCGGTTATGTGATCGCCCAGGCAGTCCTTGACGCGCACGGGATCGATCTGGATGGGGACAGCTTTACCGGGATGAACAGTATGCTGGGGGATTCCGAGCGGATGGACATGCTGCGGGACCGTCAGCTGGATGCGATCACCGGGCTGTTGCCTCTGGATAACTCGACCTTGCAGAGCATGAGCATGACGCCGGGGATCAAGCTGATCGATATGGATCCGGCGGCCATGGGGAAGGTACAAAAGGCTGTGCCGGGCTTAGAGAAGATCAAGATCCCAGCAAAGGCTTTTGACGAGCATCAGGAAACGGAGATCCAGACCCTGGCGGCGATCACCTCTCTGTATTGCCGAAAGGACCTGGATGAAGAACTGGTCTATGACCTGACCAAGGCGATCTATGAGCAGGCGGAGACGCTGTACCAGTATTATGGGGAAGAGAACAGTGTGATCAAGGAGGATCCGCTGGCAGGTATCGATGAGGATATGCCGATCCATCCGGGGGCGGAGCGTTTTTACAAGGAGATCGGGATCTTAGAATAAAGAACGGGGATGGAAGATGAAGGGTCCACGAAAGACAGGGTTTTTTGCGTATGTGATCGCCCAGGACAAGGTATCTCCAGGTACGGTGGTCGCCGCGTTTTTGAGCATTGTTTCTGTGTTCATGGTAGTCTATTTTTTGGTGACAGCCAATAATGGGACACCGGTGGCGATCGCCCATCGCCTGCTCTTTGTCCTGTTCATCATGATCTTAGGGATCGTCACTTATCCGGTGGGACGAAAAAACTGGAACGATCCCTATAACGTATGGTCGATCTATGACGGGATCTGCATCCTGTTAGCGATCGCCTGCTGTATCTACTATATCGGGGATCTGGAGGGCTGGCAGCTCCGTATGTTCCGTCCCAGCCAGACAGATACCTTATTTGGCACGATCATGATCTTTTTGGTGCTGGATATCACCCGGAGGACGGTGGGGATGACCATGCTGTGTGTGGTCGGTTTTTTCCTGCTCCATACCAGCTTTGCCGATCGTTTTCCGGGGTTTTTAAAAACTGCGCCCACAGCCTGGGTGCGGATCGTGGATATCCTGGTCAGTGAACAGGGGATCTTTTCGGAACCCGTCCAGTCTATGGCCTCGTATATCATCCTTTTCCTTTTGTTTGGGACGATATTGGAGGAGAGCGGGGCAGGACGATATTTTATCAATATCGCTTATGCGATCGGAGGGCGGTTCACGGCAGGTCCGGCGAAGACCGCCGCGATCTCCAGCGCATTGTTCGGGAGTATTTCAGGAAGCTCCGTATCTAACGTGGTCTCTACCGGCTGCTTTACGATCCCGCTGATGAAGTCCATCGGCTACTCCTCGGAGGAAGCAGGTGCAGTGGAGGCGGTGGCCTCCACCGGAGGGAACTATATGCCGCCGGTGATGGGTGCGGTGGCCTTTGTCATGGCCCAATATCTAAAGGTCCCTTATATCAAGATCGTGCAGTACGGTATCTTGCCCGCGCTCCTGTATTATGTGGCGCTGCTGGCCTATATCCACTTTGATGGGAAGAAAAAAGGCCTCCATCCTATGGGCAGTGAAGGCCTCCCTTCTCTAAAAAAGAACCTGTTGGAGGGCGGGCACCTGATCCTGGCGTTAGTATGTCTGGTGGTCTTTTTGATCTTTGGCTATACCACCAGCATGGGAGCCTTCTGGGGCGTGGTGGTGCTGTTCTTGCTGACATTCCTGCGCAAGGACACCAGGCTGGGCCCGCGCCAGGTCCTGTCCGCTATGGAAAAGACCGCCCGAACGGCGATCTCTGTAGGGATGGCCTGTGCGGCGGCTGGGATCATCATCGGTTGTATGTATTCTTCAGGCCTTAGCATCAGCCTGTCGTCGATCATCATCAAGGCGGCGGGGGGGAGCCTGTTCATCACCTTGGTCTACACGGCCTTGTTCTCACTGGTCTTAGGGTGTGGGATGCCGTCCGTGGGCGTATACCTGATCTTAGTCACCACGATCATCCCTACTTTGACCACCATGGGGATAAACGCGGTCTCAGCACACTTTTTTGCTTTCTATTTTGCGGTGGTGTCCAACATCACGCCGCCGGTCTGCGTGGCGGCCTTTGCCGGTGCGGCGATCGCAGAGGGCGCGCCTATGAAGACGGGCTTTCGGGCATTTATCATCGGGAGTGCAGCGTATGTGATCCCCTTTTTATTTATCTACCATCCGGCGACCCTGGCATTAGGGAGTCTGCCGGAGATCATCGTCGCGGCAGTGGACGGCCTGATCGCGGTCTTGAGCCTGGCGGTCTGTGTCAGCGGCTATCTGTCGCGAAAGCTGAACGTGGTGGAGCGGTCTGTGGCGTTCGCTGTATGCATCCTGATCGTTTGGCCATACCTCATCTCGAACCTGATCGCTTATGGGCTGTTCGCGGCGATCATGGCGTTCCAGGTGGCGGCGATGGTGAAAGCGAAAAGGGCGTGAGATCGAAGCGGTTGTGGAGCTTTCTCTGAAGGAGAAATGGAGGCAGATATGGCAGAGTATCTGACAAAACGATATATGACCGGTCCGGAGGGTGCTCACCGCCGGGCTGTCTACAAGGCTATGGGGTTCACAGACGCAGACCTGTCCCGCCCGCTGATCGCGGTGGTGAACAGCTGGGGCGAGGTCTGCCCGGGGCATTTTGGCTTGGATCTGGTGGCCCGGAAGGTGAAGGAGGGGGTCTGGCAGGCCGGAGCCACTCCGGTGGAGTTTGGGACGATCTCCCAGTGTGGGACCTTGACCCTGGGGCTGGACGGGATCCGATACGATCTGGCCACCCGGGAGATGGTGAGCTTTGATATCGAGACGATCGTCCACTCCCAGATGTTTGACGGGATCGTGTTCCTGACCGCCTGTGATAAGGTGGTGCCGGGGATGCTGATCGCCGCCGCCCGCTTAAACCTGCCGTCGATCTTTGTGTGCGCGGGGATAATGGAGGCGGGGAAGCTGGACGGGGAGGCCTTTTCCCTCTCCGACCTGGATGAGAAGGTCATGGGCGGCTACCCATCCGGTCGGGTGCCTGCTGAGCAGATCGCCCGGATGGAGGATAGGGCCTGCCCCACCTGGGGAGCCTGTCCGTTGATGGGGACGGCGAATACCATGCAGTGTCTCACAGAGGCATTGGGGCTCACGCTCCCGGGGGCCTCTACCTTGCGGGCGACCTCTTCGGAGCTTTTGCGGATGGCAAAGCTGGCAGGGGGCCAGATCGTGTCCCTGGTAGAGAAGGGGGTCCGGGCGGGAGATATCATGACCCTGGATGCCATGGAAAATATGATCGCCATGATGATGGTGCTGGGCGGATCCACCAATTCGGTGGTCCATATCCTGTCCCTGGCCCAGGAGCTGGGCTTTGGTGATGTGATCACCTTGGATAAGATCGCAGAGATCAGCAGGAGGACCCCTTGTCTGGTGAACGTGAAGCCCAATGGCCCCTGCCATATGACCGACTTTGAGGACTGCGGAGGGATGCCGGCGGCGATGCGGGAGGCCGGGCCCTGCCTGCACCTGGATGTGATGACCGTGACCGGGAAGATCTTGAAGGAGCTGTTTACAGAGCCCTTGGAGGAGGCGCCGGACCGGAAGGTCTTATACGCACTGGACGCGCCGATCTCGGCAGACGGCGGGATCGCGGTCTTAAAGGGCAGTCTGGCGGAGGGGGCGATCCTCCGGCAGTCAGCCAGATACCGGGAGAATCTGTACCACCGGGGGCCGGCGAGGATATTTGACAGCCAGGAGGACGCGCTGGAGGCGCTGCGGGCAGGGAAGGTCCGCCCGGGCGATGTGATGGTGGTCCGTTTTGAAGGCCCCAGGGGAGGGCCTGGGATGCCGGATATCTATGCTGTCCAGGCTACCGTCTGCGGGATGGGGCTGGACAAAGAGGTGGCGGTGATCACCGATGCCCGTTTTTCTGGTTTTGCCAGAGGCTTCGGGGTCTGTCAGATCACGCCGGAAGCCGCTGTGGGCGGACCATTGGCCTATCTGCGGGATGGCGATATGATCACGATCGATGTGGCCGGACGGCGGATCGATGTGGAGGATGAGACGGTCTTAAAAGACCGGGAGCCGGCGGTCGACCCGAAGGATAAAAAGGCATATAAGGGGATCTTGAACTTATATAAAAAATATGGCGGACCGGCCAGCCGGGGGGCACGCCTGGAGTAAGGGGCCGGTTTTTGCAGAGGAGGAGAAAAGGATGCAGATCCAAAATATATTCGAGATAGAAGGGATGGACCTTCCGGCAGGGAGGAACACGAAGGTGTTCGTGGGGCCCCAGGCCGGGCTGACGGCCCGGGCTTTTGTCCAGGGCTATGTGACGATCTTCCCGGATGGGGGGATCCCGGAGCATACCCATGCGAACGAGGAGACCTATACGATCCTGTCTGGCAGCGGCGTGGTCCAGGTGGAGGATGAGGAGCGGCAGGTCAGAGCCGGGGACTGTATCTATATGGAGCCGGGATGCCGCCATGGCCTGAAAAATATCGGCGATGAGGATATGGTCATGCTGTTCACCTATTCGCCGGCGGATATCGTGGACCACTGGGAGCAGGAGATGAAGGGGAACTGTGATCAGGATCTTCCGTTCCTCTGTCTTTTAGACCGAGAAAGGGGATAGAAGTGGAAAAAGGAAAAGCAGTCGAATGGCTGTTCGTGATCGCGCTCTTCGCGCCGGTGATGATCTTAGGAAAGCTGCGGATGCACCAGCAGGATCTGGCGCGGTTTTTGATCCTCAGCATCTTAACGGTAACGGTGATATGGCTGGTATATGCCATATACTGTACCGCACAGAGGAAGAAACAGGATGGAGCAGGCACCTCTGGAAAGGATCCATCATAAAAAGGGGTCGGGCAGTGACATTGGCGGCGAAGAGGCGCGGGCTGGCGGCTGGGTGGTAAAGAACGGCGATACAAAGGAGCGTGGCCGCCAAGGAGATAGGAGGTAGCTGGAGCTGCCGGAAGATCGCGGCATGGCCGGACAAGATATAGGAGAAGGGAGAGCGGCACATGATGGGAAAGACACCGCAGGATGGCTGGGGACAGGGATGGGATCCTTCGAGGATCCCTGTGCATCGCTATAACACGATCGTGGTGGGGAGCGGGGCGGCCGGGCTTAATGGAGCGGACCAGCTGTATCGCCTCGGGCAGAGGGATGTGGCGGTGGTGACAGAAGATATGCTGGCCGGCACATCCCGGAATGCAGGGTCGGACAAACAGACCTACTATAAGCTCTCTCT
>CAJUSS010000058.1 GCA_910588895.1 uncultured Lachnospiraceae bacterium
ATGATGAATAATATGTATCGGTCCAGCCTGGAAACCCTGTTCATGCAGATCACGGATCATGAGGATAAGGAGGTGCTTTTGTATGAGGGAAAACCCGGTCTATAAAAGAGAGCGGACGGTCAGCAGCCGCAGCGCCAGACTCCCGGCGATCTTGATGCTGTTCAACGGGATCTTGGCGGTGGTCGCCCTGTTAAATATGTATTCCATGGCTTCCCAGGTGGAAGTGACGGCGGAGATCGAGTATTCCCGCTTTTTAGATCTGTATGTGTTCGTGGCATCGATCGAGTTTTTGCTGCTGTGCTTTATCATGCCGGCACTGACCGCCGGGAGTATCAGCGGAGAGCGGGAGAGAGGAACCCTGGAGCTGATGCTGTCCACTCAGATGACCAGCAGGGAGATCGTGCTGGGAAAGCTGGTCTCCTCCTTATACAGCATGGCCCTTTTGGTGATCTCCAGCTTTCCTGTGATCGCGCTGGTGTTTGTTTATGGCGGCATCCAGATGAAGGACGTGGGCTCGCTGCTGCTCTTATATATGGTGGTAGCCCTCCTTTCCGCCAGTATAGGGCTCTGTTTCTCCGCTATCTGCAAGCGGTCCACTATGGCTACCGCTCTCTCCTATGGCTTCCTGGCTTTTCTCATAGCAGGGACCTACGGGATCAATTTTTTTGTCTGGTCTATGTCCCGGATAGGAGCAGCCGGCTATCTGGATCAGGTAGGAGGCATCACGGCGCAGGGGAGTTCGGGGATGTTCTTATACCTTCTGCTGCTGGATCCGGTCCTGACCTTTTACCAGATCATCGAGGCCCAGGCCGGGAACCTGGGTATGTCCGCCCAGGTCATCCAGGGATTTGGGAGCAGGGCATCTGGGCCTGTGCTGGAGGCCTGGATCCCCTTAAGCCTTCTGCTCCAGATCTTTTTGGCCGCCTGCTTTCTCTTGGTGGCGATCCGTGCAGTGGATCCTGTGCGAGGGGAGGGCAGAGGACTGCGAAAGAGAAAAAAAACGTGAGAAGGGCCAGGCTGTAACACTTTGTCCCCACCCACATATGATATAGTACAACCAAATAAAAAAAGGAGTTAGATCATATGTGTGGCTTTATTGGGATCTGTAATAATAGTTGTAACTGTCGGTGCCGGTGCTGCAGATGTAACTGCGTCTGCGGAAATAACAACGGAGGGAACTGCGGCTGTGGAAATAACTGCTGCTGTTGCAATGGGCGCCCTGGCAATGTAGGGAGCGGGACCGTCTGCAGGCCAAACTGCTGCTGCGGGAATAACTGCTGCGGCAACGATAACTGCTGCTGCAATGACCGGCCCGGTAATGTAGGGAGCGGGTCTGTCTGCTGCGGCAACTGTGGCTGCGAAAACCGTCCCGGCTGCGGGAACTGCGGCTGTGGGAACCGTCCCGGCTGCGGGAACTGCGGCTGTGGGAACCGTCCCGGCTGCGGGGGCTGCGGCTGCGAAAACCGTCCCGGCTGCGGCTGCGAAAACCGTCCCGGCTGCGGCTGTGGGAACCGTCCTGGCTGTGGGCACCGCCCCGGCTGCGGGAATAACTGCGTATGTGTCTGTGGGACGATCGTAGGCAGCTGCGGTAACGGCGGCCCCGGCCCGGGTCCTAGACCGATCCCTGGCCCCTATTTCGGCGATAGCTTCGCGGAGGGAAGAGAAGAACGCAGAGAAGGAGAGTGCGAGGCTTTTGAGGTGAAGTAAAAAAGATAAAGGAAGAAGGCGGGCAGGATCGGGCAAAGATCCTGCCCTTCTTTATAAAGGCAAAGGACGGATCGAGATTGAAGATAAGATGAGATCAGGGTATAATAAATAAAAGAACAGAGAAACACAAGGGGCAGGGGAAGATAAAAGGACTGCATGTACAAGGAGGAGTAAAGATGCTGAAGATCGGCTGTCATCTGTCTTCATCGAAAGGGTACCAGGCCATGGCCAGGATGGCGGTCTCCATAAAGGCAGACACATTTCAATTTTTCACCAGGAACCCGAGAGGGACGAAAGCGAAAGCCATAAACGAGGAGGATGTGGAGGGGTTTCTGCGATCGGCCAATAAGGAGAAGATCTGGCCGATACTGGCCCATGCACCGTATATCCTGAACGCCTGTTCAAAGGATGAGGGGTTAAGGGTGCTGGCCAGAGATACCATGGCCGACGATCTGGCACGGATGGAGCATACGCCGGGGAATATGTATAATTTCCACCCGGGCTGCCATGTGGGGCAGGGGACGGAGGCCGGGATCATCTATATCGCGGCCATGCTGGAGCAGATCCTAAAGCCGGAGCAGCACACGGTCATGCTCTTAGAGACCATGGCGGGAAAAGGGAGCGAGATCGGGGGACGGTTTGAGGAGCTGAGGGAGATATTGGACCGGGTCACATTAAAGGATCATGTGGGCGTCTGCCTGGATACCTGCCATATATGGGATGGCGGCTATGATATCGCCGGTCATCTGGATGAGGTGGTAACGGAGTTTGATCAGGTGATCGGGCTGAAAAAGCTGAAGGCCATCCATCTCAATGACAGCCAGAATCCGCTTGGAGCCAGGAAGGACCGCCATGCACGGATCGGAGAAGGAAAGATCGGCTTTGAGGCGCTGGCAAGAGTGGTGTGCCATCCCGCGCTGCGGGGTCTGCCCTTTTATCTGGAGACTCCCAATGAGCTGGACGGGTATGCAAAAGAGATCCATATGATGCGGGAGGCATGGGAAAAGGGGTAAGACCAAGAAAATGGATATACAGATCCGTCGAAAAACGATATAATAAGGTCATGGTACGAAGTGACAGAGAAAGGGGAGAAGGACTGATGGGGCAGACGGTGCTCATCATCTTGCTCGTGGCAGTCCTGGCGGGCGGGATCTATCTGTATGCCAGGATCCGGAAGTCGATCCGGTTATTTTCCAGGGCAACATTTGGTACGGACCATCTCATCGAGGGGATACAGGGACATCAGGATAAGCTGGCGACCACGCCGAAGTCTGTATCAGGGATGACAGGGATCTGTCTTCCGCAGATCCTGCGGGATCATCCGGGATTTTCTCTGGAGGAGTTTGTCCAAAAAGCGGAGAACCAGCTTAAGGCGAGTCTGGCCGCGATCGAGAGGCAGGATCTGGGGCTGCTGTCCGGGGTATCGGAGGATCTGCGCAGCCAGGTGAGGCTGCGGATCGAGGATGACCGTCGGGCGGGGATCCGGGAACATTTCCAGAACATCAAGATCCATCGGACAGAGATCGCCCGCTACCAGAAGCTGGAGGGCTGCTGTGTGATCACGCTGCAGTCGGCGGTGGAGTATATGTATCAGAAGGAGAGGCTGGCTGGAGCTGAGCCCCTGTCAGGAGAAGGGCGGGAGGGAGAAAAGGCCCGTCCCGGCCTTTTGTCTGGAAACAGGAAAGGGAGAAAGGGGACGAGCGGAGCAGGTACAAAGATGCGCCGGATCCAGACCCGCTACAATATGGAACTGATGTATGTGCAGGATGCACAAAAGCTGGCCGCAGGCTCCACAGCCCATGTAGTGGTCTGCCCCCAGTGCGGAGCGCCAGTCACGGGACTTGGGAACAAGCAATGTGCGTATTGCGGTTCGGCTATAGAACCGATCAATATAAGGGTCTGGTCTTTAGGCCGGATCCTGGAAGTGTAAGGAGGAGAAAGAGATGGGCATTTTAAAGGCAGCGATGAACGCCGCCGGGACGACCCTGGCGGATCAGTGGCTGGAGGTGATCGAGCCGGGAGATATGGGGAGCCAGACCGTGTTCGCGGCAGGTGTGAGGATCCGGAAAGGGACGAACGTAAAGGGGACAGAAAACACGATCTCCAACGGGTCGGTCATCCATGTATATCCGAACCAGTTCATGATGCTGGTGGACGGCGGAAAGGTCGTGGACTATACGGCGGAAGAGGGGTATTATATCGTGAACAATTCCTCCCTCCCCTCCCTGTTCAACGGACAGTTCGGCGATACCTTAAAGGAGTCCTTTAACCGGATCCGGTATGGAGGGATGACACCCACGGTCCAGAAGGTCTATTACATAAATCTGCAGGAGATCAAGGGCATCAAGTTCGGCACCAGGAACCCGATCAATTATTTTGATGATTTCTACAATGCAGAGCTGTTTTTGCGGGCCCACGGCACATATTCGATCAAGGTCATGGATCCGCTGCTGTTTTATGCGGAGGTGATCCCGAAGAACGCCAGCCGGGTGGAGATCTCTTCGATCAATGAACAGTATCTGTCTGAGTTTTTAGAGGCGCTCCAGAGCTCGATCAACCAGATGTCAGCAGACGGGATCCGGATCTCCTATGTTTCCTCTAAGGGCAGGGAGCTGGGAAGATATATGGCGGATACCCTGGATGAGGATTGGCGCCGGATGCGGGGGATCGAGATCCAGTCGGTAGGCGTGGCCAGCATCTCCTATGATGAGGATTCCCAGAAGCTGA
Source organism: uncultured Lachnospiraceae bacterium (assembly GCA_910588895.1). Lineage (GTDB taxonomy): Bacteria > Bacillota > Clostridia > Lachnospirales > Lachnospiraceae > Caccovicinus. Next base: position 4,435 of record CAJUSS010000058.1, read on the forward strand.
TCGCTCTGCGGAACCAGGGCGCCATGCTCAGCGATCCTTCGGTCCGTGAAGGATATGTGCAGGGTGCGATCGCAGATGGCATAAAAAATGCCGGTTCCAACTCCAATGGAGCCATGGCGGGTTTTATGGGCATGGGTCTGGGGATGCAGGCAGGAGGCAGCTTTATGGGGGCAGCCTCAGCCGCCAATATGCAGCAGATGCAGATGGGCAGAGGCACCATGGGCAGCCAGGGGATGCCGGGCCAGACGGGCTATGGGGCCATGGGCGGCCAGGGGATGCCGGGCCAGATGGGCTATGGAGCCATGGGCGGCCAGGGTGTACCAGGTCAGATGGGGCAAGGTGTGCCGGGCCAGATGGGGCAGGGGGCTGCAGAAGGGCAGCCCGGGCCGGGAGCGGCAGGCCGGCAGAGCCAGCCGGCCTCATGGACCTGCAGCTGCGGCAACGTGAACACCGGGAAATTCTGCAGTGAGTGCGGGACCCCCAGGCCGGCGGCAGCCTGGACCTGCAGCTGCGGCGCAGTGAACAAAGGAAAGTTCTGCAGCGAGTGTGGCCAGCCCAGGCCGTGACCGGCAGCGGCTGACAGAAGGGATTAAAGCAGGAGCGGAAGGAGCAGAGGATGGCGGCGTTCACCTATAAATGTCCACATTGCGGCGGGGCGATGACCTTTGACCCGGAAAGCCAGACCTATAAATGCCCGTACTGTCTGTCTGCTCTTCATTTAGAGGAGCTGGAGGGCGCAGAGTCAGGGGACGGCATCCCGCCGACGGGAGGAGCGGAGGCCCAAGGCCAGGAGGCGGTACATGGACTGCTCACCTTTAGCTGTCCCAGCTGCGGGGCCGAGATCATAGCGGATGAGACTACGGCGGCGACCTTCTGCTATTATTGCCATAACCCGGTGCTGTTGAAGGGGCGGCTGGAGGGCGGCTGCCATCCGGACTATGTGATCCCTTTCCAGATCGGACAAGAGAAGGCAGAGGAGATCTTCAGCCAATGGATCCGGCGCAAACGGTATGCGCCGTCCGGTTTTTACTCCAGGCAGCAGATCGACCGCATGATGGGGGTCTATTTTCCCTATTGGCTCTTCTGCTGTCAGGTGGACGGGGAGATGGAGGCAGAAGGGACGAGACTGCGGGTATGGGACGCAGGGGGTCGGCGGTACACAGAGAAAAAGATCTACCAGGTGCGCCGGGACGGGCAGATGCAGGTGGATCATCTGGCAAAGAATGCGTTGAAGAAAGCCAACGGGCAGCTGGCCGATGGGGTGCTCCCTTTCCGGCCGGAGGGGATCAAGCCTTTTCACATGAGCTACCTTTCCGGTTTTATGGCGGAAAAACGGGACATAGAAAAGCAGGAGCTGGGATCTGAGGTGGAATGTCAGGTCCGGGAGCTGGCCGCTGCCGCCCTGCAAGACAGCGCGGGGGAGTATCCCAGCCTGACCGTACGTCGGCAGAGGACAGATATCCGGGATGCAAGGTGGTATTACGGTCTGCTGCCGGTGTGGGCCTTGACCTACAAAAGTCCAGGTGACGGGCAGCTCTATTACTTTGCCTTAAACGGTCAGACCGGGAAGGCCTGCGGTAAGGTGCCGGTGGATAAAAGAAAGCTCCTTCTGCTGTTCCTTACCGTGTCCTTACCGCTCTTGGCAGCAGCTCTGCTCCTGCTCACAGGCGGCGATATCCTGTCCACCCGATGGTACGAGATCTTGCTGGCCGTAGGGGCAGGTGCAGGGATCGCCGGGAGTGTCTGTTGGGGCGTTGTGCGCCAGTATGATATGCAAGATCTTGCTGGAGCTGCCACCAGACTGGCCTTCCAGTCAGACTGCAGCTTCGCGATCCGGGAGCAGTCTGATAAACTGCTGGATACGGTCGTCACCCACACGGCCATCCCGCAGCAGACAAGAGGGAACGAGATCCGGCATCGCAGGTAGGCAGACGGACAGGAGCAGCCCTGTAAAGTCTGCCCGGCCCTTACATGCCGGACCGGATGAGCAGGGTTAAGCCTGTGCAGAGCGCTGTCCCCCACAGGGTGGGGAGAAAAAAGGCGGCCAGAGCCCACTTCAGCTGCCCGGTCTCCTGCCGTATGGCAGCCAGAGTGGAGGCGCAGGGCCAGTGGAATAAGGTAAAAAGGCTTACGGACAGAGCTGTCTGCCAGGTCCAGCCATTGGCGGCAAGGAGCAGGGACAGGTCTGAAAAGGAGCTTATGGACAAGGCATCGTTCTGCCCCTGATAGAGCATGAACATGATCGGCAGCATGAGCTCATCTGCAGGCGCGCTCAACAGAAAAGCCATCAGGATGGTCCCGTCCAGCCCCAGCAGACGGCCGAAGGGATCCAAGGCGGCCGTAGAGATGGAGAGCAGGGAGGATCCCCGGATAAAGAGGTGCGCCATAGCCCACAGCAGGAGACCGGCGAAGACGGCCATAGCAGCGGCTCTCCCCAGGAACAGGCAGGTATGATCGAAGGCGGCCGGGAGGACTCTTTTCCACAGGCGGGGCCTGCGGATGGGCGGCAGCACAAGAAAGAAGACGGACGGAAAGCGGTGCAGTACGGTGTGCGTGAAGAGAAAGGTGCTGCATAAAGCCGCCGCGATGCCAAGAAGGAGGAGACCAGATAGAAAAATGGCCGAAAAAAAGAAGCTGTGATCCGGAAACAGTAAAAAACTAAAGAGCACCAGCGCGGGCATCTGCCCGCTGCAGGGAAGGAAAGAGGTGGTCAGGAGCGAGACCATCTTTTCTTTTGTCCCGGTGTATCGGGTATCGGTTGCCTGCGGAATATCCTGCGTGCTGCATCCGATCGGGCGAGAAGGCATACCCGGCTGGATGGACCGGCACCTCCAGATCCCTGCCTGGCGGCAGCAGAAGCCCATGGACATGGCCAGACATTGCTGCCCGCAGCCGCCGCAGCGCGAAAAGAGCTTATCGGCAGAGAAAGCGGCTCTGGGGAGCAGTCCGGTCTCCTCCAGGAAAAAGAACAGGGGAAGACAGAGCGCAAGAGGCGGCAGCATCACAAAGAGCACACAGATCAAAGGCGACAGGACCCCATACACCAAGATATCCATAAGCCAGGACGGGATGTGGAAAACATCCTCCAAAAAGAAAGAGCCGGTGGATAAAGGTCCTAAAAGCCAGTCCAGTGAGCCCTTCAATGGCCCAAAAAGAAGAGACAGGCCAGCCAGGACAGGCATGGTCATGAGAAAGAAGAGCAGGGCCAGAAAACAGCTTCCTAAGACAGGACTGGTGAGGAGATGGTCCATCTTATCCTCTAAAGGGCCGTAGGCTGCTTTTGTGTGATGCGTAGTCTCTTCCGCCAGCTTTTTTGGAAAAAAATCCAGGAGGTCATAGGAAAAACGACGTTTATTGGCATAGGCGATGGCGGCTTTTAGGTCGTCCCTTTCCGAGGGCGCGAGGCGGTCCAGTGGCAGCACCGGGATCTGCAGGACATCCTCCAAAAGGTCGTAGTCGATCCAGATCCCCTCCTCCTGTGCATCTTTACAATTACAGATGCACAGGAGGAGGGGGAGCCCTTTTTGCTTTACAGGCTCCAGACGGATGAGTTGTGCCAGATGGTCCAGGCCCTGCTCCAGGAAGAGGGCGTCACAGATGACGACCGCCGCGCTGGCATGGCCCATGAGCCAAGAAGAGACAGGCAGCTCCAATACACGATAACGCTCCTCCATATAGGTGTAAGTCCCTGCGGCAGGAGAAAAAGGCCGTTTATCTTTGGGCAGTCTTTTTTGTGCCAGCTTACGAAAGACCCATTTCCTGCTGTCGTCAGGACCGGTCAAAAGGATGGTGGTGATCTGATCTTCTTCCATCGTTGTGCTCGCTTTTGGTGTTTATGAGTATCTTATGTATGGGGAGGAGGCGCAGTGCCTGGGCAGAGGAAAGGATCTTGGATCGGACAGATGTTTTTTATCAAGCCCTTTTAGGATATGCACGAAAAAAGACCGTGCCCGAATGTTCGGATACGGTCCTATCACTGGAAGCAAGGAGGCTCGAACTCCTGACCTTTCGCGTGTGAGGCGAACGCTCATCCCAGCTGAGCTATGCTTCCTTACTTGTCCTATTCTACCACTTTTCTGAAAATAGTCAATGGGTAATTTTGTGTCTGTTGTATCTTTTTTTCAAATTTTATGCTATGATCTCATTAGGAACCTTGATCATCCATCATTTTATCATTTGCGAACGGAGAAGTAACATGACGACAGAAGATCGATTAGCGGAGTATTATGTAAATCTGTTTTTTGGAAATGCCAATAAACGCTACCGTGGGATGACCCTCAGCGAGATGCGCAAGCGCTGCCAGAAATTGAATGGGAAGACCTTAGAGGCCGTGGCCAGAGCCAATGAGCTCAGCGATATCCATGCCATGCTGTCCAAGGTCTGTGCCTACCTGGTGCGCAAGGAGCATACGGCACCGGAGGAGCAGCAGGAAGAGATCGGAAAGTGGACGGAGAAGATGAAAGAGTTTTGCGGGCTCCTGGCGATCCGGGATCTGTGCTTTTTACCGGACTTGGAGGAGGAGGAGCTGGAGCAGGTATTGAGGATGCAGGGGATCCGCCGCTACCTTTTGTCCAATTCTCTGGAGCGTGCGTATCAGCTGTTCTATATCCCCAAGGCGATCCAGAAGGGGATACGGGAATCCATCAAGCAGAAGCCGGAGGAGGAATATCCGGAGGCTCGGCTGATGAAGCGGAAGTTCATCCTCCATATAGGCCCTACCAACAGCGGTAAGACCCACGATGCTTTAGAACGGCTGAAGTCCTGCACCCACGGGGCGTATTTTGGCCCTTTGCGCCTTCTGGCGCTGGAGGTCTACGATAAATGCAACATGGAGGGCGTGCCCTGCTCCATGATCACCGGGGAGGAGACGATCCAGATGCCGGGGGCGGTCTGTCAGTCCTGCACAGTGGAGATGCTAAATGACCACGAATACTTTGATATCGTAGTGGTAGACGAGTGCCAGATGGTAGGAGATGCTTATCGGGGCCATAACTGGACCAGGGCGATCCTGGGGCTGCGGGCAGAGGAGATCCACCTGTGCATGGCGCCGGAGGCGGAATCGATCGTCACCCAGATGATCAAGCGGTGCGGGGACCAGTATCGGGTCGTCCGCCATAAAAGGAACACCCGCTTGACCGTGGAGCGAAAGTCTTATTCCATGAAGAACGACTTGAAAAAGGGCGACGCACTGATCGTTTTTTCGAAAAAATCTGTGCTGGCACTGGCCGCCCATCTGGAGAGCCAGGGGATCCGGTGCAGTGTGATCTACGGGAGCCTGCCGCCGGCTACCCGGAGGGAGCAGGTGCGCCGTTTCCTGGAAAAGGAGACGGATATCGTGGTCAGCACAGATGCCATCGGCATGGGACTGAACCTGCCGATCCGGAGGATCGTGTTCGTGGAGACCCAGAAGTTTGACGGTGTGGTAAAGCGGGACCTGGAGCCTGGGGAGATCAAGCAGATCGCAGGAAGAGCAGGCCGGTTCGGGCTCTACGAGGAAGGTTTTGTGGCGGCGATCGATAATATCGAGCTGATCGAGGATGGTCTGGGCCGTATGCCGATCCCTCTGATGAAGGCTTATATCGGTTTTCCGGAGCAGCTCCTTGGTCTGCCGGCGGAGATCGACGGACTGATCAAGATATGGGCCGGTATGGAAGCGCCGGCGATCTATCAGAAGATGGAGGTGGACGAGCTCCTCTCTCTGTACCAGAGCTTCCTCACCGTCCATGAAAAGGATATGGACACCTTTACCAAGCAGGAGGTCTACAAGCTGATCACCTGTGCGATCGACATCAATAATAAGCTGGTGGTGGATCTTTGGAAGGACTACTGCAGGGAGTACCGAGATGTACAGGAACTGGAATTCCCCTACAGCCCGGGCGGCGACCTGTACGATCTGGAGAGCTATTATAAGATGCTGGATCTGTACTTTCAATTTTCCAGGAAGGTGGGGCTGCCGGTACAGGCAGAGAACCTTGTGGAGGAGCGCCATGAGACGGAGGCGGAGATCAGCCGGATCTTAAAGATGGAGTGCTCCAGCTATTCCAGAAAATGTACGATCTGTAAGCGGGAGCTTCCCTGGGACCACAGCTTTTCTATCTGTCAGCGGTGTTTTGAGCGGGGCAAGAGCGAGAGCCGGGGACATGGAAGATCCTCGCGGCCCGGCCTTATCCGTTCTGGAGGAGGCCGGACAGGCAGCAGCCGTTTTGGAGGAGAGCACAGAGGCAGCGGCCGCTCGAGCAGGAGGCGTTCTGGCTCCGGTCGTTTAGAGAACGCATCAGGCCCTGCTCCTCTGAGCCGGGGTGGTCATTTCCAGCAGAGCGGTCAGACGGGAGCTTGACCAAGATCTTTGAGGTCTCTGGGGTGCGCAGGGCGATGACTGAGCGACGGACTATATAGACGGACATCCCTCCGTCCCGTCCTTTTTGCGCACAAGTCACCCAGCCCTTTGCAGCAAGGCCCAGAGCGTTCAGATGACATTCCAGCGCAGGCGGTAATGCCATCCAGACGATCTGGGCTTTTTGGCCCTGCTCCAGGTAGCTTAAAGGGAGCACCATAGCTAACCTCTTTCTATTCGATAGAGTCCTTAATGACTAAGATATGAGGAAAGAGTCCAGCTCGTGCTATCGGTCCGCACAGATAACAATAGAGCAGCTTCTTTTTTATCCGTGCCCCTGGCGTTCATAAAAAATGGGGACCGGCGCATGGATCTGCATAGAGCGCTCTGTCACCAGGCAGTCATAGGCCAGGATGGTGACGCCGGCCTTTTGCGCCCGTTCCAGCGCGTGGCCGAACTCGGGATGGGTCTCCCAGTTGGGGCGAAAGCCCACGATCCCTTTCATCTGGATCACCAGCAGGAGAAAGCAGGGGACACCTTCCCGGGCCAGAGCTGCCAGCTCGTCCACATGCTTCACGCCCCGCTCCGTGGGGGCGTCCGGAAAAGCGGCGACGCCTCCACGCTCCAGGGTGACCCCTTTGACTTCCATATAGCTCTGTACCCCGTCCAGCAGAAACGCCAAGTCGAACCGGGAAGCGCCGCAGGTCACCTCCCGCCGGAGCTGTGCGATCGAAGGGGGCGCGGGATCGGCCGGGCCGACGGGACTATTGGACAGATGTCTGGTCAACCCGCCGCCCTGTACCCATTCCCAGGCCGCCGCATTTGGAGCCTGGGAATCCATATTGATCAGCAAGGACTCATCTTGTGCCCCTGCATGCTGCTTATATACGCCGATCACATCATAGCAGGTCTTGCGCCCCTTCGCGGCAGCTTCCGGGTGGTGTTCCAGGACCAGCCGGGCCCCCGGCACCAGAAGCTCTCTGCAGCGCCCTGTATTTTTTACATGGCACACCTCCTCCCGGCCGTCGATCCGCACATGGGCGATGAAGCGGTTGGGGCGGGAGAGGAAGATCCCCTGTAGGGTATGCTGGTAATCCATGATAAGATAAGCCTCCTTTTTTGCGGGTCTGTCAAACCATATGAGCTTACTATACATCCCTGCAGGGTAGGGGTCAATCCCCACTTTTTTGTTGCGCGCCATTTTAAAGTATGCTAAACTCTACCTGTATCGACCCAGATACATGTACACGTTCATTGCTTTACGAGCGATGTTTTTCAAATAGAATGGATACAGAGAAAAGGAGCATACCATGGAATTATCCTATCAGAGCACGAGAGGCGGACAGGCAAACGTCACGGCGTCCCAGGCGATCCTCCAGGGATTGGCTGCGGACGGAGGCTTGTTCATGCCCACCCAGATCCCGAAGCTGGATATCGCATTAGAAACGCTGGCTTCTATGACCTACCAGGAGACTGCTTATGAGGTGATGAAGCTCTTCCTCACCGACTATACGGAGGAAGAACTAAAGAGCTGCATTAAGAGAGCTTACGACAGCAAATTTGATACAGAAGAGATCGCGCCTTTGGCAAAGGCCGCAGGCGCTTACTATCTGGAGCTGTTCCACGGGAGCACGATCGCATTTAAGGATATGGCCTTATCCATCCTGCCCCACCTGATGACTACGGCGGCAAAGAAGAACCATGTGGATAAGGAGATCGTCATCCTGACCGCCACCTCCGGCGATACAGGGAAGGCCGCCATGGCCGGGTTTGCCGATGTGCCGGGGACCAGGATCATCGTGTTCTATCCCAAGGACGGGGTCAGTAAGATCCAGGAGCTGCAGATGCGTACCCAGAAGGGGGACAATACCTGTGTAGTGGCGATCCACGGCAATTTCGACGATGCCCAGACCGGCGTGAAGAAGCTCTTCGGCGACGTGCGTTTTACCAGCGGACTCGCGGAAAAAGGTTTTCAGTTCTCCTCCGCCAACTCGATCAACATCGGCCGTCTGGTGCCACAGGTGGTATACTATGTGTATGCTTATGTGAAACTGCTGGAGAATGAGGAGATCCAAAAGGGCGAAAAGATCAATGTGGTGGTCCCCACCGGAAACTTTGGGAACATCCTGGCCGCTTATCTTGCCAAGGAGATGGGGATCCCGATCGATAAACTGATCTGCGCCTCCAATGAAAATAAAGTCTTATACGACTTTTTCGCCACCGGCACCTACGACCGGAACCGGGAGTTCATCCTGACCAGCTCCCCCTCCATGGATATCCTGATCTCCAGCAACCTAGAGCGCCTGATCTATCTGAGCGCGGGCTGCGATGCGGAAAAGAACAAGGAGCTGATGGCCCAGCTGGGAGAAAAGGGCGTCTACACGGTCACCCAAAAGATGCGGGAGGCCATGGCAGACATCAAAGGCGGATCTGCCAGCCAGAAGGAGGATGCCGATGAGATCAGCCGCGTCTTTAAAGGCGCCGGCTATCTGATGGACACCCACACAGGTGTGGCCTCCGCCGTTTATCAGAAATATGTGGCAGAGACCGGCGACCCTACCAAAGCGGTGATCGCCTCCACCGCCAGCCCCTATAAATTCGCCCACAGCGTCATGGAGGCCATCGCCGGCAGCCAGGAAGGCAAGGAGGAGTTTGCCCTGATCGACGAGATGAGCGCGCTCTCCGGCCTTCCCGTGCCCAATGCCGTGGAGGAGATCCGCCACGCCCCGATCCGCCATAGCCGGGAATGCGATGTGGAGGACATGGAAGCAGAGGTACGGGATATCCTGGGACTATAGGGCATTGAGGTCACTGCGCGTACGCCTTTACCGGAGCGGGCTTTTGCTGACCTGTGGATAGTGATCTTGATGAGAGGATATTTTCCGCAAAAGGGAATTTCTACTTTTAATTTCTTTTCAAATAAGCTATAATGGACCCTAAGGGACATTTAAGCTGGAAAGCAGCAATAAATCATTTACAGGAGGTAGCAACATGTTAGTTTCCGCAACAGAAATGCTCAAAAAAGCCAGAGAAGGAAAGTATGCCGTAGGCCAGTTCAACATCAATAACCTGGAGTGGACCAAGGCTGTCCTGCTGACCGCAGAGGAGATGCGTTCTCCGGTCATCTTAGGCGTATCTGAGGGTGCAGGAAAGTATATGACCGGTTTTGGTACAGTAGCCGCTATGGTCAAGGCCATGATCGAGGATCTGAAGATCACTGTTCCGGTAGCGCTCCACTTAGATCACGGCTCCTACGAGGGCTGCTATAAGTGTATCAAGGCTGGCTTCTCCTCCATCATGTTCGATGGCTCCCATTATCCGATCGCGGAGAACGTAGAGAAGACCACAGAGCTGGTCCATGCAGCGCATCAGTTAGGCTTATCCATCGAGGCTGAGGTGGGCTCCATCGGCGGCGAGGAAGACGGTGTTGTAGGGATGGGCGAGTGCGCAGATCCCAATGAGTGCAAGCAGATCGCTGACCTTGGCGTGGACATGCTGGCGGCAGGCATCGGCAACATCCATGGCAAATATCCGGAGAACTGGGCAGGCTTAAGCTTCGAGACTCTGGCAGCGGTCAACGAGAAGGTAGGCGAGATGCCGTTAGTGCTCCACGGCGGTACAGGTATCCCGGCGGATATGATCAAGAAGGCCATCAGCCTTGGCGTTGCGAAGATCAACGTGAACACCGAGTGCCAGCTTTCCTTCGCAGCAGCGACCCGCGAGTATATCGAGGCAGGCAAGGACCAGCAGGGCAAGGGCTTTGACCCGAGAAAATTACTGGCTCCTGGCGCAGAGGCCATCAAGGCGACTGTCCGCGAGAAGATCGAGCTGTTCGGTTCCGCGAACAAGGCCTGATCTTGTGCGGCCAAAGACCGCCGGATAAAAAAATAAAAAAACACTTGCAATTTTGCAGGAAATGGTTTATCTTAATTACGAACAAGGGCGTTCTCTTCATCGAGAGAACGCCTTTTTCTTATGCATCAGCATGCAGAAGAGCTGCCAAAGGCAGGTTTTCGATATGCATCGGTGTGCAAGACAGTCGGCATAGGTTCAGGTATGCCAGATGCGCCCGCCAGATCTTTATGTGTGGCGGCATGTCCGCTGCCGGGCGCATGGTGGTTTAGTGACTGGTCAGGCGGTCTGAGCGGTCATCGGTCTTGAGCATGATGAGAGAGGATGGAAAGGTCTATGGGCGAGACAGTAAATGTAGCCGAGATGTTCGGCAAGAGTGTGTTTAACGATGCGGTCATGAGAGAGCGTCTGCCAAAGAGCGTTTACAAGAAATTGAAGAAAACGATCGTGGAAGGCAAGGAGCTGGATCCAGGCATCGCGGATTCTGTGGCACAGGCCATGAAGGAATGGGCGGTTGAAAGAGGGGCTACCCACTATACCCACTGGTTCCAGCCATTGACCGGCGTGACAGCGGAAAAGCATGATTCCTTTATCTCCGCGCCGGATGCAAGCGGAAAGGTGATGCTGGAGTTTTCCGGAAAGGAATTGGTAAAGGGTGAGCCGGATGCGTCTTCTTTCCCCTCCGGTGGGCTTCGGGCCACCTTTGAGGCCAGAGGCTATACGGCATGGGATTGCACCTCCCCCGCATTCTTAAAAGAGGATGCCGCCGGGGTGACCTTGTGCATCCCCACTGCCTTCTGCTCCTACACCGGCGAGGCGCTGGACAAAAAGACGCCGCTTTTGCGTTCCATGCAGGTGCTCGACCAGCAGGCTCTGCGTATCCTGCGGCTTTTTGGGAACACAACATCCAAGAAGGTGACCCCGTCCGTGGGACCGGAGCAGGAATATTTTTTGGTGGATCGGGAGAAGTACTTACAGCGCAAGGATCTGATCTATACCGGCCGCACCCTGTTCGGCGCCATGCCGCCTAAGGGGCAGGAGATGGACGATCATTATTTCGGCACGATCCGGGAGCGGATCGGCGCCTATATGAACGAGGTCAATAAAGAGCTGTGGAAGCTGGGGGTTTCTGCAAAGACCCAGCACAATGAGGTGGCCCCTGCCCAGCATGAGCTGGCACCGATCTATGCGGAGGCGAACCTGGCGGTGGATCATAACCAGATGGTGATGGAGACCTTAAAGAAGGTGGCCGGGCGCCATGGCCTGACCTGTCTGCTGCATGAGAAGCCCTTTGCCGGGGTCAATGGCTCCGGCAAGCATAACAACTGGTCCATCATCACCGATGACGGGATCAATATGCTGAACCCAGGGGAGACTCCCCACGAGAACATCCAGTTCCTGCTGGTATTGGCCTGTATCTTAAAGGCAGTGGATGTACATGCGGACCTTCTCAGGCAATCTGCGGCAGATGTGGGCAATGACCACAGGCTTGGCGCCAATGAAGCGCCGCCGGCGATCATCTCGATCTTCCTCGGCGAGCAGCTGGAGGACGTGATCGACCAGCTCTGCAGCACAGGAGAAGCCACGCACTCCAAGCAGGGCGGTAAGCTGATGACCGGTGTGGCTACCCTTCCAGATCTGGATAAGGATGCTACGGACCGGAACCGGACCTCCCCATTTGCTTTTACCGGAAATAAGTTTGAGTTCCGTATGGTGGGATCTGCCGACTCCATCTCCTCACCCAATGTGGTCCTGAACACGATCGTTGCGGAAGCCTTCAAGGAGGTTGCCGACGAGCTGGAGAAGGCGGAGGATTTCGAGCTGGCAGTCCATGATATGATCAAGGATATGCTGGCTGCCCATAAGCGGATCATCTTTAATGGCAACGGATACTCTGACGAGTGGGTAGAGGAGGCGGAAAAGAGAGGACTTCCCAACATCCGTTCCATGGTCGATTCGATCCCTGCATTGACCACGGAAAAGGCAGTGAAGCTGTTCGAGGGTTTCAGAGTATTTACCAGGGCCGAGCTGGAGTCACGGGCGGAGATCGAGTATGAGACTTACGCCAAGGTGATCAACATCGAGGCCAGGACCATGATCGATATGGCAGGCAAGCAGTTCATCCCGGCGGTGATCAGATATACCACCCAGCTGGCCCAGTCCATCAACACGGTGGCGGCTGCGTGTCCCACAGCGGACTTCAGCGTACAGACTGAGCTGCTGATGGAGAGCTCCGACCTGCTCAGCGAGACGAAGGTAGCCCTGGCCGCTCTGGTGGAGATCGATGAGAGGGCCCGCCAGATGGAAGAGGGCCGCGCCCAGGCCGTGTTCTACCATGACAAGGTAGTCCCGGCTATGGAGGCTCTGCGGGCTCCGATCGATAAGCTGGAGATGATCGTAGATAAAGAATTATGGCCCATGCCCAGCTATGGGGATCTGATCTTTGAGGTGTGATAGATACGGATAGGGGAGATGCCGGTGCAGCAAAAAGCTGTACCGGCATTTTTGGGAGCTTGTAGGTCTTAGACGGTAAGGAGATCATCCAGCTGGCGCAGAGGCATCAGATCAAAAGGGCGATCTTGTTCGGCTCCAGAGCGCGGGGGGATGCGAGAGAAAGGAGCGCCATCGACCTGGCAGTGTCCGGAGGGCCGGTCCAGGCACCGCTCCGGGAAGCGATAGATAGAGGTCAGAGCGATATAGATGGAGCGATATAGCTTATAGAAATGGGACGAGCGAAAAAGCTGCAGGAGCATGCTGCTTTCTGTTCGTCCCATTCGGTATGTCTTCTATACTTTTGCAGCGGACCCTTGGCTGACTTAAGAAAGGTAACCTAAAGGGCAGGAGGTCACTGGGTGCAGGCCACCGCCTCGATCTCCACCAGCGCATCCTTCGGCAGACGGGCCACCTCCACGGCTGCTCTGGCCGGATAGTCCTTCTCAAAGAACTCTCCATATACTGCGTTCATGTCGCCAAACATGCCCATATCCTTTAAAAAGACCCCTACCCGGACCACCTGGCTCATATCCAGCCCTTCGCTGGCTAAGATGTTCTTGATATTGGTCAGGGACTGACGGGTCTGGGACTTGATGTCCTCCCCGGCAAATGCCCCCGTAGCCGGATCGATCGGCAGCTGCCCGGAGACAAACACCATGTTCCCTGCCTGCACCGCCTGTGAATAAGGCCCGATCGCGCCCGGTGCGTTCTCTGTTGCAAATACTTTCTTCATCATCCATTCCTCCTGCTGTGTATTTATGATCCTGACGGCTGCCAGACAAGACAGCCTGTGCAGTGTCTGCGATCATTCCATTGTATCGGATAACTGGGCGGGTGTCAATGCTTTAAATGCGGGCGCATAGCCGGTCGTTCGTCCGGATCTGAAGGCCCTCTGCCATTTTTTGATCGAAATTCCTTGACAGAAAAGCCCGCTATGGCTATAATCATTAAAGCGTGCAAAAATGTACCATTCTTTTTTTGTGTGCCAAAAAGCTGAAAGCTGCAGCAACCACAGACAATATCACAGGAGGTGAAAAGAATGCCAACATTTAACCAGTTAGTGAGAAAGGGTAGACAGACCAGCGTCAAGAAGTCCACTGCGCCGGCTCTGCAGAAGGGATTCAATTCTTTACAGAAGAGGTCGATCAACATGTCCTCTCCGCAGAAGAGAGGCGTGTGTACCGCTGTGAAGACCGCTACCCCCAAAAAGCCAAACTCTGCGCTGCGTAAGATCGCCAGGGTCCGTCTTTCCAATGGGATCGAGGTCACCAGCTATATCCCGGGCGAGGGGCATAACTTACAGGAGCACAGCGTGGTCCTGATCCGCGGAGGCAGGGTCAAGGATCTTCCCGGTACCAGATACCACATCATCAGAGGTACCCTGGATACCGCAGGTGTCGCCAACAGGAAACAGGCCCGTTCCAAATATGGTGCGAAGAGGCCCAAAGTCAAAAAGTAAGCAGCACTGACAAGACAATTATAGGATTTATGCCGGAATGATGATATTGAACCTGTAGGTTGCAGGAGATAGACATTGACCGCCTGTGAGGGCGGCCCCGAGCATGAACGTGCGGCTGGCAGGCCTTTTGCGGGGCAGGCCGGCGCATGAGTACCTATGATCTAATGAATACGGAGACTGTTTCCGTACCATATTAAGGAGGGAAGTAACGTGCCACGTAAAGGACATACGCAGAAAAGAGATGTATTGGCAGACCCGATCTACAATAACAAGGTCGTCACCAAGCTGATCAACAACATCATGCTGGATGGCAAGAAGGGTATCGCCCAGAAGATCGTATATGGTGCATTCGAGCGGGTCGCAGAGAAGACCGGCAAGGATGCGCTGGAAGTATTTGAAGAAGCAATGAACAACATCATGCCTGTATTAGAGGTCAAGGCAAAGCGTATCGGCGGCGCCACCTATCAGGTGCCGATCGAGGTCAAGCCGGAGAGGAGACAGGCCCTGGCACTCCGCTGGATCACCTTATACTCCCGCAAGAGAGGCGAGAAGACCCAGAAGGACAGACTGGCGAATGAGATCATGGATGCCGCGAACAACACCGGTGCATCTGTCAAGAAGAAAGAAGACATGCACAAGATGGCAGAGGCGAACAAGGCATTCTCCCATTATCGCTTCTAACTTCTAGGTGACTGGGAGATCAGGAAAACTATAAGGAGGAAAGAGTCTTGGCTGGAAGAGAATATCCGTTGGAAAGGACCAGGAATATCGGGATCATGGCTCATATCGATGCGGGTAAGACCACATTGACGGAGCGTATCCTTTATTATACTGGTGTGAATTATAAGATCGGTGACACTCATGAAGGCACTGCGACCATGGACTGGATGGAGCAGGAGCAAGAGAGAGGGATCACCATCACCTCAGCAGCGACCACCTGCCACTGGACCTTACAGGAAAACTGCAAGAGCAAGCCGGGTGCTCTGGAGCATCGTATCAACATCATCGATACCCCAGGACACGTTGACTTTACCGTAGAGGTTGAGCGTTCTCTCCGCGTGCTGGACGGCGCTGTAGGCGTTTTCTGTGCAAAGGGAGGCGTGGAGCCGCAGTCTGAGAACGTATGGCGTCAGGCAGACACCTACAATGTACCCCGTATGGCCTTCATCAACAAGATGGACATCCTGGGCGCAGATTTTTACGGCGCCGTAGAACAGATCCGCACCCGTCTGGGAAAGAACGCGATCTGCCTGCAGCTGCCGATCGGAAAGGAAGATGAGTTTAAAGGGATCATCGACCTGTTCGAGATGAAAGCCTACATCTATAATGATGAGAAGGGCGAGGACATCGCGATCGAAGATATCCCCGAGGATATGGCGGACGACGCAGAGCTGTACCGCACAGAATTAGTGGAGAAGATCTGCGAGCTGGACGATGACCTGATGATGCAGTATCTGGAGGGCGAAGAGCCTTCTGTTGACGAATTAAAGAAAACGCTCCGGAAAGCTACCTGCGAGTGTACGGCTGTCCCGGTATGCTGCGGGACCGCCTACAGGAACAAGGGCGTACAGAAGCTTTTGGATGCGGTCTTAGAGTTCATGCCGGCTCCTACCGACATCGCCTCGATCAAGGGCACCGATATGGAGGGCAATGAGGTGGAGAGGCATTCTTCCGATGAAGAGCCCTTCTCCGCTCTGGCATTTAAGATCATGACCGATCCCTTCGTTGGAAAGCTGGCCTTCTTCCGCGTGTACTCCGGCACGATGAACTCCGGTTCCTATGTGCTGAACGCCACCAAGGGCAAGAAGGAGCGTGTGGGACGTATCCTGCAGATGCATGCCAATAAGAGAGCCGAGCTGGATAAGGTCTACTCCGGCGACATCGCCGCTGCCGTAGGCTTTAAGATCACCACCACCGGTGATACGATCTGTGATGAGCAGCATCCGGTGATCCTGGAATCCATGGAATTCCCGGAGCCGGTCATCGACATCGCGATCGAGCCCAAGACCAAGGCCGGTCAGGACAAGATGGGCGTGGCTTTAGCCAAGCTTGCCGAGGAGGATCCTACCTTCCGCGTCCACACGGACAAGGAGACCGGACAGACCATCATCTCCGGTATGGGCGAGCTCCATCTGGAGATCATCGTGGACCGTCTGCTCCGCGAGTACAAGG
>CAJUSS010000059.1 GCA_910588895.1 uncultured Lachnospiraceae bacterium
CTCCATCATATCGTTGATATAGGTATCGATCTTCTCCGACTTGATCCCTATATCAACGATATGATGGAGGCAAAGGACCACCCGGTCTTTAAGGCGTGCATCGCCTGGCTGAAGGCCCATAAGGAGGAGTTCACCCATCTGACCGAGGAGGACATTGACCAGATCCCCTCCAGGATCTGCCGCTCGGTCACCGTATCCACCCTTCACGGCTGTCCGCCTCAGGAGATCGAGAGCATCGCCTCGTATCTGCTGACGGAGAAAGGGCTGCACACCTTTGTGAAATGCAATCCCACCCTTTTGGGCTATGAGGAGGCCCGGCAGATCATGGACCGCATGGGCTATGACTATGTGGCCTTTGGAGAGTTTCATTTTAAAGACGATCTGCAGTTTGAGGACGCGGTCCCCATGCTGGGTCGTTTAGATGCCCTGGCGAAGGAGAATGGGCTGGAGTTCGGCGTGAAGATCACCAACACTTTTCCGGTGGACGTGACCAAAAAGGAGCTTCCCAGCGAGGAGATGTACATGTCCGGAAAGTCCCTGTGCGCCCTTTCCTTAAGCGTGGCCCATCGGCTCAGCCGGGCCTTTGACGGGAAGCTTAAGATCTCCTATTCCGGAGGGGCAGATTACTTTAATATCGATAAGATCTATTCCCTGGGGATCTGGCCGATCACGGTGGCCACGACGCTCTTAAAGCCCGGCGGCTATGACCGGGACATCCAGATCGCCCAGAAGCTGGCATCCCAGACCTATGACCGCTTTAAGGGTGTGGACATAGAGGGGCTTGAAAAGCTGATCGCCAAGGTCAAGAAGGATCCCCATCATGTGAAGCCGGTGAAGCCGCTGCCCAGCCGGAAGGTGGAGGAGAAGGTGCCGCTCTTAGACTGCTTTATGGCTCCCTGCATGGAAGGATGTCCCATCCATCAGGATATCCCGGCCTATGTGAAGCTGACGGGAGAGGGGCGGTACAAGGAGGCCCTGGAGGTGATCCTAAAAAAGAACCCCCTGCCCTTCATGACCGGGACCCTCTGTAACCACAGGTGCATGGGCAGATGCAGCCGGAATTTAAAGCAGGCATTGGAGAACGGAAAGACGGTGGAGGAGCTGGATGGGATGGAGTTTTACGGAGAATATTCCGTACAGACCGACCCATTAGGCGCGATCAAAGAAAATCCGATCAGCCATGTATCCTATTCCTACGGCACTCAGGTGATCATCCTGGACTAGGAGGGAAAGATCGAAAAGGCCGTCTCCGCCTTTGATGTGGGCACGCCGGTGAACATCCAGTCCGTGGAGGGACAGATCGAGGGCGGCATGGTCATGGGCATCGGCTATGGGGTCACAGAGGAATTTAAGTGCGAGGACGGCATCCCAAAGAGCAGGTTCGGCACGATCGGGTTCATGCGGGCAGACGAGGCGCCCAAGCTGGATGTGATCTTGTGTGTGCTGGAGGAGCGGAAGCTGCCCTACTCCCTGGGCGCCAAGGGCTGCGGCGAGCTGTGCATGATCCCCACCGCACCGGCCTGCGCATTGGCCTACTATAAGCTGGACGGGAAGTTCAGGCAGACGCTGCCATTAGAGGATACGCCTTATCGGAAAAAGAAGAGATGAGAAAAAAGGAGCCGGGGATCGTTTCATGGTCCCCGGGCCGCGATCATGTCGATCTTAGCATATTTTTAAAAAACGAGATTTTCTAAAGGCTATGTCATTTTGGGAAGAGGTGGGAAGGATTGTTTTTTTGCTGGCGATATGGTATGCTCATCGTACGAAGAGATGGCATATGGGAGCAGATGGCTTGAACGGTCGCCAAACCATATCGTCCGGAAGGAAATGAGGGACCAAGATGGATAAAGACCATTTTACCAGCCCAGACCAAGATAGGCGGCCCGGCTGCGGCAGGGTCGTCCTTTTGCTGCCCGCCGTTCTCCTCTTCTGCTTAGCCTGCTCCAGGAGCACACAAAGCGGCGATCCCAGAAAGTCCTATTTTACGGAAGAGTATCAGGTAAAGGCGTACGAGGACGGAAAGGCCAGCGCCTTTGGCTTAAACATCGCGCCAGATGAGGAGATGGGCGACTGGGCGGTGGAGTGGGTGTCCGGTGTGACTAAGGGAGAGGGTTTTCAGTACCTGATCTATGCCGACCCGGATTCCTGGGATGCTTATCTTTATCATCCCGAGGGGCAGGCCGTGATACAGAAGCTGACCAACGATGATGTGGCGGTGGAGTATTCCGATGGGACCCTGCGCGTGTATGTGACCTCTGTGCCTGCCGGCAGCGAAGAGGATACCGACGAGGAGGCCAGATGGCTCCTGCACCTGGCAGCGCCTCCTGCCGGGGCATGGCCGTCTAAGGTCGAGCTGTACTGGGATGGCCGTGAGGTGCCGTGTGATGCTGCGGACCTCAAAGATTAAAGGCGGACGACCGATCGTGACGGACCGGTATCTTTTTGAAATGGACAGAGTCCCAAGATCGTAATATAATAGATATGATCCATAGGGGAACGGACCTACCCATATCTGCGGCCAAGGGCGATAGGAGCTGAGCCGACGGCAGGAAGAGGCCGGCCAAGAAAGGGACTTAAGATGAGAAGGCTATTTCAGAGATTGCAGGAAGTGTTGAAAAATGGAGAGGAAGCAGTCCTGGTAACGGTGATCGCCAGCTCTGGCTCCACGCCTCGGGGGGCAGGATCCAGGATGCTGGTGAAGGCGGACGGACGGGTCTGCGGGACGATCGGCGGCGGCGCGGTGGAGTACCGGGCAGAGCAGACCGCCATGGAGGCGATCAAGGAGAAGACCTCCTATGTAAAAGGCTTCACCCTGACAAAGAACCAGGTGTCGGATATCGGGATGATCTGCGGCGGGGATGTGGTGGTGTATTTCCAGTATATCACGCCGGAGGATGAGAATGCCT
Organism: uncultured Lachnospiraceae bacterium; assembly: GCA_910588895.1. Lineage (GTDB taxonomy): Bacteria > Bacillota > Clostridia > Lachnospirales > Lachnospiraceae > Caccovicinus. The sequence continues at coordinate 2,907 of CAJUSS010000059.1, forward strand.
GTGACTACTGTGCCCAGGTCCTGGCGGCATTGGAGCGGGATGAGGACAGTTGGATCGTCCTGGACATCACCGATGTCACCTGCTGGCAGGCCGGGCTCTATGACCGGAGGAACGGGCTGACCGGGATCTGCAGGAGCGAGGGCTGCGGCGGTGATGGATGGGATCGGGATGGACACGGAGCCGGATATGGAGACCGAAGCGCGGATGATGCAGATAAAGACGGGGACGGTGCCGGAGGCGGGAAGGGCGCAGGAGAAAGGGCCTGCAAAGACAGCCAGGTACTGACGCTCCCCGAGGAGATGTTCGGGACCACTGCCCGGCAGTACGAGGTAGATGGACGGAGATACTATGTGGAGCCACTGGTCCGGGCCGGGAGAGTGTATGTGTTCGGCGGGGGCCATGTGGCCCAGGAGCTGGTGCCGGTGCTGACCCATGTAGGCTTCCGGTGTGTGGTCATGGACGATCGGGAAGCGTTTGCAAATCCCCAGGTCTTCCCCGACGCCCAGGAGACGGTGGTGGGGGATATGGAGAAGATCTGTGACTACCTCACGATCAAGAAGGAGGATTATGTCTGCATCATGACCAGAGGCCACAAGGCCGACTATGAGGTCCAGCGCCAGGTCCTGGCCTGCCATCCCCGTTATATCGGGGTCATCGGCAGCCGGAACAAGATCGGAGTGGTCACAAAAAAGCTGCTGGCGGACGGATTTTCGCTGGAGGAGATCCAGAGCTGCCACATGCCGATCGGCACCCGGATCTACGCGGAGACGCCGGCGGAGATCGCGATCAGCATCGCCGGCGAGATGATCTCGGTCCGGTCCGGGCATTGATCAGGGCACTGTGTGTGCAGAAAGGCGGACAACGACCGCCTTTCTGCATTTTCTGCAGGTTTATGGTTGACGATCTTCCGGTCTGGTGGTAAGCTTTAACTTAAGTAACCGGTTACTTTACCGGTTATAAAAACATGGAAGATATATACAAATGGTATAAGGAGGTGCCCTATGGGACAAAGGGGCCATGTAAGAGCACCCATAAACTGGGTGAACGGTCCCAACGGATCTTTGTACTATAAAGGGCTCTATCATCTGTTTTATCAGCATTTTCCATATGGATCCAGGTGGGGGACGATGCACTGGGGGCATGCGGTCAGCAAGGATCCGGAGGACATCCATCGGCTGGCGGACGATCGATATGATGCCTGCCAGATGCTGCTGGTCTCGGAGGACGGGATGTATTTTGACGGCAGGAACGGGAAACAGGTGGTCATCCCGCCGATAAAGGATAAGAGGATCGGGGACCGTCTGGACATCTATGTGGATAAGGATATCCTGGAGGTCTATGTGGACCATGGAGGATATGCGATCACCCACGCGGGCTGGGGGATGAGATCTGCACAGACGCGGATGGTTGCGTAGAGCTGTACACCTATGGCCGCAGCGAGCAGATGGAAAAATGAAGAGAAAGATCGCTGCATGGAGCGGCTGGAAAAAGGAAAAGGAGGACAGGAGGATATGGAGATACGTTATCTGGGGACTGCGGCGGCGGAGGGCTGGCCGGCGCTGTTCTGTGATTGCGCCCTCTGTTGCAGGGCGAGAGAAGTGGGAGGAAAGGAGCTGCGGACCAGGACCCAGGCGCTGGTGGACGACACGCTGCTGATCGATCTTCCGCCGGATACTTACACACATGCGATCCGCGACCGTTTACAGCTGGGGAAGATCCAGCATCTGCTGGTCACTCACTCCCATATGGATCATTTCTTTCCGGTGGAGCTGATCCACCGCCATGAGCATTTCGGGCATGGGGCGAAGGGGATGCTCCACGTCTATGGGAACGAGGCGGTGGAGAAGGCTTTTTATGACGCGGTGCTGATCGACCGGTTCAAGGTCCATCCCTTAGACGACGCGGTCCGGTTCATCCGCTTGGAGCCCTTTGACACCTTTGAGGCGGAGGGCTATCAGATCACGGCAGTCCCGGCCGACCATGATAAGAGGGAGACCTGCTATATCTATATCATCGAGAAGGAAGGCCGATGCCTTCTGTACGGACATGACACGGGGCTGGAGCTGAGCCCAAAGGCCTGGGACTGCATCTTCCGCCATCACTATGATCTGGTATCCATGGACGCTACCATGGGCCGGAAGCATTCGGAGCGGTATCACATGGGACTGCCGGATGTGCTGGACTTTGCCGAGAGGCTGCAAAAACAGGGCTCCATCGGGAAAGAGACGATAAAGGTGATCAACCATTTCTCCCACAACGGCGAGATGACCCACGAGGAGCTGGAAGCCTTTGCCGGGGAGCATGGACTGATCGCGTCTTATGACGGTATGCGGGTGTCCTTTTAAGGTCCTGCGACCTGGCAGTATCTTTTATAGGATCGGTGATATCGATATTGCAGAAGATCGTTCACTGTGTGGTCTCCCTGCGGATCAGGACAGGGGTGACCACCTTGTGGATGGGGGCCGGTATGGGGGCGGGCCTGCGTTTTTTTTGCTCGTTCATCTGTGCCACCAAAAGCTCCATAGCCTCCCCCGCGATCTTATCGGCCTGCTGGCCTACGGTGCTGATCGGGAGGATGGATCCGCGGGAGATCGGGGAGTCGTCGAAGCCGATGATCTGGTGATCGGCCGGGAGCTTCCCGTACCGCCGGAACAGGAGGTTTAAAAAGATATTGGCGTAGGTATCATTGGCTAAGAAGATCCCCTTTTTCCTTCCGGCATAGCGCTGTTCGATCCCATCTAGTATCTGGCCGATCGCCGCTACATTTTCCTCATAAGACTTGCCCAGGTCTGCCAAGATGAGCTCATGCTCCAGCTGGTGTTCCCGGCAGATATCCGCGAACCCTTCGATCCGCTTATAGGCAGGGTTTTTGGGGGATACCTTGTCATTGATATGGATCAAGATCTCACAGCCGTTCTTATACAAAAGGCTGGTGGCCTGGACAGCTCCCATGTAGTTATCGCTGTTCACGCTGCAGGTACAGCGGTCCTCCCGCTCGATAGTGACCACGGGGATGTCATAGGAGGCCAGCTCCTCCGAGGGGATCGTATGGCTCAAGACGATCAGCCCTTCGATCTTGTAGGCCAAAAGCTCCTGGATATAGCGGCGCTCGATCTCCTTATCCCGGTCGCCCACAAAGACCAGGAACTTATAGCCGTAGGTCTTGTAGGTGGACAGGATCTGGTCCATCATCTGGGAATAGTAGTGCAGGTAGAGATTGGGGATGATGATGCCTACAAATTCACTTTTTCCATTGGCCAATATCTTGGCCACTTTATTTTTTTTATAACCTAATTCCACCAGTGCGTCCGCGATCTTCTGCTGGTTCTCCAGGGTCAGGGAGTCTGGGTCGTTAAAGTATCGGGAGATGGTGGTCTTGGAAAAATGGGTGTACTGCGCGATATCGGCAAAGGTGATGTTTTTCTTATCCATCGCTGTCTACTGCTACCTCTTTCTATCTTGCTTTTTAGTTTGCTCCCGGCTGCTTCTTACGGGGGCTTACGTTGTATGGGCATTCCTGCATCGCTATCTTTTGTAAGTATAGCAAAAAGTGGGCAAGCTTGCAATGGGCAGGCTGGTTTCCCGCTACCGGATCTGTACAGATCTGCCGAAAAACGGCATGTCTGATCGAACGATATGCTGAAAAGAAGATCTGCTATTGAAGTTCGATGGAGAACGTGCTATCATAAGAGTATAAAGTAACCGGTAACTTTACCGGTTATTCATTGAACTTTACATAAAAGGAGGAAAAGACGTGGAAGAAAAGTATGTCAACGCGGCGCAGGAGATATTGGACTGTATCGGCGGAAAAGATAATGTAGCCAGCGCCGCCCACTGTGCCACACGGCTCAGGCTCGTTTTAAAGGACGAGTCGCTGATCCGGATCGATGAGCTGGAGAAGATCGATCTGGTGAAGGGAAATTTTAACAATGGCGGTCAGTTCCAGATCATCCTGGGGACCGGGATCGTGAACAAGGTCTACGCGGAGTTCATCAAGATCGCCAACATCACGGAGATGACCAAAGAGGAGTTAAAGCAGCAGGCGGCGAAGAAGATGAACCCGGTCCAGAAGCTTTTAAAGACCCTGGCGGATGTGTTCGTCCCCATCCTGCCCGCTCTGGTGGCTTCCGGTCTCTTGATGGGCATCAATAACATCCTGACCGCCCAGGGCATGTTCGTGGCGGATAAGTCCCTGGTGGAAGCATTCCCGGCGATCAAGGACTTTGCGGAGATGGTCAACCTGTTTTCCAACGCCGGATTTACCTTCCTGCCTGTACTTATCGGCTTCTCGGCGGCGAAGATCTTCGGCGCCACCCCGATCCTGGGCGCGGTCATCGGCGCGATCATGATCCATCCTGACCTGATGAACGGCTACGGCTACGGCCAGGCCCTCTTAGACGGGACGGTCCCCTACTGGAACATCTTCGGTCTTTCCGTGGCAAAGGTAGGGTATCAGGGAACGGTGCTCCCGGTCATCGCCTCCGCCTTTTGTCTGGCCGTGGTGGAGAAGAGGCTGCGCAAGGTGGTCCCTGCCATGCTGGATAACATCGTCACCCCTCTTTTATCCGTCCTGATCGCCGGGGCCATGACCTTCCTGTTCATCGGGCCGGTGATGCGGGGGGTGGGCGACATGATGACCAATGCCGTCATGTGGCTGTTCTTCGACTTAGGCGCTGTGGGCGGTCTGATCTACGGCGTCACCTACCCGCTCCTGGTCATCACCGGCATGCACCACAGCCTGGTGACCGCGGAGACCCAGATCCTGGCCAATATCGGGACCCTGGGCGGTTCGCCTACCTTCGCGGTGGTGGCGGCGGCCAACTGCGCACAGGGCGCGGCGGCATTGGCGGTCATGGTGCGGTCCAAGAACGACCCGAAGATGAAGAGCATGGCCTCCGCTTCCGGTATCTCCTCCTTCTTAGGGATCACGGAACCGGCCATCTTCGGTGTGAACTTAAAGCTGCGCTATCCCTTCTACGGGGCATTGATCGGCGGCGGTGTCGGGGCGGCCTACGCCACCTTGATGAGCGTGCTGTCTGTCTCCCAGGGCCCCTGCGGGATCATCGGCGTGATCTGTATCCGTCCGGACTGCATGCTGCAGTTCATGGTCTCCATGGTGGTGGCGATCCTGTGCGCTTTTGCGGCTACCATGATGTTAGGCACGATGATGGGAAAGAAAGAGGCAAAGGAGGCGAATGTTAAGGACCGGGAAAAAGCAGGATCCGGCCCGGAGAAAGCGCCTGGAGCACAGGCGTTACCGGCCATCCAGACCGAGCCGGGATACATCTACGCGCCGGTGGAGGGCAAGGCTGTCCCCCACACGGAGATCCCAGATGCCACCTTTGCCTCCGGCATGGTGGGAGAAGGCGTGGGGATCCTCCCATCGAAGGGAGAGGTAGTGGCCCCCTTTAACGGCCAGATCTCCGCGATCTTTGACACAAAGCACGCCATCGGGCTGCTGAGCGACGACGGTGTGGAGCTGCTGATCCATGTGGGGATCAACACGGTGGAGCTGAACGGAGCGCATTTTACGGCGCTGAAGGCATCCGGAGACAAGATCAGAGCAGGAGAAAAGCTGCTGCAGTTCGATATGGCGGCGATCGCTGCGGCAGGCTACGACTTAACGACAGCGGTGCTGGTCGCTGCGCCTAAGAAGGCGCAGGTCCTAAAGACTGGGGATGTGGCGGCGCTGGAGAAGATCATCAAGGCAGTATAAAGACCGGATACGGTCATAGGGCAGGAAACGGCGGGAGGTCCCGCCGTTTTTTGCGTGGGGCCGGCGATAGCCTGGCAACCGCAGGATAAGGATCCATGGAAGATCGCTTGACAGTTTTTGGGGTCACTATATATAATGGGAGACAGAAGGCCGTGTCCCATCAGAGCCTTTGTACGTCCGGCGGCGGTCCCCTCACGGCAAAGGGGCGTAAGGTGGATCTGGGGGATGGCCCTTATGACCGGGGAGGATGGGACAGATAACGTGTTCGAGAAGGGAAAGGGTGGGAGTATGGTACGGAGGATCATCCATATCGATGAAGAGAGATGCAACGGGTGCGGTGCCTGCGCGGCGGCCTGCCATGAGGGGGCGATCGGCATGACCGACGGGAAGGCCAGGCTCCTTCGGGATGACTATTGTGACGGCCTGGGCGACTGCCTGCCGGAGTGTCCGACAGGGGCGATCTCTTTTGTGGAGCGGGAGGCTGCGGCTTATGACGAGGCGGCTGTGCTGGCTGGTAAAGAGAAGAGAACAAAGGAGCAGGGAGCGAAGGAGCAGAGAGCGGCTGACGGTCAGGCGTCTCTGCAGCCGGAGGCAGGGGCCGGGGGATATAAGGTGCAGTCCCGGCTGACCCAATGGCCGGTGCAGATCAAGCTGGCGCCGATAAGAGCCCCCTACTTTGAAGGGGCGAAGCTCCTGATAGCGGCGGATTGTACAGCCTATGCCTATGGGAGCTTCCACCAGGACTTTATCCGCGGGAAGATCGTTCTCATAGGCTGTCCGAAGCTGGATGCCGTGGACTATCGTGAGAAACTGACCCAGATCATCCGGGAAAATGACATAAAGAGCGTGGCCGTCATCCGCATGGAGGTGCCCTGCTGCGGCGGTCTGGAGATGGCTGTGAAAAAGGCCCTGCAGGGCAGCGGGCGGGATATCCCCTGCCAGGTGGTGACGATCTCCATCGATGGGAAGAAACTGGACCGTTGAGCGCGTAAGGATAAACAAAAGATAGATCTGGGGAAGACAAAAGAGGGATGATACAAGAGGGGAGTACAGATGACGATGGATGGGACGGAGAGAGTACAAAGGCTGGAACAGTTCCGGGGCTGGGTATTGCAGCAAAAAGGCGAGAGCTACCAGATGCATATGGCCGGAGGGGAGGGACAGGATATCGTCCTTGAGACCGAGCACTGCCGCGGCGAGGTGTCTTTTTATCCACAGGAGATCGTGGAACTGTGCGTGATCAATAAGAACGATGATGAGCATGTCTTTTACCTGCATTTTCAGATGGGGGACTTAGACTATGCCAAGGACCGTTTTAAGGAGATGCTGGAGGCCCTGGAGAACCTGACGGTGAAGCAGCCGGTGAAGGTGCTCTTAAGCTGTTCCTGCGGGATGACCACCTACTATTTTGTGGATAAGCTGAACCAGACGGCAAAGCTTTTGGACCTGGACTATGAGTTTACGGCCGTATCCTACACCCGTTTATACAGCGAGGGCGGGAAGTATGACGCTATCTTCCTTGCGCCCCAGGTGGCTTACCTCTGCGAGTCGGTGAAAAAGACCCTGCGCCATACCTGTGTGCAGGCCATACCGCCGAAGCTCTATGCGGCCTATGATGTGCGGCAGTTTTACGAGCTTTTAGACCACACCATGCTGCGGGACCGGGTGGCAAAGTCCTTCCCCAAGCCTGCGCCCGCGCCTTTAAAATGTGCCTGCGACCTGTCGGGGAAGGTGCTCACGGTGGCGTTCATCCGCGAGGGGATGGATCAGTTCAGAGCCGCGGTCAGGGTGTATGGAAGGGACGGGCAGATCATCTATGACAGCCGGGACGTGCGGAAAAAGACCTTTTCGGTGGACGCGATCGTGGATATCTGTGATATCGCCTTTTTGCTGCATCCGGATATCCGGGCAGTGGGCATCACCATACCCGGGATCATCAATTCCGGAGGCATATCGCTGGAAGTTTTTAAGATGGATAAGGTGGATGTGGCCGGGATCCTTTCCGCAAAATACGGGGTGAAGGTCACAGTGGAAAATGACGCCAACTGCATCGCCATCGGTTACCACGCCTCCCAGAAGGAGGAGGGCTACCAGTCCTTGTCGGTCCTGTTCCAGCCGGTGATCGGGCAGATGGGCGGGATCGGGAGCATACACGAGGGCAGGCTGATCCGTGGCCTGCAGAATGTAGCCGGGGAGATCAAGTTCATGCCGATCATCCACGATTCCATCCTGTCGCCCTTGTGGGGGACGCCGGAAGGGGTCCGGCAGCTGGCCACCCAATATCTGGCTTCGGTGATCAGCATCCTGGGACCGGAGCTGATCGTGCTGGTGGGCAAGCTGTTTTGGGATACAGAAAAGCTGCAGGAAGAGCTTTTGCGGATCATCCCAAAGATCTATGTCCCGGAGATCCGCTATGTGGATGACGTGCGGGAATATATGCTGTTAGGGGCGCTGCTGGCCGGGGCCCGTGTTCTGGACGCATGAGCATGGGCGCGGGAAGGTCTGCCCCACCTTGGGCATACTGGAAAGCCTGCCGATGACAGGTTTTCGGTGAGAGGATACAGGAAGGCGGGAGGTTTATGGCGGGTAAAGTGTATGCGCTGTCCGATCTGCATGGAAATCTGGAGATCTTTCTGGCTATGCTGGAGAAGATCCATTTTGATGACCGGGATATGCTGTATATCTTAGGTGATTGCAATGACCGGGGCGATAAGGCCATGGAGATCTATCATCTCATCCGGCAGCACCCGGACAATATGATCTTGCTCAAGGGGAACCATGAGTTGATGATGCGGGATTTCCTTCTAAAAAGAGATTGGGAATGCCCCAGAGGGAGGCTCTGGCAGTCCAATGGCGGTGTAAAGACCTTGGAGCAGATGGAGCGTTTCCTGAAAAAGGGCTGCAGCTGCGAGAAGGAATTTCTGGAAAAAAGAGCTGATCTTGACCGGTGGATGATCGGATATGTGGACTCTCTGCCAAGCTTTATCGAGCTGAACGTAGGGGGGCAGGAGCTGGTGCTGATCCATGCGGGGATCAACCCGGAGGCATCCTTAAAGGAACAGGACGAGGAGATCTGCGCGTGGATCCGGGACTGGTTCTACCTTTCCCCTGCGATAAAGGGGAAGACGATCATTTTCGGGCATACGCCATTGTGCTATATCAACAGCAACAAGAGCTTTGACGTGTGGTTCGATCCCGTCTACCAGGATAAGATCGGGATCGACGGAGGCCTGGGACCCTTTGACAACGGACAGCTGAACTGCCTCTGCCTTAATGACATGTCGGTGACGGCGATCAAGAAGAGGGACTTAAAGCCGGGCGTGGAGAAGGGACAAAAGACGGACCAGGGTGGAGTAAAAGGCGGACCAGGAGCTGGATCAAAAGACTGACTTGGGGTTGGATACGAAAAAAGGATATACGGGAAAGGGGAGGCGATCGGCTTGGAGATCGTATTAGCGAGGATCTTAAAATATCTGAACGGGGCTTTATTTTACGACGATCATTACCGGTTCTGTACCTATCTGGTGGATCATTATCTGGAGATCCTGGACCGGGAGGAGATGACCAAGGAAGACTTTCTGAAAGAAGCCGGGATCGGGGAGAGCAATATGGACGACTTTATCCGCCGCCTTACCTGCAGCCCGGACTGGGCCTCCTTCAGGAGGACACTGGCCCAGGACCATCTGCTGCGGCTGGACCAGATCCGGGGCAGGATGGTGGGCCTGCGGGCGGAGGATCTGGCGGCGGAGATGGAGAAGGATGTATCAGATGAGGAGATGCTGGCCTATGTTTCTATGCTGTGCAAAGAGCTGGACCGCCATGAGAGGATCGTCCTGATCGGGGCGCTGTATCCCATGTCCATCGCGGTGGAGTTCCAGACGGACCTGATCATCCTGGGCAAAAATGTGGTCCAGTTCCACAATTATGATCCGAACATGCAGTTTACAAAGAAGGATCTGCTGGTCTTCATATCGGCGACCGGCCGGTTCATGAAAGGCTTTCTGGAGGCCAGGAGCGATCTGCACCCAAAGGAGGCGGACAGTCTGCTGATCACCCAGAACCCGGCCTATACCATGGAGGAGCCCCGGATCAGCGACCATGTGCTGAAGCTGCCGGGACGGTTCGACGGCCTGCGCTTTAATTATCAGCTGATGCACATATTTGATCTGCTGCGGATACAGTACTATCAGCAATATTACCTGGGCGACCGATGAGGGGATATGATGAAGGGAAAAAGGCGCTGCGCGGACAGGCGCAGGATGGAGGAAATGATGGAGTGCAGGGAAGCGGAGCGGCTGGTGATGCCGTATATCCAGGGTCGGTTATCGGGCCAGGAGCTGGAAGATCTCCTGGAGCATGTGGAGGGCTGTCCAGGCTGTCAGGAGGAGCTGGAGATCTATTTTACAGTGGAGGTGGGCTTAAAGCAGCTGGAGGAGGAGAGCGGCAGCTATAATATCAAAGGGGAGATGGAAGCATCCCTGGAGGCATCCCGCCAGAAAGTGCGCATCGGGCGGCTGTTCAAGGTGGTCTGCTACGCGGTGGATACCTTAGCCGGGCTGGGATTGGCCAGCACCTTCCTTCTGCAGCTGCGGATCTGGTTCGGTTAGGAGCGGCCGTCCAGGGCAGCCGGACGGTCATGTGCAGAGGTATGAGCGGCAGATCGGCATGGTCCCGTATACGATGGACGTGTGTCAGCGCAAGGGTGGTGTGCCCGAGCAGGGAACGTGAGCCTGCCGATCGCGATGGGGACATGTTCAGACAAGCCGTGCATTTGGATCGAGAAAGGATAGGATATGGAAAAACTGGTATTGATAGATGGACACAGTATCTTAAACCGCGCTTTTTATGGTGTCCCGGATCTGACGAACAAGGAAGGGCTCCATACGAACGCGGTTTATGGTTTTCTGAACATCATGTTCAAGATCCTGGATGAGGAGAAGGCGGATCATCTGGCGGTGGCGTTTGATCTAAAGGAGCCCACCTTCCGCCATAAGATGTATGATGGCTATAAGGGGACCAGAAAGCCCATGCCCCAGGAGCTGGTGGAGCAGGTGCCTCTGATCAAGGAGGTATTGTCCGCCATGCAGATCCCCATCCTCACCTTGGCGGGATATGAGGCGGATGATATCTTGGGCACGGTAGCCAAGCAGTGCCAGGCCAGCGGCAAGGAGGTATCGATCATCTCCGGAGACAGGGATCTTTTACAGCTGTCGGACGAGAAGATCAAGATCCGCATCCCCAAGACCAGCAAGGGCAATACCCAGATCTATGACTACTATCCAGAGGATGTCAAACGGGAATACCAGGTGACGCCTGAGGAGTTTATCGATGTGAAAGCGCTGATGGGCGATGCCTCGGACAATATCCCCGGTGTGCCCTCCATCGGGGAGAAGACGGCCACGGCGATCGTCGTGGCCTTCGGGAGCATTGAGAACGCCTATGCCCATCTGGAGGAACTCAAACCCCCCAGGGCAAAGAAAGCCTTGGGCGAGCATTACGATATGGCCCAGATGAGCAAGAAGCTGGCGACGATCTGCATCGACTGCGGTATCGGATTTTCCTATGAGGATGCAAAGATCGAAAACCTGTATACACCGGAGGCCTGTCAGTACATGGAGCGGCTGGGCTTTAAGTCTCTCCTGGCACGCTTCAGCGCCGCCGAAGTAGAGGGGACCCAAACGATCCGGCTGGAGGACAGCTTTGCGGTGACGGATGTGCTGAAGGAGGCGGAGGATCAGATCCAAAAGGCCAGAGAGGCAGTTGGCGATGGTTGGATCGGCCTTCAGCTCTTGACCTGTGAACGAGAGGCAAAGGCGGAGCAGATCGCCTTTACCTTTGATACGTCCGGCCGGATGTCCTTTAGCGGGACAGAAAACGGAGCGGGCACATCCAAAGCGGAAAGGTCTGGGGAAGGAAGGTACGGGGAAGATAGGGCCGGAGCAGGGATGACCGGGACTGGGGCAGAGAAGGCCCCAGGGCTTGGAGGGCTGGAGCCGGACAGGAGCTGGTCTGTGACAGGTGCGGCGTTGTCTTTTAGGGAAAAGACGGTCTGTATCAAGACAGGGGAGGAGATCACGGAGGAGTGGCTTGTGGACAGCATCCGCCAGATGATCTTAGAGACCGGAGCCAAAGCTGGCGGAGGGCATATCTGGGTGCCAGATCTTAAGAAGCTCCTTCCGATCCTTAGGTTGGACTATGGTGCGCCTGTACTGGATACCGGCGTGGCCGCCTATCTGCTGGACCCTCTAAAGGCCAGCTATGGCTACGACGATCTGGCCGGAGACTATCTGGGACTGACCCTTCCCTCAAAAAAGGAGCTGTTAGGAAAGATACCGGTGGGAAAAGCCCTGAGGGACGGGGATGAAAAGGCGGCCGTCTGCGCCTGCTATATGGCCTGTGTAGCGTGCCGGACAGCCGGACAGCTGAAGACCAGACTCCAGGAGAACGGCATGTGGGAACTGTACCTTACGATCGAGATGCCTTTGATCTACAGCCTCTATCACATGGAAAAGGTGGGGGTCAAGGTCAGGCGAGCGGCTCTAAAGGAATACGGGGATAAGCTGAAGGTGCAGATAAAGGAGCTGGAGGAACAGATCTATGCAGACTGCGGCCAGACCTTCAATATCAATTCTCCCAAACAGTTAGGAGAGATCCTTTTTGACAAGATGCAGCTAAAGGGCGGCAAGAAGACCAAGACCGGCTATTCTACAGCGGCCGATGTATTGGAAAAGCTGGCCCCCGAGGTGCCGGTGGTCCGAAAGATCTTAGACTATCGGCAGCTGACCAAGTTAAATTCTACCTATGCGGAGGGCTTAGCGGTCTTTATCGGACAGGATGAGCGGATCCACGGGACCTTTAACCAGACGATCACGGCTACCGGGCGGATCAGCAGCACAGAGCCGAACCTGCAGAACATCCCGGTGCGGATGGAGCTGGGGCGGGAGATCCGGAAGGTCTTTGTGCCGGAGGACGGCTATGTGTTCGTGGATGCGGATTATTCCCAGATCGAACTGCGGATCTTAGCCTCCCTTTCCGGAGATGAGCGGCTGATCGAAGCCTATGGCCAGGCTCAGGATATCCACGCCATCACCGCCTCCCAGGTGTTCCACATCCCCTTGGAGGAGGTGACGCCTCTGCAGCGGCGGAACGCCAAGGCCGTGAACTTTGGCATCGTCTACGGGATCAGCGCCTTTGGCCTGGGGGAGGACTTGAGCGTTTCCAGGAAGGAAGCCCAGGAATATATCGACCTGTATTTTGAGACCTATCCCGGCGTGAAGGCTTATCTGGACCGGATGGTGGCAGAGGGGAAGGAGCAGGGCTATGTGAGCACTCTCTATGGCAGGAGGAGGCCGATCCCGGAGCTGAAGTCCAGCAATTTCATGCAGCGTTCCTTCGGCGAGCGGGTGGCCATGAACTCCCCGATCCAGGGAACGGCGGCGGATGTCATGAAGATCGCCATGATCGGGGTGGACCAGGAGCTGGCAAAAAGGGGGCTGCGCTCCAGGATCGTGCTCCAGGTCCATGACGAGCTGCTGATCGAGACCTGGAAGGAAGAAGCCCAGATCGTGAAGGAGATCCTGGAGGATAAGATGAAGCACGCTGTGGATCTGAAGGTGGCGCTGGAGGTAGAGGCGAAGGAAGGGGATTCCTGGTTTGCGGCGAAATGACAACGGACCGTGTTAGAAGGAGTGGGACAGGATGCTGGAACGGGCAGGCTTCATGCCGATCGCATATCTAAAAAAAACGAGCTACACCGGAAGCTATACGGGCATGCGTTTTAAGATGGAAAAGGTCCGGGTGGGGGAAGGTGAGGAGGAAAAAGATGTACTCCGCGTGACCCACTGGCCGGAGCCTTTCGGGTACGATGCCACCCGGGAGGAGCTGAAGACCTGGATGGATACCTCGTTTGATGAGGAGGGGATCTGCAAGGGGATCGACTGGCTGAACGAGGAGTATAGTGCGCGATACCAAGCAGGATAGTAGGGTGCTGGAAGAGCGGGGGATATCCGGCGGAGCGGCAGAGAAGGAGAGATAGGATGCGTTTGACAAGAGAGTTTTATCATCGGGATTGCCTGGAGGTGGCTCCGGACCTGGTGGGCAAGATCCTGGTGCGGACCCTGGAGGACGGGAGCCAGCTGCGGCTTAGGATCTCGGAGACAGAGGCCTACCGAGGGGAGGAGGATACGGCCTGCCATGCCCACAAGGGGCGGACCAAAAGGACCGAGATCCTTTACCGGGAGCCGGGGCGGATCTATGTGTACCTCTGTTATGGTGTCCACTGGCTCTTAAATATCGTGACCGGGGAAAAGGATGCGCCGCAGGCGGTGCTGATCCGGGCCTGTGTGGACGCGGAGGGACCAGGAAAGCTGACCAAAAGGCTCCAGGTGGACAAGACCTTTAACGACACCTCCATCCTGACCCAGAAAAGGCTGTGGATCGAGGATGACGGAAAACGATATGTGATCGTGCCGGACACCCGGGTGGGGATCGGCTACGCCAGCGAGGAGGACCAGGCCAGACTCTGGCGGTTCAAGCTGCATACGGAGTGGATCGGCGGGATGCGCGGTCCAGAGGCGGTCCAGACCGACCGGATGTATGGGACGGATCAGGAGGACAGCCCCACAGGTTGGGTGGTCCAGACCGATGGAACGGAGAAGAAGGACACTACCGATCGAGTGGCCAGAGCGGCCAAAGAGCAGATGGGCAGAGAGACTGCCCCAGATCGACAGAGATGGACCGCAGGGAGAAAAACTCTGCGGAGGATCGGGGTGACCGGCGGCGTAGGGGCCGGAAAGAGTCGGGTCCTGGATTGGCTGGAAAAAGAGCGTGGCGCAAGGATCATCCGCACAGATGATGTGGCGAGGACGCTGATGGAGCCGGGAGAAGAGGGGTACTGCCAGGTGGTGGAGGCCCTGGGAGACTCCTTTATCAAAGAAGACGGTTCCATAGACCGTCCGGCCCTGGCAAGGATCATCTTTCAGGATAAAAAAGCCAGAGAGACTGTGGATCAGATCACCCATCCGCTGGTGTGGGAGCGGGTGGAGCAGATGCTGGAGGCGATCCAGACGGACTGTGCCGATCCTCCAGATGACCGGCAGGCAGAGGGGCTGAAAGCATATCAGAAGGACCTTCGAGATGGGGGCCGGGCGGAAGAGGAGACAGTCCCTATGGTGGTGGTCGAGTCGGCTCTCTTTGATAAGACAGCACTGGACTTTTTGGATGAGATCTGGTATGTTCACGCGCCGGATAAGGTGCGTATCCGGCGGTTGCTGGAGAGCCGGGGGTATAGCCTGGAGAGATGTCGGTCCATGCTGGAGAGCCAGCCGAAAGATGAGGTGTTCTGCGGGATGGCGAGCTATATCATCGATAACGGAGGAACGTGGGAGGATGCGGTCCGGCAGCTTGCGTGGGTGAGCGGTCCGGCAGGCCATCTATCCAGATCATGAGAAGGCTCTCGTGACATATGCAGCCACGGTCACGAGAGCTGTTTTTTGTTTCATAGGAAAGTATGTGGAAAGTACGACCTATGGAACAAAACCCGCCGGGAGATGCCCTCGCTCCGCTGGGGCAAGCTCCGCGCACTGCACGCAAGAGAAAATGGTTGCTGGCTGTCACAGCGGCCGCGCTCCGGCGCGAGTGTGTGTCTTGACATACTCATATCAACGACGACGGATACATCAGGGTGGTCATATTTACACCTGAGCCAGAGAGCCCAGGGCAGATCATGCTCATAGCAGAGGGGCGAAAAGCCATTGTCTGCAGTGCGGAAAAGCTATATTATAGGGGAACTGAGGAGCCCTGTGTAGTCCTGTGGACACAGGAGGAGATATGGAAAAAGAGACACGAGCGGGTCGTCCCTGGGAGGACCGGGCGCTGAAGGAGGCAGCCCAGCTCATGGGCGAGGAGCTCCTGCCCCTCCTTGGCGTGGAGGGAAGGGTAGAGCGGATCAAAAAGGGCTTTGGGCTCCTGGAAAAGGAGCGGGAGCATCTGGATGAAGATGAGCTTTATGAGCGGTATGGGCTCTGATGAAATGGGCAGCAGGCTCTTTGTCGAAATGAAAATGCGTAAAAAAGAAGGCTCTTGTGACCGTATGTAGCTACAGTCACGGGTGCCTTTTTGTATACTGTGAAAGTATCGTACCTTCTAAGCAGGACAGTGCAGTCATTGTTGTCCGTACAGTGCCAGAATGCGCCTTTTGTATCCTGTGCGCATCTCTCGGAGGGTCCACAGCCCCCATTCGTCCATGGTAGTGCCTCGGCGAGACAGGAGGTTTACTGTGAAGGTCCTGCCGTCGGATAGGCGGCATAGGTTCAGGTATGCCCAATGCACCCGCTAGATCTTTCTGTGAGGTGGTACGCCCGCTGCCGGGTGCATGGAGGTTCATGGGAAGATAGGTCCTATAGAACAAAAACCTCCAGAGCAGATAATGAACTCCCTTTTCATGAAAAGTGTACTCGCTGCTCCAATAAAAAATTTAATGTATATCTATACAATCGAACTATTGTTCTGTTTTAACACAAAAGGAGAGTAGCCTTTAATCATCTACTCTCCTTTTTGTGTATACAACTTCTTTTATTTTCTTACTCTTTATAATATGTCTTGTTTCCTACACAATTTCCTGATTTACAATCGTTTCTTGAATGGGGGTGCGGACATTTTCTTGAACTGGCTAAGCAGCCAGACCAAGGCTCATCCTGTACTCCAACGGGCTCATGTTCCCAAGGGATATTTTTATCCGCTTTTCGTTATACCATGCCAGATATTCATTCAGTATGTCAATGAATTCCTGGATGCTTACTCCTGTCCAGTCCCGGTTGTAAAACATCTCGTTTTTCACACGGCCAAACAGCCCTTCGCAGGCGGAATTGTCAGGGGAGCATCCCTTTTTTGACATGGAACGCTCCAATCCGGCTTTCTCCATGCGGCTTATCCAGCCAGGCCAGCGGTAGTGGCATCCCCTGTCAGAATGGACGACGGGATGCTCCGCCGCCCCTAACTGTGAGATCGCACCATCCAGCATGTCATTCACCAGGGCAGCATCCGGTGTCGTGCTGACCGTCCAGTATGGCAGCATCCCATCAAAACAATCCACAATCGGGGAAAGATAGACCTTTCCGGCAGGGATGGCGAATTCTGTGATGTCGGTAAGCCATTTCTCATTCGGTTTTTCCGCATGGAAGTCCCTGTTTACCACATTTGGCACAGAAGGCGAGATTTCCCCTTGATAAGAGCTATATTTCCGCCTGCTCTTGACTCTGACCGCAAGCCCATCTCCAGCCATGATCCTGCGCACAACTTTCTCGGAGATGACGGTTCCCTCGCGGCTGAGCAGGGCGTGTATCCTGCGATACCCATAACGCCCGTTGTTTTCATGGAAAAGGGCGGAGATCCTTTTACGTATGCTGGAATACTTGTCCTGTTTTTTGAAGACAGTCTCCTGATAATAATAACTGCTTTTTGGCAGTTTAAGCTGTTTTAGCAGCAATGGCAGCGGATATTTCCCTTTCAAGGCATCAACGATCGCTGCCTTCTCCCTGTTTTTGAGGGTTTCTGTGTTGATGCCGGGGTCTTTTTTTAATACATTGATGGTTTCCTTTAATATGTCTATTTCCATCTGCATGTCATCCATTCGGGCAAGCAGATGCCGCATTTCAGCATCAGGGGAATCCTGCGTGCCTTCCACAAGGGTACCAGGTTTTATGTTTTTGTCGTTCATCAGTGCGACCGTGCCTCCCTGGAGATATTTTTTCCGCCAGGCATAGATGCTTGCCCGGCTGTAGCCAATCTCCTCTGACACATATTTTATACTTTCTCCAAGCTCAAAGCAACGGTGGATCGCATCCATTTTGACTTCGGCGGGAGGGTTACGGGGGTGCGTTGCGGTATTAGTGTTATCCAGTGCCTTTCGCGGCGTCTTTTGGACACCCTCGTTTTCAATCCATGTATAGAGTGCCCTTCTGGTTGGATATCCCAGCACGCGTATGGTGTTAGTTACAGAACCGCACTGGTGATAAACCTGTAATGCGATGTTGATTTTGTCCTGAGAATACATAGTGATCCAGCTCCTTTCGGAGTCCGTGGAAGTCCAGTTTTTTGTCCGCACCCCCGAGT
>CAJUSS010000060.1 GCA_910588895.1 uncultured Lachnospiraceae bacterium
GGATGGCCGTCATAGATTCCGCAGGTTGGCCAGAGGGTCCGCTCCGTGAGGGCCATATCACACCGGGGGCGCGCTCCCGCTCCGGTCGAACGCAGCGGTCCTAGGGCGTGTGAGGGACCACGCGGGGGGACCGGCGTTCTCTAGGGTCCCCTAACATGATATGGCCCTCCCTACGCTACTATGGTCGCATGGGCATAGGACAGACAGGTCAGCTATGCGTACTCTGCTCCAGGAGATCGCGCAGCGGACCGCCTGCCAAATCCCTCTCCATCGCTGTACTTGTACCGATCCCACAACTATGGTAAAATGACCCTATAGACTGAAATGTCTGCGTGAGATGAAAACGGAGGAGAAGAGCGATGGGTGCAAAGCTTTCTTTATACCTGCACCGAGACCCCTACGATCAGCAGGGGACGGAAGCGTTATTCCTGAAGGCGATGGAGGAAAACCTTGCCTATCATAGGAGGAACAACCAGGCGTATGCGCGGATCTTGAGATGCTGTGGGCTAAAGCAGCAGGGGACAGAAGATCACACCGTCCGCAGTATGGAGGATCTGGAGAGGATCCCGCCTCTGCCTACGGCACTCTTTAAGCGGCAGAAGCTCTGGACCTTAAAGGATGAGCAGATGCTCATAAAAGCCACATCCTCCGGGACCGGCGGCAGGAAAAGTGAGATGGGGTTCGATCTGGAGAGCCTCTTTTTTGGGGGACTGATGACACTTGGCCTGGGCCGATATCATCGGCTGTTTTCCGGGGTACCGGCAAACTATCTCATGCTGGGCTACGCGCCCCATCCGACCGATACGAGGATCATCACCAAGACCCAGAAGATCACGTCCCTGTTTGCCCCGCCGGCCTCCTATACGTATGCGCTGCATTACCGAAAGGGGCGCTATCACCTGGATATAGACGGTTTGCTGGAGGGGCTGGAGCGCTATGAAAAAAGCCGTCTTCCGGTGCGGATCGTGGGTTTCCCGTCCTATCTGTTCTTCCTTTTGAGGAGCCTGCAGGAGCAGGGCAGGCGTTATCGCCTCCCTCCAAGCTCCATGGTCCTTTTGGGAGGCGGATGGAAGGAGCATCACCGGGAGAAGGTGGAAAAGGAAACGCTCTACCGGCTGCTCAAGGAGGTCCTGCAGATCCCGGAGAGCCAGGTGCGGGAATTTTTTGGGGCGGCGGAGCATCCGTCCCTTTACTGTGCCTGCCCTCGTCACCATTTCCACGTGCCGATCTACAGCCGGGCGGTCATCCGGGATGTAAAGACGCTGGAGCCCTTGGCGTTTGGTGAGCCGGGGCTGTTGGATCTGCTTACCCCTCTGGCGAAGGGGATGCCGCTCTTAAGTGTGATGACGGACGACCTTGCGATCCTCCATGAGGGAAGCTCCTGCGGCTGCCCCATAAAAACGCCTTACTTCGAGATCTTGGGAAGGGCAGGGTTTGAGGAGATCCAGACCTGTGCGGCAGGGGCAAAGGAGTTTCTCAAGGCAGGGCTGTAGGAGCGCGGGTGAGAGGATCTTGGGGCGGAAGCTGCTCCATGGCGGGTGTTGGAAGATGGAGAGATGAGAGATGAAAAGGAAAGCAGATCCTAAAAGAAAGTTAAAGGCAGATCCATATGAGCGGCTGGAAAGGGAGCTGTGCCGAGTGCTGGAAGGGCCTCTGCTCCCCTATGAAAAGGTCATACAGGCCTGCGGGAAGCTGTCGGATGAGCTGCTGCGCATGCTGGATGGGGGCGATAAGGAATGGGCCGAAAGGGCTTGGGGCAGCCTGGGATCCAGCGGTCCTATGGCGGCCAGGCAGGGCGGCCAGATCGCGGCCTGGCAGCTCCTGGGCAGTCCCGCAGAGGTGGAAGGGGCAAGGCTGGCAGCCGGTCAGATCAGCCGGGCGGTGTTATCCGCCCGGGTGAGGCGGGAGCTGGGAGAAGATCCGGCTGCGGAGAGGAGACGTTTTCCTCTGGGGGTCTTGTTCCATCTGGGAGCGGGAAATGTAGCCGGGCTGGGCGCATACAGTGTGATCGAAGGGCTTTTGGCGGGAAATGTGAACCTGCTGAAGCCTTCTGGCACAGATAAGGGGATCTCCGCATTTTTATTAAAGGAGCTGGTCCGCCTGGAACCGGAGCTGAAGCCTTACATCCATATATTCCCTATCTCCTCGGACAGACAGAAGGCCATAGGGCGGCTGGCAAAGATGGCCGACGGCGTGGCGATCTGGGGCAGTGATGAGACCGTAAGAAAGGTGCGCGCCATCGTGGGGCCGGATAAGAAGCTGATCGAATGGGGGCATCGTTTCAGCTTTGTGTACTGTACCGAGCAGGGGCTAAAGGATAAAGAAAAGGTGCGGGAGCTGGCCGGGCATATCCTAAGGACGCAGCAGCGCTTTTGCAGCTCCTGCCAGGCCGTATTCCTGGATACAGAGCGGCAGGAGGCGGCAGAGGCGGCCGTCAGACTGCTCCGCGGGGAGATCCGCAGGCTGCAGGCAGAGCTGGGCTGGGATGTGGGCCAGATCGCCCAGATGACCTTGCGTGAACATACATTCTGGCTGGAGGATGCATTAACGGCAGGTCTTTCCGGCAGGGGGAGCGGTAGAGAAAGCAGTGCAGACCGATATACAGATGCCTATAGCGATGTGACGGGGCATCGCTCTATGGCTGGAGATCCAGAAGATCTGGCGGGGATCCGTCAGCGGGCTGGCGGGTGTCCGGTCTGCTGCCTTCCCAGGCACAGGATGCTCTGGGGGCTGCGGCGGGTCCCCCTTTCCCTCCAGACCGCCGGGCTGATCTGCCAGGAAGGAGAGTGGGAGGAGCTGTCCTACCTGCTCCTGAAAGCCGGAGCCGTGCGGGTGAAGAGGCCGGGGCAGATGGAGGAGACGGGATATCATGGACCCGCAGAGGATACAGGAGAACGTGCAGGAAAGGGGCCGGGAGAGCCGGCAGAGTCGGCAGGAGGCTGGGCCCATGACGGAGAATACCCTCTGCTGCGGTATACAAAGGTCGTGGAGAGGTGAGAGCGAAAAGGAAGGAAAATAGATCGATCCTTAATGCGATCAGTCAAAAAGGCTGAGCTGGGTGTAGCCGTAGCCGCGCTTATAAGCCGGGATGATGTCTTTCATCTGATATAAAATGTGCCGCTTTTCACATTCGGCAGTGAAGGCGTCCCACAGCCTTTTGGCCTTTGGACTGGCACATCCATAAGCGTTCCCATATCGTTTTAGATACCGGACCTTAAGGCCTTCCCCGGGGAACAGCTCCTCTAGATGATCCAGATACCATTCCCGCTGCCCCTCGCGCAGGGTCATCCCAAAGTACGGATAGATAAAACGTGCTCCGGCCTCTCCGGCCATGGCGACAAGCCGTAAGATGTCCTCCTCCCGGTCCTCGATAAAGGGGAGGACCGGCATCAGAAGGATCCCGGCAAAGAGCCTGCGGCTGCTCAGATGGGCGATCAGATCCAGCCTCGCAGAGGAGGGAGGCGCTCCCGGCTCCAGCTTTTGGGAAAGCTGATCGGAGGGGGTGGTGATCGTGACTTTTAAAAGGACAGGGGAATGCTCCCGGATGCTCTCCAAAACATCCATATCCCGTTTTAGCAGCGTGCTCTTGGTGGCGATCCCGATACCAAAGCCGAAGGCGTCGATCAGCTCCAGAGCATGCCGGGTAAGGTGCAGCCGGGCTTCAAAGGGATTATAAGGATCGCTCATGGCGCCGGTACCCACAACGCCCTTTTTCACCTTCCGGCGCAGATCGTCCCGGATGATCCGCAGGGCATCCTCTTTTGCGCGGATCTTGTCAAAATCCCGGATCTGGTAGCAGGCGGAACGGCTGTCACAGTAGATGCAGCCATGGCAGCAGCCGTGGTAGATGTTCATGTTGTAGTCCATCCCGAACCAGTCGCTGGTCCGGGTCTTGGTGATGATATGCTTTGCGGGGATCTGTCCGATCATTGGAGGCACCATCCTTTCTGCAGCGCTGTACATGGTCCGGCTGGTATCTGGCACCGCGCTGCGGGATGCCGGACCGGCGCTGTCCTGCTTTCTATCATAGCACAGATCCATTGTCTGATGGGGAGTTTTATGGGGCTGGAGAAATCTTTTTGAAGCTTTGGACAAGATGCCGCTTTTGCTGATGCGCGGCCATATAGGATCATGAAAGAGGAGGAGAGGGAGGAAAAGATGAGGAGAAAAGACAGAGAGATCGCCGACCCGAGAACGATACGAGAGGTCATCGACCGCTGCTATTGCTGCAGGATCGGCTTTTGGGATCAGGGGGAGGTGTATATCGTCCCTTTAAGCTTTGGATACGAGGAGACGGAGGGCGTGCTCCGTTTTTATTTCCACGGGGCAAAAGAAGGGCGGAAGATCGGCCTGATCTGTGAGACGCCAGAGGTGGGCTTTGAACTGGATACGGGCTATCAGCTCCATAAGGCAGAGATCGCATGCGGCCATTCGGCGGCCTTCCAGAGTGTGATCGGAAATGGCCGTATCCGTATGGTGGAGGACATAGAGGAGAAAAAGAAGGGGCTGGCCCTGCTCATGGAGCATAGCACAAAAGGGGCAGAAAAGAGGGATGGAAAAGGTATAAAAGGCACAGACAAGGAGGATGGGACGGCAGATGTGGAAAAGAAGGCGTGGAAGTTTGATCAAAAGAGCCTGGAGGCTGTCTGTGTGTTCCGGCTGGATGTGGAGAAGCTATCCTGCAAGGAGCATTTGTGATGATCTTCATATCCTGGCGGCTGTCAGAGGAAAAAGGAGGGACTTTACACCCCGCCTTGATCTTAGTATAATAAGGCCTTAGAAAAGAAAAGGATGATGAAGGATGGAGACAGGATATCTAAAGCTTACCCCGGGGTTCCGCACAGCGCTCATGGACGGGACACTGGTCCCGGATTCCCCGAAACATATGGCTGCAGAGGGCTTTTACAAGGCGCTCCCCGGAAGCAGGCTCCATTTATGCGAGAAGGACTATCTCTTTGCCGTGGCGGTTTTTTCTATGGAGAGGGACCCTGCCTATATCTACAGCTATGCCTATGCGCCAGAGGAGAACTGGGCTACATATACCCGCAACCTGACCCCCGAAAGCTACGGGCAGGAGGACTATATCTTCACAGAAAAATGCTGGTTCCGGGTCTGTATCCGGCGGAAGGATGGGGCGGATCTGACCGGAAAAGACGATCGGTATAAGGACAGGCTGGTGACGTTTTCCTGCGAAAGGGAAGTCTATGAGGAGAAGGCCTGTTTTACCCGGGAGATCTGTGAGACAGTCCGCGCGATCGAGCAGGGATATCACGATATGACGGCAGCCCTTGGCCAGGGAGGACATAAGAGCAGCGCTGCGGATAAAGAGATCTTAACACTGTGCCTTTTGGCGGATACCCATTATACGGTCAACGGCACCTGGGAGGACACCGCCCACAATATCCGGCAGGTGGCGGAAAAGGCGGCCTATGACGCCATCATCCACCTGGGGGACTTAACAGACGGGATGCTCCCAAAGGAGAGGACCGCAGGCTATGTGCGGCAGGTGATCGCAGGACTGGAGCGATGCGGAGCGCCGGTCTATATCACGCCGGGGAACCATGACAGCAATTATTTTCGGAACCGGGAGGATACCTTCACGGCAGAGGAGATGAAGGCGCTCTACCGGCTGTATGGGACCGGAGAGCCTTGTGGAGGAGATCGGGCAGGGGCAGAGGGCGAGGGCAGACTGGACTATCACATCGATCTGCAGGGCTTTTTGTTCCCGATCCGTCTGCTCTTTTTGTCCTCTTTTGACGACAGGGCGCCGATCCGTTATGGCTATACAGATGAGCAGCTTACCTGGCTGGAGGAGACTTTATACAGCGCGAAGGAGGGGACCCGCTTTCTGATCTTCTCCCATGATGCGCCTTTAGCCCGGCTGGACTACTGGAGCTTTTATATCCGAAATGGCGAAAGGCTCCTGGATATCTTAGAGGCGTGCAATGCCAGGGAGCAGTACCAGATCGTGGGCTTTTTCTATGGCCATGTCCACGCCGACCAGGTGTATGGTGGCTGCAGCTTTCCGGTCCTGTCCACAGGCTGCGCCAAGCTGGAATATTTCCTGGATAAAAAGCCGAAGGGGGCTATCACCTATAAAAGAGAAGCCGATACCGTGACCCAGGATTTGTGGGACAGTGTGCTGGTGGACCTTAAGGGACAGAAGATCAAGCTGATCCGTTTCGGGGCAGGGGAGGACCGGGAGGTATCCTTTGCAAAAAAGGAGAGCACCTACCGGTCCGCGGCCATACAGGAACGAGCCCGGCGGACCATGAAGCTCTGGGCCCACCGGGGCGCCAGCGGCCACGCACCGGAGAACACCCTCCCGGCCTTTGAGCTGGCCCATACGCTGGGCGCGGACGGGATCGAGCTGGATGTGCAGCTGACCAGGGACGGCGTGCCGGTGGTGATCCATGACGAGCGGGTGGACCGGGTCAGCGACGGCAGAGGATGGGTGAAGGACTTTTGCCTGGAGGAGCTGCGCACCCTGGATGTGGGACGAGCCTTTCCGGCCTATGGAAGGGTCCTGATCCCTACGCTGGCAGAGGTCTACGACCTGGTGGAGAAGACGGATATGACCATCAACCTGGAGCTGAAGAACAGCGCTGTCTTCTATGAAGGCCTGGAGGAGAAGGTCCTAAAGCTGGCAGAGGAAAAGGGGCTGGCGGACAGGATCATCTACTCGTCCTTCAACCACCATTCCATGGTAAAGCTCAAAAAGCTGCTGCCCACGGCCAGGACCGCTTTCTTATATTCCGACGGGCTTTTAGGCGTTGCGGACTACGGGGCCAGATATGGGGTCTATGCGGTCCACCCATCCTTGAAGGGGACGGCATATCCCGATGTGGTCCAAGCTGCAGCCTGCCGCGATACGGTCCAGGCCGCGGCTTATCCAGACGTGATCAAAAGCTGTCATGCCCGGGATATCCGGGTCCATGTATGGACGGTCAATGAGGAAGCCGACATAGAGCGTATGCGCAGCTTGGGAGCGGATGCGGTCATCACGAATTATGTGGAACGGGGGTGAACGGTCTGACCGGAACGCCCTGCAAGGGTGTGCAGGATAGGTGTTATCCTGCATAAAGTATATATATTATATTTTATATCGTATCCTACAACCGCAAAATGACATTTCATCGGACAGAAGGACCGAAGGAGCGCTAACTGACATTAAAGGAGATCGAAGGAAAAGGAAAGGAAATGGATATCCACATGAAAAAGATCATTACATATGGGACTTTCGATCTGTTCCATGAGGGGCATCACAACCTGTTAAAACGGGCCAGGGCTCTGGGGGACTATCTGATCGTGGGGGTCACTACGGAGTATTACGATCTGCAGAGAGGCAAGCTGAATGTGGTCGATCCGGTCTTAAAGCGGGTGGAAAATGTCCGAAAGACCGGTCTGGCGGACGAGATCATCATCGAGGATCACGAGGGGCAGAAGCCGGAGGATATCCAGAAGCTGGGCGTGGATATCTTTGCCATCGGTTCCGACTGGGCGGGGGCCTTTGACTATCTGGAGCAATATTGTAAGGTGGTGTACTTAGAGAGGACGCCTCGTATCTCTTCCTCTGTCCTGCGGGAGAGCCGCTACCCGATCCTGCAGCTGGGGGTGGTGGGCTCCGGGAGGATCGCGCCCCGGTTCCTGGCGGAGGCCAAGATGGTCAGCGGGATCAATGTCCGCGCCGTGTATAATCCCAACGAGGAGAGCGCCGCCGCCTTTGGGCAGGCCCACAAGCTGGAAGCCTACAGCGGGTCGTTCCACGATCTTCTGCAGCATGTGGACGCCATCTACATCGCCTCTCCCCACGAGACCCATCATCTGTACGCGAAACAGGCCCTGGAGGAGGGGCGCCATGTACTGTGCGAGAAGCCTCTGACCTTTACCGTGAAGGAAGCCAGGGAGCTCTATGCCCTGGCAGAGGAAAAGGATGTGGTCCTGATGGAAGGGATCAAGACCGCCTACTGCCCCGGCTTCATGCAGATGATGAACGTGGCCAAGAGCGGGATCATCGGCCAGGTCCGGGATGTGGAGGCCTGCTTTTCCAGGATCACCGCCCCCGCCATGCGGGAGATGAGGGATGAACAGTATGGCGGCGCGTTCCTGGAATTTGGCAGCTACACGCTGCTGCCAATCTTTAAGCTCTTAGGCTGCGGCTATGAGGACGTGACCTTTCAGACCATCCAGGCCCCCAATGGCATCGATCTGTACACCAAGCTCCATTTCCGCTTCAAGGAGGGGCTGGCCCTCTCCAAGACCGGTGTGGGCGTGAAATCCGAAGGGCAGCTGGTGATCGGAGGGACCAATGGCTATATCCTGGCCCCCTCCCCCTGGTGGCTGACCCGTTCCTTCGAGGTCCGGTTCGAGGATCCGGGACGGATCGAAAGGTACTCGCCGAAATTTTTAGGGGACGGGCTGCGCTATGAGATCGCCTACTTTGTATCCAAGATCAACGGCGACGCCAGGATGTCCTACTGCCTGACCCAGGAAGAATCGATCGCCATGGCGGGGGTGGTGGAGCGGTTCATGGAGGAGAGGAGGAAGGAGCAGAGGTAGGGCGTGAAAAAACATGCCGGGTGGAGACGATCGGGAGCTGGAAATAGAAAGGGGCTTTGCGGATCGGGCGGGATGGGGTATAATATGGATATGACAGGAAAGAAGCGGTCCATGTAGGGGGAGAGCATTGCCTGAAATGGATAGATGTATGGAATGGAGAATGTTATATGGAAGACCTTATCCTGAGACTCCAAGATCTGCGTTATTTAGATCGATCCGATACAAAGCAGTCGCCAGGAACACCAGGGTGTTTTTTAAAAGCATATGAAGAATGTGACGGACAGAGGATCTATTACAAATTATCAAATTATGACAGCTACAGAGGCATATTCGGGCATGAGTGTGTCAATGAACTGATCGTATCAAGACTGTTAGAGATAATGCAGATAGAACATCTGCATTATCAGCTTATACATGCAAAAGTCCGCATCGATAACAAAGAAATGGAGACGTATATCACCAGGACAGAGAATTTTCGCAGAAAAAATGAGCGAAAAATGCCCTTTGATGTATTTTACGACCTCCATAAACTGGAGCAGGAAAGTCCGTTGGAGCTTTTTGTCAGGATGGGCTGGGAAGCATATGTATATCAGATGCTGGCTGTAGACTATCTGATCTGCAACCGGGACCGCCATGGCGCGAACATTGAGATCCTGATAGACGAAGATGGCAAAGCACGTCCGGCACCTCTGTTCGATCAAGGCCTTTCTCTGTTATTTTCTAGCTATGGTGATCTGGAGTGTATACGAAAGTATGACGTGATGGAGGATAAGGCGGTCAACAATTTCATCGGGGCCAGATCCGCAGAGTATAATCTCCGTTTTATTCCTAAAGAAAAACGATGGTTTGAAGGGATACTGAAAGAGCGTGACAGAGACAGACTGCTTGGTGGGTTGGATGGTGTACTGTATCCTGCGCATTTAGATAAGATCTGGGAGATGATAGGAAAAAGGTGGGAAAGGTATGCGGAAGTTTGCTGTGAGGAACGCATTTTACGAGGATAAGGTGGTAGCGTATCTGCTGTATGACGAAAAGGACAGGTCCTACCAGATCCAGGTCCCAGAGGATGTACAGAGCGTGGAAGCGCCTCTCATCATAGCGGATCTTATAGAAAAAGGCCAGAGGCAGATCGGGAAGGAATGGAGTTTAAGATGGGTAAAGCAGCGGGTGATCCCGCCGGAAAGGCAGAATATCGGACACATCTTGCGGGAAAATGGGATGGATCGTTACGATGAATTTTTGCTTCTCATGAACAATCATGGCAGGAGCTGTCAGGATGAGTGTTATCTTGAGGAGATCTGATGCGCGATAAAGTGGGATGCCCAGGCGTCCATGGAGTACAGAGAAGGCGCAGGAGGTGCGTATATGGCAAAAAGGGACAGACTGCCCATAGGGATCGAAGATTTTTCCGAGATCCGCACATGGGGCTATCACTATGTGGATAAGACCGGCCTGATCAAGGACCTTCTGGGACGATCTTGGAAAGGTGGTCCTGTTCACCCGTCCCAGACGATTTGGGAAGACCTTAAATATGAGCATGCTCCGGCACTTTTTTGCGATCGGCTGCGATAAGTCCCTGTTTGGCGGACTGAGGATCCTGGAGGAGGAGCTGTGCAAAGAGCATATGGGGCGCTATCCTGTGCTCTCCCTGTCTCTGAAAGGTGTGATGGGAGAGACCTATGAGACGGCACGAGGAATGTTGGTCCGGCTGATCAATGAAGAGACCTACAGGGTCCGGCAGAGCATGGAAGAGGAACGGCTGTCCGGCTATCCTGTATCGATATTATGGTAAAAAGACGATCATCCTGATCGATGAATATGATGTCCCTCTGGATAAGGCATTTGCCCATGGCTATTATGACCGGATGGTAACGCTCATCGGCAATATGTTCTCCCAAACCCTTAAGACCAATGACAGCCTGTACTTTGCGGTGGTGACCGGATGCTTGCGGATCGCAAAGGAAAGTATCTTTGGGCTGAACAATATTTTGGCTTTACAGACCGCGAAGTCCAGGAGCTTTTGGGATATTACGGGCTTGAAGCTTGCTATGATACGACCCGGCAGTGGTATGACGGGTATCGTTTTGGAGATGCCGACATGTACTGTCCCTGGGATGTGCTATGTTATTGCAGCGATCTTCTGGCAAAGCCGGACATAAAACCTAAGGCCTATTGGATCAATACCAGCGGCAATCGTATCATCCGGCAGTTTATCGGGCTGGCCGACCGGAAGACCAGAACTGACCTTGTGCGGGGAGGCGGATAAGAAGGAGCTGCTGCTAAAGATCCCCGATCTGGAGATCCTGGAGATCTTCGTGACCCAGATCCGGGAATGGTTCCGGCAGATGGTCTGTCAAGATCAGCCGCAGATCGACTCCTTCTGCAGAGCGTTCCGACTAGGAGATGCAAAAGCAGTGGAAGAACAGCTGGAGGCGTATCTGAAACGGACGATCAGTATCCGGGATACCGGCATCGTCATAGAGACCAAATACGCAAAAGACGGAAACTTAGATGCCGGATGCCAGGCCGCATTGGAGCAGATCCGGGAAAAAGGATATGAGGAGAAGCTGCGTGCAGAAGGGATGAAAAAGATCCTGGACTTTAGGATCGCCTTCTTTTAAGAAGCGATGCAGGGTGGTATGCAGGGGGTAAGGAAAAGGAGGGCGGCAGGATGGAACGCTATTTTAATACAGAAGGCCTATGTCATCCAGAGCGCCATTACATGGTCCGCCTTGACGAACGGTCAGCAAAGATCAAAAGGAGATATGTGGACCGGGGCAGTTATTTTGTCATAAATAAGGGGCGGCAATATGGAAAGACTACCATGCTGCGTGCGCTGGAAGGTTATCTGAAGAAAGACTATATCGTCCTTTCTATGGATTTCCAAGAACTGGGAAGCGCTGGTTTCCGGGATGAAGCCGCATTTACGGAAGCATTTTCCGGGATGACCATTGAAGCCTTTGCAGCTGCCGGGATCGGGGCTGCTGAGATGGAAGAGGTCAGGACCTTGTTAGGCCCGATGGCCGGTCTGGAAAAGAGGGGAGAAGGGATCCGTGTCCATCTGATGGGATTGTTTGGCCGTCTCAGTGTGATATGTGGACATGCGCCCAAACCAGTCGTCATGATGATCGATGAAGTGGACAGCGCCAGCAATGACCAGGTGTTCATCGACTTCCTCGCTTTATTGCGGCGGTATTATCTGGACCGGGATAAGTCTCCGATCTTCCACTCGGTGATCCTTGCAGGCGTGTATGATATCAAAAACCTGAAATTAAAATATAGAGCAGAGGATGAGCATCGGTATAATAGTCCCTGGAATATCGCGGCGGAATTTAATATAGAGATGGACTTTTCCGCCGACCAGATCGGGGCCATGCTGGAGGAATATGAAGCGGATCACTTTACCGGGATGGACATCCGGAAGGTCTCTGCCAGCATCTATGCCTATACCTCTGGTCAGCCCTATCTGGTCTCCGCGATCTGTAAGCTGCTGGATGAGGAACTGACAGAGGAAAGCCTGCAAGAGGATGAGGGGACAGAGGCGGCAAAAAGCCTCTGGACGGCAGAGGGCGTTGCAAAAGCTGCCAACATCCTGATCGGAAAAAAAACGACCTTGTCGGAGAGCATGGTCAAACAGCTGGATCTTTACCAAGAGCTGCGTGATATGATCGAAGGGATCTTATACCAGGGAAAACAGATCCCCTATAGTCCTCATGTACACGCTGTGGATCTGGGGGTCATGTTCGGTTTTCTGAAGGAAGAAAAGGGGCATGTAGCGATCCATAACCGTATCTTTGAGATGATCTTGATGAACATGTTCATCACGGAAGAAGCGGCGAAAAGTGAGGCGTTCCGTTATGGGGATCGGGATAAGAGTCAGTTTGTCAAAGAAGGCCGCTTGGATATGGAACTGGTACTGGAAAGATTTGCTGCCCATTACACCGATATCTATGGAGACAATGACGAGCGTTTTATTGAAAAATATGGAAGAAAGTTTTTTCTGTTGTATCTGAAGCCGATCATCAATGGCACAGGAAATTATTATATCGAAGCACAGACCAGAGATGCCAGGCGGACAGATGTGGTCGTGGACTATCTGGGTGAGCAGTTTGTTCTGGAGATGAAGATCTGGCATGGAAATGAATACAACGAAAGAGGAGAAAAGCAGCTGGTGGATTATCTGGACTATTTCCATCTGGATAAAGGGTATATGCTCAGCTTTAATTTCAATAAAAATAAACAGGTAGGCGTGAAAAAAGTGCAGGTGGGAGGCCGGACTCTCATTGAGGCGGTGGTATGACTGCACTCCGCTGGACTGAGATCGTTCAGACAGCTTGAACGGTCCTGCCGATCGACTATACAATGTAGCCTCCATGGTTAAGGATATCAAAAAATTTGCCGATATATAGCATAGTAATGTGTTCGAAAGACCTCCCGGGAACCGTATCCGGAAAAGCTGTCCCAAGAGGGAACGAGAGAAAGACAAGAAAAAGACAACAAAAAGAAACGTGAAAAGGAGCGGGCTCATGCGCAGGAAAGCAAAGAAACAGATCATGGAGATATTGGACACTCTGTCCCGCGCTCAGGACTATGCTGCCCGTCTGCTCATAGAGGACGGCGGACGGGGAGCAGAGGCTACCGACCTGCTCATCCAGTGCCAGGAGGGCGCCCAGAAGATCGGGGAGACGATCGAGCAGAGTGAGGGCGAAGGGACCCGGGCGGTGGCTTGTCTGGAGAGATACTGTGAAGTGCTGTATCAGATGAGCCTGGAGATGGCGGAGCAGGCGCAGTACAGTCCGGATGGTTGGACAGGCCAAGGGCAGCGTGCGCCTCATAGCCGGCAGGAAAGCCGGACCACTGTGCAGCTAGAGACCGAGGCTGCGGGTATCGCGGCGGTGGAGGATCTGGCGGTCCAGCTGGATGCGCTCTTAGGGCAGATCCGGCAGGAGGTAGAGGAGGTCCTGCCCACAGACAAGATCAAGATCGGTTTCCTCCCCTACAAGGCGTCCATGTGGGACTGCATGGAGAGCGTGTGGGAGGCGGCAGCGGCGGACGGAGAGTGCGAGGCCAGGGTGGTCCCGATCCCCTACTATGAGCGGGACGACCAGGGAAAGATCACAAGAGAGTGCTACGACGGGGATCTGTTCCCCTCCTATGTGCCGGTCACACCGTACCGCAGCTATGACTTGAGCAAAGAGCGGCCGGACATCCTCTATATCCATAACCCCTACGACGGGGGCAATACGGTGACCACGGTCCATCCGGACTATTTCTCCTCGAACTTAAAAAAATATACGGATCAGTTAGTATATATACCTTATTATTTTTTGGGGAGCGGTCCCCTGCCGGACTGCCATCTAGCCCTTCCGGCCTACGAGCATGTGGACCGGATCATCGTCCAGGATGAGGAAAAGGTGGATGCCCTGGCGGATTTTGTTCCCAGAGAGAAGATCCTGGCGATCGGTTCCCCCAAGGTAGACCGGATCTTAAAGCTGGACCGCCAGAAAGCGGATCTGATCGAAAAGGCGATCCCGGCCCGGTGGCGGGAGAAGATCCGGGGAAAGAAGGTCATCCTCTACAATATCAGCGTCACCGGGATCTTACGGAACAGCCGGTATCTCCTGGATAAGATCCGGTATGTGTTATCCTGTTTTGAAGGGCGGGAGGATGTGGTCCTGTGGTGGCGGCCCCATCCCCTTTTAGAAGCCACCATAAAGTCCGCCATGCCGGATCTTTACCAAAGCTATCAGGAGATCAAACACGCCTTTGCCGAAAGCCGGAATGGGATACTGGACGAGACGGGAGACGCAGGTGTGGCGGCGGTGATCGCGGATGCTTATCTGGGCGAGGATTCCTCATCGCTGGTGCATTATTTTGGGGTGCTTGGGAAGCCGGTGATGTATACGCAGTGGGAGATCGTGGAGGATGGGAAGAAGGATCGGGAGTTCTTGCATTTTAACCCATATTATAAAGAGGGAGATATCATCTATTTTGTACCATCTACCATAGGTTTTGACCATGAACTGTATCAGATGGATCTGCGAGATGGGAGCATCAAAAAAGTCATGACATTTCCTGGGATGCCCGGTGATAAGTGGGGATGCTATTGGGGGATCAAAAAAGTAAAAAATAGGATCCTTCTGGCGCCGCATAACACAGAAGATGTGTATATATATGATCTGGAGAAAAGTAAAGGGATCAAACTGGTATTGCCCGGATCAAAGGACAGGACGATGTTGTTTGACGAAATAGTGGAGTACAAAGGGAAAATGTTCCTGTTGCCCAGATGTTATCCGGCGATCGTGCGGATCGATGTAGAAAACCTGGAGATCAATGAGTATAAGGAATGTATAAGACCGTTTCTGCTGAAGGATCAGACACAGCAGATGTTTTACTGGGCATTTACGAAAAAAGAACAGTATCTTTATCTGGCAAGCTGTAATGAAAGTAAGATCCTTATATTTAATATGGAAGACGGCACATATCAGATCAGACAGATAGGCGATCATCCATATGGCTATTATAGTATGCTGTACGACGGAAGATATTTTTGGCTGGGAGCTTTTAAGGCAAGCTGCATCGTACGGTGGGATGAAAAGACAGGA
The DNA here is from genome assembly GCA_910588895.1 of uncultured Lachnospiraceae bacterium. Lineage (GTDB taxonomy): Bacteria > Bacillota > Clostridia > Lachnospirales > Lachnospiraceae > Caccovicinus. The sequence continues at coordinate 15,165 of CAJUSS010000060.1, forward strand.
GATACAAAAGAATATGTCTATCCGACAGAGCATGAGCCGGAGGTAGAAGGATATCATTATACGCCGTTGCTGGACCATGGTGATGAGCTCATCGTGTGTTATGGATTTTCTGCAGAGATCCTGTTCATGGATAAAGAGACAGGGAGATATCGGAAGTCGAAAGAGATCGAAGAGATCCTTGAAAAGATAAGGGGAGAGACGATCGATAGTGCAGCAGGCCTTACTTATGCAAGGCCTTTAGATAAAGAGAATGTAGTCGTATTTGATGCAGGATGCTTTAGCTTTAATATATGGAATACATGCACAGACCGATGGAAACGGTTTTTGTGTCGTATGCCAGTAGATGAGATGCTGCGGGTGGAAAAGAGGATGATCGAAAAATATCACATCTCTAAAGCGACACCATATAACCTATGGGAAAACCAGGTGACGATCCAGCAGTTTGCCGACCATATAGTAGCAGAAGATCTTGAGATTTTTAAACAGGCCTATGCATGTTATCAGGATGAAGATGATGATACCACAGCTGGCAGACGGATACATGAGGAGATAAAAAGAGAGAGGATAGAAAGATAAGTGGTAAGGAATAAGCTTTTTGATCCAATGGAAAGTATAGTTTTGATTATTTTCATGCTTGTTGTCTGGTATATAGCGTCAGAGACTGGAAGCGTTAATACGATCTTATTACCTTCACCGCAGATGATCATCCGTACATTGTTCAAAAAATTGACTGACGGTTCTTTAGCGATGGAGATCGGGATAAGTGTCGGACGAGTATTAAAGGGATATCTGTGTGCTGTTGCTGCAGGGATCTGCTTGGGCGTGGTGATAGGTTTATCAGAGCACATACACCGCATGACGAAACTCATCATCCAGATATTAAAACCGATCCCTCCGATCGCATGGATCCCTTTGGTGATCTTATGGATGGGGATAGGAGAGACATCGAAAGTATTCCTTATCTTTTTGGGCGGTTTTTTTGTAGTCCTTTTGAACGTTATCGATGGGATACGCTATATCGATCCTAAGCTAGTCGAAGTATCGGATGCAGTAGAAACACCGAAGCTTAAATTTATCGTGCAATTGGTGATACCGGCGGCCATGCCCAGTATCTTCACTGGGCTCAGAGTCGCATTGGGGACAAGTTGGTCCTGTGTGGTCGCGGCAGAATTAGTCGCGGCAAGCAGCGGGATCGGATACATGATCTCTAACGCACGGAATTTTGGACAGATGGATGTGGTGATCATAGGGATGATCTCTATTGGTGTAGTGGGAAAGATCATGGATGAGATCTTAAGAGTACTGGAGAAGAAAGTGTTGGCATGGAATTTCTAGGGGAGTCAGAGTATGAGCGATCAAAAAGGATATATCTCCGTACAAGATCTGCGAAAAAAATATGCACGGAAGAAGCAGGAGGATCTATCTGTCCTTGATGGCATCAGTTTTGAGATCAAAAAAGGGGAGTTTGTCTGTATAGTTGGCGGGAGCGGATGTGGAAAAAGCACACTTTTGCGGTTGATGTCCGGTCTGGATCCCGAATATGAAGGCCAGATCATCATCGATGATAAGCTGGTAAAAAAACCTGATAAGAAAAGAGGATTTGTTTACCAGGAAAATCGATTGTTCCCATGGATGACAGTGGAAAAGAATGTAGGATTTGTTATCAATGATGGGGAAAAGAATGAAAATAAAGATAGGGTAAAAGCAGTATTGGAGCTGGTGGGACTAAAAGGTTTTGAGACAGCATACCCGAAAGAACTATCTGGCGGGATGGCACAGAGAGTGAACATAGCCAGAGCGCTAGTAAAAGAACCAGAGATCCTTTTTTTGGATGAACCTTTTGGCGCTTTAGATGCCTTGACAAGGATACAACTGCAAAAAGAATTGCTTGAGATCAGAAAAAAACAAAAAAATACTATGTTATTAGTCACACACGATATCGAAGAAGCTGTGTATCTGGCGGATCGGGTCATCATCTTGGGAAACAGACCGGCTAAGATCCTGGATATCGTGGAGGTGGATCTGCCTGGGATACGCGATAGAAGTTCGGAGGCTTTTCAGCAGATAAGAAAGCGGATATATAGATATTTTGCCTGTAAAGAAGAACAAAGGTAAGGAGAAAAAAGTATGAAAAGAGCGTTGAGCACTATGCTATGCGTTGTGCTGGTATTCAGTACAGCAGCATGTGGGAGCAGTAAAAAAACGTCAGGAGAGCTTAATTCCACAGATCATCTGAACATCGCGAAGCAGCTGGTCCTGGGCTATACGCCTTTATATATCATGGAGGAGAAAGGATGGTTGGAGGAAGCGCTTTCAGAAGCCGGATACGATATCGAAGTAAAGTATACAGAATTTGAATCTGGTCCCCCAGAGAATGAAGCCTTTGCGATAGGTGAGCAGGATCTGGGGGTAATGGGGAACGTACCTGCGATCAGCGGGATAGCAGCAGGCCAGAAACGGGATATCATCGGGATCGCATATAACGGTGAAAGGACTCTTGGCATATTAGTACAGAACGACACAGATATCACAGAAGTAGCAGGATTAAAAGGAAAGAAGATAGGGCTTGTGATCGGTTCGATCGCACAGGATTTTTTAAACGCTATGCTAGAGGATGCAGGGCTGACCATGAGTGACGTGGAATTGATCAATCTGGGCGTTTCTGAACTGGAAGCAGCATTGGCGACGGGGCAGGTTGATGCGGTAGCTATGTGGAATCCTACGATGCTAAAGATCTGCGCAGATGGAGCGGGGATATTATTGGCAGATGGTACAGGCGTATATGCTGGAGAAAATGTCATCGTAGCCAACCAAGAATACACGGCTCAGAACCCGGAGATCGTAAGGATATTCATGGAACAATATCAGCGTGCAGTAGACGAACTGAAAAGTGACTTTGCTGGATATGCAAAAGAGTATTCCTCTGTTACAGGACTTCCCAGCGAATTGCTGATACAAACATGGGAAAGCAGTAACTTCCCGGTCTCAATGACCGAAAGAGATAAAAGTGAATTAGAGAAGACTGCAAAGTTTCTTTATGAACAAGGATTGATCAATACAGAGGTAGATATGGAAGCATATCTGGACTTTACATTTAGCGAAAAGGAATAGAGCCGTGACCGAACAATATATCATGACACAGGATGAACTGCATCGTGTCCAGGAGATAGAGATAGAAATGCTGCAGGAAGTAGATCGGATCTGCCGTAAATGCAAGATCCATTACAATATGGTCGGCGGCACCATGCTGGGTGCGATCCGGCATGGCGGCTATATCCCATGGGATGATGATGCGGATCTTGGTTTTCTGCGGGCAGAGTATGAAAGATTCAGAAAAGCATGTGAAACAGAACTGGATACCGAGAGATTTTATTTTCAGGAGATCCGAGATACAGGGGGTTATCGTTGGGGGTATGGGAAATTAAGGCGGAAAGGAACAGAGTTCATACGAGCAGGCCAGGAATTTATGCCCTATGAACAGGGGATCTTTATCGATCTGTTCCCCATGGATAATGTCCCTAATGGAAGATTGGCAAGAAAACTCCATTTCTTTGCCTGTTTTCTTTTGCGTAAGTTTTTGTGGTCGGAAGTCGGATGCCGTATGGAAAAAAAAAGATGGCTCCGCTCATTATACGGCATCATGCGGACGATTCCCAGGACTGTGTTGATCCGATGGTATGGTGCATTGATCAAGATAAATTCTGGGCGTAAGACGGAGATGGTGCGGATATTGACCTTTCCCACACCAAAAGGAACTTACGGATTTTATCGAAAATGGTTTTTGGAGCAGGGCAGGTATCCTTTTGGGCATATCACCTTGACCGGAGCCAGGGACTATGAGGGTTATCTGAAACATAAATTTGGCGACTACATGACACTACCGCCGGAAGAAGAACGAAAGATACATCCGATATCAGAACTGCGCTTGCTGGAGGATCCGTCGTGATAAAAAAGTATAAGGTTGGCTATACAGATGGGACATATGATCTTTTCCATGTAGGGCATCTTAATGTGATCGAGACAGCGAAACAATATTGTGAGCATCTGATCGTAGCAGTCCATGGGGATGAAGTGGTCAAAGAGCGTAAGCCTGCCCCGATCATAGGAGAAGAGGACAGACGGAGGATCGTTGCTTCGGTCAAGGGAGTAGACCAGGCAGTGATCACACGTTTTCGAGATAAAAGGCGATTGTGGGACTTGTATCATTTTGATGTTATCTTTATCGGTGATGACTATAAAGGAACCGAACGTTGGGATCGGTTTGAAAAAGAGTTAAATGAAGTCGGGGTGGATGTGATCTATCTCCCATATACACAGACGATATCCACATCAAAGATACGGCAGCGTATATTAGACAGGGAAAAGCAGGATTAAGGAAAAGGAATGGATGGATTTGATCAAACTGATATCAATGGATCTGGATGGGACTCTGCTGGATACTGGGCGCAGGATACCGGAGAAGAACCGCATCGCGATACAGAAAGCGGAAGCGATGGGGATAGAGATACTGATCTCAACAGGCAGTCCATATGGCCTGATGCCCCATGATGAACTGGAGGGGCTGAACATCTCTTATGCGATCACAGCCAATGGGAGCGCTATCTATGAATATAAGACGGGGAGATGTATCTACGAAGAAAGCATTGAGACGGATACGATCCTTCCGATCTTGCGTTTCCTATTGACTAAAGATATGCATATCGACATGTTCATACAGGGAAAGGCTTATTGTCCTGCATATACACGTAGCATCGTGGATAGATTGGATGTGCCTGGAGCAAGGAAGACCTATATATTGAATAAGCGTGTATGGTTAAAGGATACACTTTCTTTTATCAAAGAAAATGATCTTTCTGTACAGAAGATCACGATGAATTTCTATCCTGATGAAACGGGAAGATTAGTAGATCGGGCAGAAGTAAAACAAAGATTAGAGAGTGATGCAGCACTAAAGGTGGTCAGCGGAGGTTGGGGGAACCTGGAGATCACAAAAAATGGTGTAAATAAGGGACGAGCCTTGAGAAAGTTTTGCGAGCTCAGACATATCCCGATCGAAGATACGGTGGCGATCGGAGATTCATTAAACGATCTGGATATCATCCAGACCGCTGGGATCGGAGTGGCGATGGGGAATGCGATGGATGAGGTGAAGGCGAGTGCGGATCGGGTGACCTTGTCGAATGATGAGTGTGGGGTGGCGGAGATGATCAGCGAGCTTTTGCCAAGAAG
>CAJUSS010000061.1 GCA_910588895.1 uncultured Lachnospiraceae bacterium
ACCAGCGGGAACGATGTGGTGCGCAGGTTCATCGAAAAGGTAGGGGACGGTCTGACGAAGGGGGAGATCGAAGCTCTGGTCGCCGGGGAGACCGTGACAAAGGAGATCCATGAGGACCTGACCTATGACAGCTTATACGATACGATCGACCATATCTGGAGCGTGCTGTTCACCACCGGCTATCTGACCCAGCGGGGGAAGGGGGATGGGAAGCGGCTGCAGCTGGCGATCCCCAACCGGGAGATCCGGGATCTCTTCACGGAGCAGATCATGGCTATGTTCAAGGAGGAGACCAGGCGGGACGGGGAGATGCTGACCAGCTTCTGCCAGGCGCTCAAAGAGGGACGGGCAGATGAGGTGGAACGCCTGTTCAACGTCTATCTGAGCAGGACGATTAGCATCCGGGATACCTTCGTCCAGAGACCATTAAAAGAAAACTTTTTCCATGGTATCTTATTGGGGATCTTGAGTTTTAAGAGCGGCTGGTATGTCCGCTCCAACCAGGAGGCCGGGGATGGCTACAGTGATATCCAGATCCAGATCGAGGATGAGGACATGGGGATCGTCATCGAAGTGAAATATGCGGAAAAAGGGGATCAAGATCTCGTCTGCGCGAGGGCATTGGATCAGATCGAAGCCAGAGGGTATGCTGCAGGACTGGAAGCGGAGGGCTTCCATAAGATCCTTAAGTACGGGATCGCCTGTTTTAAAAAGAAGTGCCGGGTGGTCCTTTCATCAAATGAGCAGTGAGACCTTTATGGAGGATGGGAGGCTGCCTCTGACCAACAACCTATGCCCTCTACACACTGGTATAGAGCGCAAAGGACATCGATCGATACCTGCCGCGGTCGGCAGAGCTGCCGGAAATTAAGAAAACAAGAGGGATAAAAGATCATGAACATACCAAAGTCGATGCAAGGGAGATATGATGAACTGGCCGCGATCATCGTGCCATACTGTGATGGATATCTGGATGACGAGTATAAGGTGCTTTGTCTCCATGCAGTAGAAAAGCTGTGCAGGAAACGGCCGTCGCCGCTCACGTCAGGCAGGGCCAGGACATGGGCGGCAGGGATCATCTATGCGGTCGCGCAGAACAACTGGATCTTTGATAAGAGCCAGCCGATCCATATGACAGCAGAAGAGCTTGTGGGACCGCTGGGCGTGGCGAAGACCACAGCATCTGCGAAAGCTGCTGAGATCCGAAAGATGCTGAAGCTCGATCACACCAGTGCGGAGTGGGTCCTTGCATCGGATGTAGAAAAGAACTCGATGCTTTGGTATGTTGTGATCGACGGACTGCCTGGGGATGCAAGGATGCTCCCGTTAGATATGCAGATGTATTGTGCTGAGAAGGGCCTGATACCCTATGTCCCTGCATTGAAAAAAGGACCTCCCCTATGAGGAAAAGGCTAGCTCTTCAGCAAAGGCAGCATCCGCACCATACACCTCTTTTTATAACAAGCGACCCCGTACCGGAGGATCGTCATCATCCTATCCTGCAACAGCCGGTCGCCATAGTCCTTTTTTTCTATCTGATCAAGGGCTTCCATACAGCCCTTTTTCAGGTCGCCGTTGTCCGGATATTTCACTTCGATCACGATCCCGACCGCATCGTCGTCGATCGCGATGAGGATATCACGGAAGCCTTCTCCGGCCTTAGCGTTGGAGACGATCCGCCAGTCTTTCCGATGGCTCAAAAGACCTGATAAGATACCATGATAAAAGTTTTCTTTTTTCGCTTTGCGAACGCTGGTATCACGGATGCTGATGGTCCTTTTAAGATAAGCCGTGAATTGGCTTTCGATCGCGGCAAGATCCCCATCCCGGAAAGCTTGGCAGAATGCATCCGGCCTTGGTGTATCCTTTCGTGCCTCCTCCTGGAACCATTGGAAGATCTGTTCAGCGAAGATCTGGCGGGTCTCCTGGTTCGGTATGACCAACTGGAAAGGACCATCCGCAGCTTTATCACGCTGGGTCAGATAACCGGTGATAAAGAGCACTCCCCCCACAGGTTATCGATATCCTTATATAGATCCCGATAGGTCAGTTCCCGATCGTTCTTTTTTGTGATATAGCTCCCATTTATCAGACATTCCAGCTCCCACCTTGTCTGGGAGGTCGCTTACTATACCCCATATCTTGCGAGGATACAAGGATCAAAAAAGCACAAAGGATCTCATCCCCTCAGATCCGCCTCCTCCCGCTTCCTCCTCTCATAGTCGGTCAGCGACTCTAAAGCCTTCGGCGCCAGCAAGATCAGTGCGATCATGTTGAACACGGTCATCAGCCCCACGCCGATATCCCCTAGATCCCAGACAAAGGTATAAGCGGCCAGCCCGCCGATAAAGAGCATGATCAGAGCCAGGATCTTATATAAGGTCTGGGACAGCCAGTTATCGCCGAAAAGGTAGGCTACATTGGGCCTGGCGTAAAAGAGGATGCCGATAAAGGTGGAAAAGCTGAAGAGCCAGAGGATCGCCGCGATAAAGACCACGCCGGCCTGGCCCATGTGATGCCGCATGGAGGTCTGCAAAAGGTCCATCCCTTCCAGACCGCTGGTCAGATCGGCAGGGGTCAGGAGCATGATCATGGCGGAGCAGCTGCAGATCACAATCGTGTCGATGAACACGCCGAAGGCCTGGAGAAGGCCTTCTTTGGCCGGATGGTCGATATCCGCGGCGGCAGCGGCGCAGGGAGCGGAGCCGGAACCGGCCTCATTGGAAAATAACCCTCTCTTGGCACCGTTCATGATCACCGCACCGAACCCGCCGGCCACCGCCTGGCGCAGTCCGAAGGCTTCCAGGAAGATCTTCTGGAAGACAGCAGGGAGCAGTCCGATGTTCTTGATGATGATAAAGATGGTGAGCATAAAGTAACAGGCCGCCATGACGGGGACCATGATATCCAAGACCTTTACAGTGGCATCCTTTCGCAGCACGATGACTGCCGAGATCGCCACGAGGACGATCGTGGTGTAGAGAGGCGGGATATGAAAGGCATTGTCAAAGGCCGAGGAGACGGAATTTCCGATCACCTGGCTGATGCCGCACCAGCAGATCAGTCCGGAGAGGGCGAACAGGACCGCGGTCAGAGAGCGCCTGTCTTTGCTGTCCTTCTTGATAAAAAAGTGGTGGATGTAGTAAGCCGGGCCGCCGCGGAAGCCTCCGTACAGGGGGTCTTTTTCTTTGTAGAGCTGGGCCAGGGTGCCCTCGATAAAGGCTGTGGAGGATCCCAGGAGCGCGATGATCCACATCCAGAACACAGCGCCCGCGCCGCCGGCGGAGATCGCGGCTACGACCCCTACCAGATTCCCCATACCCACCCTGGTGGCAGTGGATACGATGAGGGCCTGTACCCCGGAGATGGCATCCTTTTGGGAGAGCTTCTTCTTTTCCGTGGTGACCTTGAGCATCTCGGGGAAGAGACGGAAGGGCAGCGCCTTTGTCTGTATAGTAAAATAGATCCCGGAAGGGATCAGGATGAGCACAAGGAGCGAGATGCCCAAAGATCCGCCGCCCGGCAGGGGGATGGCGATCAGATCGCCCCAGAGGATGTGATAGACTGCGTGAAATAAAAAGATGAAAAACTGACTGACTGTGTTCAAAAAGTCCATGCTATCTGTTCTCCTTTTGTGGAAGATCTTCTGGAGATCTGAAAAGTAAAATTTGCATTGTCGTTCGGTTTCGTTTATACTGGTGATGAGACTCTTAGCAAAAGGCAGACCGATCCCTGTGAGCGGCACGCCTGTCCTGCAAGGCTTTTGGGATGTGCCGTGCCTGTATGCCATCCGCCTTGCCGCTTGCTGTAGACAAAGACCACAGAGCTTGGAGTGAACGATGGATATCAAAAATCTGATCACCTTCATCCATGTAGCGGAGCTGAGCAGCTTTACAAAAGCCGGCGAGATCCTGGGCTTCTCCCAATCCACGGTCTCCTTTCAGATCAAGCAGCTGGAGACGGAACTGGATTCACAGCTGTTTGAGCGGATCGGCCACACGGTGGCGCTGACGGAGAAGGGCCGGGAGGTGCTGGACTATGCACATCTGGTCAACAAGCTGACCCAGGAGTTAAAACAAAATATCCAGGATGAGAAAGTGGTGTCCGGCCATGTCCGTCTGGCTATGGCAGATTCCCTCTGCACCGCTATGCTGCGGGAGGGGTTTGAGCGCTTTCGAAAGAGGCACCCCGGCATCACGCTGAAGATCGTCGCGGCCGGCACAGAGGAGATGTTCCGGCTGCTGGACCACAACGGTGTGGATGTGATCCTCACGCTGGACAACCATATCTATGATACGGGATATGTGATCGCCAGGGAGGAGAAGGTGGGGGTGCATTTTGTGGCTGGACATGACTGTCCTCTGCGCCATATGGGCCCCCTCTCTGTCCGGGGGTTGCTGGGATCTCCCTTTATCCTCACCGAAAAGGGGATGAGCTACCGCAGGCTGATGGACGAAAAGCTGGCGGAGATGTCCCTGGAGATCCATCCCATCCTGGAGGTGGGGAGCGCGGATCTGATCGGTTCCCTGGTGGAGCAGGGGATCGGGATATCCTTCCTGCCGGACTATGTGACCGCACAGGCTGTGGAAGAAGAGCGGCTGTTCTACCTGGATGTGTATGACGTAAAGGTGGAGGTGTGGAAGCAGCTCCTCTATCACAAGGACAAATGGGTCTCTCCGCAGATGGAGACGGTACTGCAATATTGTATCGAGAAAGAATTTACGGCATAGGATCCGCGGACAGGCAGGCGTGCTGGACGCCGGGGCTGGCGCTGGGGCTTTGCGCAGATCTTTCGGCGGATACGTCCGCTGTGGATGGGCTGCGGCTCACTCGCCGCCAAGGGGGGTATATCCCTCCGGCACGTCGATCCCCAGCTGTTCGCAGATCGTTTCGTTATATCTCTTGGTAAAGCTGGGAGCGTACTGGACGGGCAGAGCAGACACAGCCGTTCCTTCTGTCAGGATCTTTGCGGCCATCTCTCCGGTGGCATATCCCAGGGCCTGGTAATCCACCGATATAGTGGCGACGCCGCATGTCAGACAGGTGCTCTCCTCTCCGGTGATCACAGGGACCTTTTCCGGCAGACAGATGTTGGCGACCTGCTGTGCATTGGAAGCCACTGTATTGTCTGTGGGGATGTATAGGACATCACATTCTGCTGCGGCTGTCATGGTCACGGAGGACAGGTCGCCGGCTTCCGCAAAAAGATAGGTCTGGCATGGATATCCGACAGAGGCCAATGCTGTTTTCAGGGCATCTGCCTGGTATTGGGAGTTTGACTCGGCGGAGCAGTAGATGATCCCGATCGTTTTCGCATCCGGGAACAGCTCCGAGATCATGGCGGCCTGGATATCGGCTGGGATCAGGTCGGAGGTGCCGGAGACATTATCTCCGGTGATCTGGCTGTAGTCGGTGATCGAAGTGCCCAGGATCGGGATATCCTCGGTGGCGTTGGCGGCGGTCAGCAGGGCGTTGGTGGCATTTGCCAGGATCAGATCCACATCCTGGGCCACAAGGTCATTGACGATCGAGGTACATAAGGTCAGGTCTCCGTTGGCATTCTGTTCGATGAACCGGACCTTGTCCCCCAGCTTGTCCGTGAGAGCTGTCTTAAACCCTAAAGTGGCGGAATCCAGCGGATCGTGCTGGGTGAACTGGCAGATCCCGATGGTATAGTCTGGCTTTTGTTTTTGGGGAAGGACGACCGCGATGACGCAGACCGCTGCCGCTGCTATGGCCAGGAAAACAGGTAGACCTTTTTTCATAAAATGTAGACTCCTTTTATAGTTTGATCGGTTCTGTTTTATTATACATTCCAGAACAGCATTTGTAAAATCGATAAAAATGATGATATCGATCGAAAGATCGGATCGATATCGCCCGCGGGTCGGCGAACGGGGATTTCTGCCAGATGATCGGCGTTGGTGTGAAAGGTGAGGACAGATCGTATGGAGGATAGAGTAGATGAAGCTAGACCGGATGATCGGGATCTTGGCGATCCTTTTACAGCAGGAGAAGGTGACCGCGCCTTATCTGGCGGAGCGGTTCGAGGTGTCCAGGCGCACGATCAACCGGGATGTGGAGGCGCTGTGCATGGCAGGGATCCCGCTGGTGACGGAGCGGGGGACGGGCGGCGGTATCCGGGTCATGGAGGGGTATAAGATCGACCGGACATTGCTCAGCACGTCGGATATGCAGGCGATCCTGGCGGGCCTGCGCAGTCTGGACAGCGTCAGCGGGACCAACCGATACGCTCAGCTGATGGAGAAGCTGTCGGCGGGCACCTCAAAGATCTTGACAGCAGACCAGCACATCCTGATCGACCTTGCCTCCTGGCATAAGACCTCCCTTCCTTTGAAGATCGAGCTGATCCATGATGGGATCGGCAGCGGGAGGATGGTATCCTTTACCTATCACAGCCCGAAGGGAGAGACCATAAGGACCGTCGAGCCCTATGCGCTGCTCTTTCACTGGTCCAGCTGGTATGTGTGGAGCTGGTGCCGCATGCGTCAGGCTATGCGCCTGTTCAAGCTGGAGCGCATGACCGGGCTCACCCTGGGAGAGACCTTTAAAAAGCGGTCGGTGCCTCTCCCGGACCTGTCGCCGGAGAAGGTGTTCCCGCCGGCCTTGCAGGTAAAAGTGAAGATCGACCCCGCCCATAAATGGCGGCTGATCGAGGAATATAGTCCGGAGCATTTTTCGGTCCGGCCGGATGGGTCTCTGCTCTTTTGCGGCGGGTTTACGGATAAGGCTGCCGTCATCAACTGGGTCGCTTCCTTTGGGGCCGGGGCGGAGATCTTGGAGCCGGATGAGCTTCGGGAGGATATGCTGGCATTTGCGGAGGGGATACGGGAAAAGTATAGAGGAAAAATATCGGTCGGATCGGAAACATAGATTGATTTACTGCATGGTTTTGTGATATGATACAATATGTTTCTATGCTGCGGCGGGATATCCGCGGCAAGACTGGAGTCCTGCCCGTCTGAACGGGGGGACCTTTTCCATATCGTTATGGAGGGAGAGACTGTGGAGATGAACGATCATGAGGCGATCTTGGCATCTATGTCGGAGATCCGAGATCTTACATATCGAAAGATACTTGTTGTGGATCTGGAGAGGGACGTGTGTACGGTGCTCAGATCCGATCTGGAGGGCTGGCAGCCGGGAGAGGGGCCTATGACCAGACGATTGGCACGGTTTGCCCTGGACGGCGACGTCCACTGGGAGGATGTGGAACGATTTGTCACGTTCACCTGTCTGGACCAGCTGCGTCAGGCATTTGCCAGCAAGGATGAGGTCCGGTCGATGCTCTATCGCCGGAAGGCAGGCGACGGATACCGCTGGAATCTGATGGAGGTCATCCCGGACCGTCGGGAGGGAAAGCGTTCGGTCCTCTTGTGCGTGAAGGAAGTGGACGATATGATCCGGGAAGGAGCAGAACGGGAGGGGCTGGCAGCCCGGAGCCGGGAGGTCCTTCGGGACCTGGAGGATCGGGCGTATATCATCAGCAGTCTTAGCCGCCTGTTCTTTTGTACATACTATGTCGATCTGGCACAGGATACCTTCCGCGCAGTCACCCAGCTGGACCGGGGAGAGGATGTGCTGGGGGCTGAGGTGAACTACACCGCTGCTCTGGAGGTATATGCGGATCATTTTATCCACCAGGATGACCGGGCGGGATATCTGCAGACCATGAGCGCTAAGAACCTGTTGGATCGCCTGCGCTGGTGGCAGCCCTGTGTAGCGTTTGAGTATCGCAAGCTGTCTGAAGAGCCGGGCGCCGGGGCGGATGACTGGAGCTGGGTGAGGGCCTCTGCTGTACTGGCCCGTGCCGGTAAGGACGATCTGCCTCAGACAGCGGTATTTGTAGCACAGGATATCACGGCCGGTTAGCAAAGTCAGGGGACTCCAGATGTGTGGACTATGCGCTGCCTTTAGAGCAGGCAGCGGATCAAAGTGGGATGAGAGGGGTTTTGTATGGAAAAGATCTTGGTGATCGATGACAGCCCGGTGCAGAGCGGATTTTTGAGCTCGATCCTGGCGGATGACTATGAGGTGACTTGCTGTCACACGGCAGAGGAGGGACTGGAAGCAGCCAGGGATGGGGGATATTCTCTGATCTTGCTGGATGTGATCATGCCCGGGATGGACGGCTTCGCGCTCCTTCAGGAGCTGAAGGTGATGAAGCTCACCCGGCATGTGCCGGTGATCCTCATCACCAGCCTGTCCGATGTGCAGTACGAGGAGCGGGGGCTGCTGCTGGGGGCGGTGGATTATATCACCAAGCCGTTCAAGCCGGTGATCGTCAAGGCCCGGGCCAATACGCATATCCAGCTCTATCATTATCAGATGCAGTTCAAGGAGCGTGCCATGATCGATGAGCTCACCGGTGTGGCGAACCGGCGCCGGTACGAGGACGAGAGCTCCTCCCGCTGGAGGGAGGCCATCCGTTTCCAGATCCCCTTCTCTATCTGTATGATCGATATCGATAAGTTCAAGCTGTACAATGACACCTTCGGCCATCCGGCAGGGGATAAGGTCATCACGGCCGTGGCCCAGACGGTGTCTTCCCATTTCCATCGGTCCACGGATCTGTTCGCTCGTTATGGCGGGGAGGAGTTTGTGGCGGTGTTTTTGGGGGAGCAGGGAGTAGCGGCTTTCGAGTTCATGAAGACTGTGCGCCAGTCGGTGGAGGATCTGCACATCCCCCACGATCCACAGGTCAGCCCGTGGGTGACCATCAGCGTGGGAGGTGTCACACTGACGCCCAGACGGGGGGACAAGCTGGCGGATCATCTGAAGCTGGCAGATAACATGCTCTATGATGCCAAGCGGTCAGGCCGGAACCAGGTGGTGTGGTCGAACCAGGAGCGGGAGCAGTGGCAGGAGAAACAGGACATATGACCGATGCGTGACAGAGAGCAAAGGCATAGATGAGACAGGGACGGACGGTCGCGAGTATGTGAGGGGCATTTCGCGGCCGTCCTTTTTTTGTGCCGGCGCATATGACGCCGGGGAGGACCGGATTTAAAAGTTTGCAGATCGTAAATAACATGACATACAGATGTCGTGTTTGTCCTGGTAAGATAAGGCTGTCACGATGGATGGAGAGCAGACTGCCACAGGCAGCGAGAAAGGATGGCAACAGGATATGGAATATGAGATCGTAACGTTACAGGAGAAGATAGCGGTAGGCGTATCCGCCAGGACCAGCAATACTTCCCCCGATGCAGGGGCAGTGATCGGAGGGCTGTGGGAGAAGCTCTTTAACGGCGGCGTATATGCTAAGATCCCCGAAAAGGTGAATGAGAAAGCCCTTGGGATCTATACCGACTATGAGGGGGATGAGAAGGGGACATACACGGCGATCGCAGCCTGCGAGACAGCGGGAGAGCCGAGGGAAGGAGACTATGCCGTGTGCCGGATACCGGCAGGACGATACGCCAGGTTCATCATCCATGGCGACATGGTCCAAGCGGTGTCCGCAGCCTGGCAGCAGATCTGGCAGATGGATCTACCCAGGACCTTTGTCTGCGACTTTGAAGAATATCAGGACGACAAGATGGAGGATGCCGAGATCCATATCTATGTGGGGCTGCAAGATGCGTAAAATATACACCTCTCTTCCCTTTTCCCGATCTTTATGCTATACTCATGGATGAAAACAGAGGATAGAAAAGAGGTGGGATCCCATGCTGTGCATTGCAAACGCTCCATGCAAAGTCTTTTAGAGCAGGACTGCATGGAGTGATATACTGCTCGGAGACTTTGCTGTCATCAAGATGGATATCGTGGTATATCACATTTAGATAAGGAGCAGAGTCTATGAAAAAGTATATAAAAACGATACTGGAAATGAAGGCATTTCTCTTACTCTGGGTCACCCAGTCTTTCTCCGGTCTGGGAAGTGCCATGACAAGCTATGCCCTGGTCATCTGGTCTTATTCCCAGAAGGGGTCTGCGCTGATGACCGCCCTTTTAATGGTCAGCTCTTATGCGCCTTATGTGCTGTGCAGCATCTTCGCCGGTGCCCTCAGCGATAAGTGGGATAAGAAGATCACCATGCTGGCCTGTGACACCATAGCCGCAGCGACCACGGTGATCATGCTGTTCTTACTGAAAAGAGATGCGCTGCAGATCGGCCATCTATACCTGCTGAACGGGGTGAACGGCCTGATGAACACGGTCCAGCAGCCGGCATCGGAGGTGGCGACCACAAGGCTTTTGCCAAAGGAGCATTATCAGCGGGTCGGCGGGCTGCGGTATTTTTCCACCGCTTTAAATTCCATCCTGACGCCGATCATCGCCACGGCGGTCTTAGGGATCGCCGGTATGGGCGCGGTGGTGGCCTTTGATCTGTCCACCTTTGGGATCGCCTTTTTGACCTTGGCTTTTCTGATCAAGATCCCCAAGGACAAGGAGGATGGAGAGGCGAAGGAAAAGCTGCTGGCCTCCGCGAAAAAGGGGATCCGTTACCTGAAAAAGGAGCGGGGCATCTTTGACCTGATCGTATTTCTGGCATCGATCAACCTGGTGGCTTCGATCTATGACGCGGCCTTTCCGGCGATGATGCTCTCGCGCAACGGCGGCAGTGAAAAGGTATTGGGACTGGTGAACACGGTGATCGGCATGAGCACCTTTGTGGGGAGCCTTTTTGCCGCATTTATGCCCAGGCCGAAGAGTCGGGTCAGGATGATCTGCGGCTGCCTGCTGTTTTCCATGAGCACGGAAAATTTTCTGCTGGCATTTGGCCGGACGCCTCTCATCTGGTGCATCGGAGGCTTCTTAGGCTGGATCGCCATACCGCTCATGAGCACGAATCTGGATGCGATCATGCGGCTGCATGTGCCGGAAAAGATGCAGGGAAGGGTCTATTCCGTGCGGAATGCCCTTCAGTTTTTCACCATACCGATCGGCTATTTTTTAGGCGGGCTCCTGGTGGATCAGGTCTTTGAGCCGGTGATGGCCATGCAGACCGAGACCAGCGTCCTCGTGAGGATGTTTGGCAGCGGAAAGGGATCCGGGGCGGCATTTTTGTTCTTTGTGATCGCCTTTGCGGGGATCGGAGTGTGCCTGTATTTTATACGGGACAGACATATCTGGAGCTTAGAAGAGAAACGATGATGATATAGATCTTGGAGATGGATAGCAAGATGAGAAAATGTCCCAGAGCGGCGGTCGAGGGCGGCTCTGGGACATTTTTGTGCCTTCTGTTTTATCGATCCGCCAGGTTTTCTCTCACAGAGGCGATCCATGTCCCGATCGCCTGGGCGAGGAGGGCCTGCTGGTGGAGCACAGCCATCCCGGTGGCCGGTATATCCGGCAGCTCCTCTTTGGCAAGGATATTTTCCTCCAGGTAGGACTGTAAGAGGCCTACGTTTTCTTCGATCTGAGCGAGACAGGTTTCCTGCTGTCTGCGCGGCAGGCTGTCCAGGTTGACGATCACCGCGTTTAAGTCCAGAAAGATATGGACAGGCTTGCGGGATATCTCCATCATCAGCGTTTCAAACTGCGCATCGCCCGACGGGGTCAGTGTATAGACGGCCTTTTCCGGCATCTTCCCTTCCTTTACCATCGTTCCTTTTATGAACCCTTTTTCTTCCAGCTGGAGCACCTTTTTGTAGATCGATGGGGTGCTGATCTTGACCCAACGGGATATATTGCGATATTCCACTAGCTTTTGGATGTCATAGGCGCTCAGCGGCTCCTTCGTATAAGCGGTATAGCCTTCGTGATGATAGCTGTTATCAAGGCCTTTCATAAATAAGCGCCGCACTTTACCGCGATCTCTGTTCCTGATCATACAACAAAGTGCGGATAAGGGGAAGGGGCTTGTTATCTACCGGGGCTTTTTTCGTGTTGACAGGGCCGGAAAATGATTGTCGGTCCGGCCTGACTGTGATACACTATCAGCAGAACTTGCGGCATTTTATCGAAAAAGGACAAATGGTGACCATATGTACATAGCAGATCTGCACATACACTCCCGGTATTCCCGGGCGACCAGCAAGGATTGCGTCCCGGAACAACTGGAGCTTTGGGCCAGGAAAAAGGGGATCGACCTTTTAGGGACCGGGGACTTCACCCATCCGGCCTGGCGGCAGGAGCTGGCCGACAAGCTGGAGCCGGCAAAGGACGGGTTATACCGCTTAAAGGAGGAGCACCGCATCAAGGACCGCGCGCCTGTGGGGAATGGCTTTCCCAGGTTCGTGGTCTCCGGGGAGATCAGCTCCATCTATAAGAAGAACGGGCGGGTCCGAAAGGTCCACAACCTGATCCTGCTGCCGGGCCTTGCGGAGGCAGAGCGGCTGTCGAAAAGGCTGGAGGCGATCGGGAACATCCACTCGGACGGAAGGCCGATCTTAGGTCTGGACAGCCGGGACCTTTTGGAGATCACCCTGGAGGTCTGCCCCAAGGCGATCTTTGTGCCGGCCCATATCTGGACTCCGCACTTTTCCATGTTCGGGGCTTTTTCCGGTTTCGATACGGTGGAGGAGTGCTTTGAGGATCTGACACCCCATATCCGGGCTTTCGAGACAGGCCTTTCCTCGGATCCGCCCATGAACTGGCGCGTGTCGGCGCTGGACCGTTTCCAGATGCTGTCCCACTCCGACGCCCATTCCCCCTCGAAGTTGGGGCGGGAGGCGGACCTTTTGGAGATCTCCATGTCTTATGATGGCTTGTATGAGGCGGTCCAGGAAGGACAGGGGCTTGCGGGGACCATCGAGTTTTTCCCGGAAGAAGGGAAGTACCATTATGACGGGCACCGCAAATGCCATCTGTGCTTAAGCCCTAAGGAAGCGGAGGCCTATCAGGGGATGTGTCCGGTGTGCAAAAAAAAGCTCACGCTGGGCGTGTCCCACCGGGTCGAGCAGCTGGCGGACCGCGATGAGGGCTTCATCCGGCCACAGGCCGCGGCCTTTGAGAGTCTGGTGCCTCTGCCGGAGGTGATCGGGGCATCCATGGGGATCGGGGCGGCCAGCGCGAAGGTCCAGCGGCGCTATGAGGAGATGCTGGCAGGGCTGGGCACAGAGTTTGGGATCCTGCGCCAGGTGCCGATCGAGGAGATCAGGGACAGCGCGGGACGTCAGATCGCCGAGGGCATCCGCCGGCTCCGGGAGGGAAAGGTGCGCCGCTTTCCGGGGTTTGACGGCGAATACGGCAGGATACAGCTTTTTGCGCCTTCGGAGCTGGAGGAGCTGGAAGGACAGCTGAGGCTTTTTAGCGGGATCGGGATCTGTCCGGGGGACTGTGCGGAGACGGAGGCAGGCAGAGAAGGGAAGACCGACCGAGCGGGGCAGGTAGATGGGAAGGAGCAGATCGGCCGAGCGGGACGGATAGATGGGAAGGAGCAGATCGACGGAAAGGGGCAGACAGGTGGAGAAAGACGGGCAGAGGGCAGGAGAGGGGCAGCCCCAGGCAGGGCCGCAGCGCCTGCAGGTGAGCCTGATCGAACGGATGTCCCCGCGGACAAGTCCGGTGTGCCCGCCGCAGGCGTGCCTGCGATCACATTGGATGAGGGGCAGCTTAAGGCAGTCCGCTCCATCGCGCCAAAGACCGCCGTGATCGCAGGCCCAGGGACCGGGAAGACAAGGACTTTGGTAGCGCGTATCCTTTATCTTTTGCAGGAGCGCAGGGTGAAGCCGGCAGATATCATGGCGGTCACCTTTACCCGAAAAGCGGCTCGGGAGATGGAGGAGCGGCTGGAGGCACAGCTGGGAAAAGGGAGCCGGGCGCGAAGGGTCCGGGTGGGCACCTTCCACGGGCTGTGCTACGATCAGCTGCGGACTTTGGGCGAGGACTTCTCCTTGGCCGGTGAGGATGTGGCGCTGGAGCTGGTCCGCGAGGCGGCGCAGGAGCTGGGTGTGGAGAAGAGTCCCGGGACCCTGCGCCAGATGATCTCCAGGAGAAAGACGGGATCGGCCGGGGCGGATAAGGCGAGGGCGGCGGATGGAGGGCTGGAGGCCGTGGATATGGACCAGTTAGATCGGTTGGCCGGCCTCTATCAGGAGCGCCTTACCGCTCTGCGTGCCCTTGACTTAGATGACCTTCTTTTGGAGGCGCTAAAAAGGGCGGAGCAGGAGGATGCCCGGCCCATCCCCTATCTTTTGGTGGATGAGTTCCAGGATATCAGCCCGCTGCAGTACCGGCTGATCCAAGCATGGAGCCGGGGCGGCAGGGAGCTGTTCATCATCGGAGACCCGGACCAGGCGATCTATGGCTTTCGGGGAGCTGCGCCGGAATGCTTTTGCCGCTTTTGCCAGGAGGAAAAGGCAGAGACGATCTGTCTGCGAAGGAACTACCGCTCCACCCCGCAGATCCTTAAGGCATCGGCAGCGCTGTTCGACCAGACGGAAAAAGAAGGCTCCGGATACGCGCTCCGGCTGTCTGGCGGAGGAGAAGGCCCCTTAGAGCCCGTGCAGGGCCCTGGTCCTGGTGTCCGCCTGGTGGAGGCTGTGAGCGAGAAGGCGGAGGCGGTCTTCATCGCCAAGGAGATCCGGCGGATGATCGGCGGGATCGATATGCTGGATGCCCAGGAGGACTGTGCGCCGGAAAGAAATGGAAGCCCCAGGAGCTTTTCCGATATCGCGGTCCTCTATCGGTCCCATCGGCAGGCAGGGATCTTGGAGGAGTGTCTGCAAAAAGAAGGGATCCCCTATCTTGTGACCGGGCGGGAGGATTTTTTAGAAGCGGATAAGGTCCGGGGCAGCTTGAGCTTTTTCAGGAGCCTGCTGGATGCTGAAGATCATCTGTCACGGAAGCTGTGTCTAAAGCTCCTGTGGGGCATAGCGGAGGAGGAGATCTCTACCTGCCCCTATGATACTCTGGCAAAAAAGTACAGGAGCAAGTGCAGGAGGGGCGATCCGGTCAAGGTGTGGGAGCTCTGGAGAAAGGACATGGAGCTCGTGGAGGATGATGCCATAAAGAAGCTGACCGCCATGGCGGTGTTCTGCAGGAACATGGAGGAGATGCTCTCCATGCTGGCTATGGGAAAGGAGAGCGATCTGCGGCGTGCAGGCAGCAGGCGCTACAGCGCGGATACGGTGACCTTGATGACCATGCACGCCTCCAAGGGGCTGGAATTTCCCGCCGTGTTCCTCTTCGGGATCCGGGAAGGCATCCTCCCGCCGGGCTATGTGGCCCGGGAGGCGGCTCTCCAGCCAGGGGGCGGGTCCTTTTTTGGGCCGCTCGCCTCAGATCGCGGGACGGAAAAGGACCGGGATGCCCGGATGGAGGAGGAGAGACGGATCCTCTATGTGGCCATGACCAGGGCGAAGGAGGAACTGATCTTGACCGCTTCCGGGGAGCTGTCGCCATTTATCCGGCCGCTTCCAGCAAAGGTCTTGATAAAAGAACGGGCGAGGCCAGCCGCAAAAGAATGGGACAGCGGCCATCAGATGAGCCTGTTTGAGCTGTGGCCCACATCGGTCCAGGACCGGTCCTTGTGAGCGTGCCGTCAAGGAGATCCGGATAACGAAAGGGGCAGATGTCTAAAAAGGCTGGTACAGCAGGAAAGAAGGATGAGATGGGCAGAGAGGAAGACAAGATGGAGGATGGCGAAAGGGATGAAAGACCTGCAAAGGCGCGTGGCCGCTCAGGGGCATCCAAAAAGCTGTGGATAGCTGTCGGGATCATAGCTGCGGCATCGTCCGCGGCTATCGCCTCCGGGTGCATGCTGCTGTTTATGGGCCGGACGGCGACGGAGACGGAGCATAAGACCTACGCGTACCATATCGCGATCATATCCGATGAGACGGACACCTCTTTCTGGGCGGATGTCTACCGGGGGGCGGTAGAGGCCGGAGCGGAGTACAGCGCGGAGTACAGCGCCTACGTGGAGCAGATCGGGGACGGGCTGGAGGATAAGTTCTCCATGGAAGATTCCATCGATATCGCGATCTATGAGCATGTGGACGGGATCCTCCTCATGCCCTCGGATGAGGCGAAGACCAAGACGATGATCGACAAGGCCTGCAGCCATGATATCCCGGTGATCACGATGCAGAAGGATGTGCCGGACTCTGCGCGCCAGGGCTTTGTGGGGATCAATGACTATTTCCTCGGACAGGAATATGGAAAACGGGTATTGAAGATCGCGGATGAGGATACCCGCCTGGTGACCGTGCTGTTCCCGGGGGCCAGCTTTAATGAGACCAGCCGCAATTGGTTCCGGTCAGGCCTGCAGAACACGGTCCGTCAGGAGAAGATCCGGTTTGACTTTCGGATCATACAGGACGATAAGGGGCTGAACAATGCGGAGGATGTGATCCACGAGATCGCGGAGGGGAACGTGCAGCAGCCGGATGTGATCATCTGCCTGGACGAAGTGCTCACTCAGTCCACCTATCAGCTCCTTCGGGAGCGGCGCGCCTTAGAGCGGATCGATGTGATCGGCAGCTACATTTCCGAGGTCATCCTAAAAGGGCTGGAGGAGGGTTATATCGATTCCACGATCACCATCGACCCGGAGGCCATGGGGCGGATGGGCGTGGATGCCCTGATGACGTATAAAAAGTACCATATGGTCAGCTATTATACGGAGGTGGGCACTATGCTGGTGGACCGGGCCTCGGCGGCGGCATACAGGAGGGAGGTCCGGGATGAAGGATCCGGCACGGAAAAGTAAAGGCTGGCTTTTCGACCAGTCCCTGCGGATAAAGCTGATCCTCCCGGTGATGATCACTATGGCGGTCTCTCTCGGGGTGAACCTGCTCCTGTTTGGCCGGATCGACACCACGGTGGAAAATATGGACCAGGTCTATATCACCAATATCCGCCTCAGTGAGCTGGAGAGCCTGCTGACCGAGATGGACGAGAGCATCTATCAGTACTTAAACATCCGGAGCCAGGAGGCTCTCCAGACCTTTTTGGGAGCCAGAGGCCAGTTCCAGGTGATGATCGGGGAGATCGATGACACCATCACGGACCATCCGGCCCGGCGGATGGAGCGGAACATCCGCAGCCTTGCCTTTTCCTATCTGGATCTGGCAGACAACGCCATGATCGCCAAGCAGGACCACGATGTGGCGTCCTACAAGGAGAGCTTTGAGGAGATGCAGAAGGTCTATACCTACCTGCTGGCCACCCTCAGAGGGCTGGATACCCTGCGTTTTAAGGCAAATTCGGAGAACTATGATGTGCTGTACCAGTATCTGCGCTATCTGGAGATCTTTATGGTGGCCGTGCTGATCGGCGTCGCCTGCTGCCTGATGGTGCTGCTGTATGTGATCATCGGCAGCGTTACCAGGCCTTTAGAAAAGCTGGCCCAAAAGGCGAAGGAGGTAGGGAAGGGGAACTTTGAGATCGTCTTGGAGGAGCCGGAGGGCATGGATGAGGTGGGGACGGTGACCATGGCCTTCAACCAGATGATCGTCAGCATCAACGACCACATCAAAAGGACGCGGGAGGCCATGGAGACCGAGATCCGTTTGAAGGAGCGGGAGCTGACCATGGAGAGCCTGCTAAAGGATGCCCAGCTGCGCTATTATCAGGCTCAGATCGATCCCCATTTCCTGTTCAATACTTTGAATGCCGGGCAGCAGCTGGCCATGATGGAGGATGCGGAGCGGACCTACGATTTTATCGAAAATATGGCCGCCTTTTTCCGGTACCGGCTGCAAAAGAACGGGGAGGCATCCACTCTGCGGGAGGAGATCGGGCTGATCGACAGCTATATGTACATCATGAACGTGCGGTACTCGAACGAGATCCATCTGGAAAAGGAGATCGACCCCAGGATATTGGACTTTCTTTTTCCGGGCATGGTCTTACAGCCGCTGATCGAGAACGCTCTGCGCCACGGGCTTGGCGAGGTGGATTGGGAGAAGCGGATCTGGTTCCAGGCAAGGCTTTCAGACGGCCATGTATCGATCCGCATCCGGGACAATGGGGCAGGCATATCCCGGGAGCTGTTAAAGGAGCTGAACGAGGGGAGCGCCGGGCGGCCTGTGGAGGAGAGTCGGCAGGGGAACGGCGTGGGGCTGTTTAATGTCCGGGAACGGCTGCGGCTGTATTTTGACCGGACGGATGTGATGACTATTGAAAGTGACGGAAGATGGAAGGGGACCCAGATCGCCATACGGGTGCCGGTCCGCCGGGATGAGAGAAAGGGAGATGGAAGGTAGTCGGATATGTACAAGATCCTCATAGCGGATGACGAGGGGATCGTCATCGATTCGCTGCGCTATATCATCGAGAAGAACTTTGGCGGCAGCTGCCAGCTGGCGTCGGCTAAAAACGGACGGCAGGCGATCGAGGTGGCCGAGAGCTTTCGCCCGGATATCGCTCTTTTAGATATCCAGATGCCGGGGATCAACGGGCTGAAGGCCATGGAGGAGATCTGCAGGCAGGATCCCAAGGTCAAGACGCTGATCCTCACCGCCTATGATAACTTTGGCTATGCCAAGGAAGCCCTGCGCCTGGGGGCTGTGGATTACCTGATGAAGCCGGTGAACAAAAAGGTGATCGTAGAACGGCTCACCGGCATCATGCGCACTATCGACGGAGAGCGCCGGAAACGTCAGGACGACCTGCTGGTGAAGGAGAAGATGGAGGCGGTGGTCCCGATCATCGAGAATGGCTTTATCGTCAGCCTGATCTTTCAGGATGAGTATGCGGACAGCGGGGAGCAGTATCGGAGCCTTCTGGATATCGAGGAGGCACATGGCATCATCATGGTCCTGGAGTGGGGAGAGGAAAACGGAGCGGGCGGGATGGGGGACCCCGTAGGATGCGGGGTCCGCGCTCACAAGTACCACGGTAAGATGGTGGAGCTGATCAAGGTGTTTTTTCGGGCCGTGGTCGGCGATATCATGGGGAATAAGATCGTGTGCGCGCTCCCCTTGGGGGAGGCGGAGCTGGGTTATGAGGAGCGGCTTTGCATGATCGAGAAGGCCAGGAGCCTGCTGGATTCCTTAAAGAGCATGATGGGGATCCATCTCAAGGCCGGTATCGGATCGGTACGGCCCTGGGAGGCCATGTCCGACTCTTATCAGGAGGCCTTGAACGCCCTGCGCCACGGGAAGCGGAAGGTGACCCATATCGACGACCTGATCGTAAAGGATACCCGGGAAAAGCAGCAGCAGCTCATGGAGCAGATGGTCTTAAAGGCTGTGCTGGGCGGGATGGAGCATGATGTGCGCCGGGAGGCTTCGGTCTTTGCCGGCTGGGTGCAGAAAGATAAAGACCGGACCTTCGAGGAGGCAAAGCTCCAGCTTATGGAGCTCTTGTTCTACGCCAGGCGCATGGTGCAGGAGCAGGGGAACGGCTGTCCGGGCAGAATGGAGGATGTGGGCGCTCTGCTCATGGCACAGGACGGGGAGGAGCTGCAGAAACGGTTCGTGTCCGCCATGGTGGGGACGGCCCGGGCGGTGGTCATCAAGGAACAGGAGCCTGATGGGATCATCACCAAGGCCCAGGAATATATCCGCCAGAATTTTCGGAAGGACTTAGCGTTAGAGGATGTGGCACAGGCGGTGGGGATCAGCCCCTACTATTTCAGCAAGCTGTTCAAGGAGGAGGCCGGGATGAACTTTACCGAATATCTGACCGGACTTCGGATCGAGAAGGCGAGGCAGCTGCTCTTAAAGCGAGAACTGAGCATCAAGCAGGTGTGTGTGGATTCCGGCTATTCCGACCCCAACTATTTTAGCCGGGTCTTTAAAAAGTGGACAGGGCTCACCCCCACAGAATTCCGGGACGCTCCCGCAAGATCCGGCGAGGATCCGGTAAGGACAGAGTCGGATCAGGACTGAGAAGGCCGGGCGGCGCAAGATCTGGGCAGATGGTCCTGATCTGTCATGCAGATCACACAAGAAAGTATACAGATAGCACAAATAAATGACAAAAAATGCTATATCTTTTGCTTTATCCTGGCGGATAAGGTGAAAATATGCAGGATCTTGCAAATTTGTGCTATTTTTTTTGTGCTATACTTAAAAAACAAGGAGTGGCAGTATTTTTAGAGAGGGGGATCATACGCATGAGCATGTTCTTGCAGGCTTGCGTCAACGGATTATTGATGGGGGGATTTTACTCCCTGATGGGGATGGGCCAGAACATCATCTTTGGCGTCATGAAGATCGTGAACTTTTGTCACGGTG
>CAJUSS010000062.1 GCA_910588895.1 uncultured Lachnospiraceae bacterium
CCTCCCGGAGAAGGGAGAATTGGCGGAGATCAACCGGCAGCTCAACAAGGCAGGAGCTTTTATTTCCAAAAAGGACACTGCCCGCGCCAACTGGATCAGCGGCATCTCCCATGATGTGCGGACACCTCTGTCTGTGATCCTGGGCTTTGCCGGACAGCTAGAGGATGACCGGGCCCTCCCGGCATCCGCCCGTGAGCAGGCAGCCTGTATCCGAAAGCATGGAGAGCGACTGCGGAGCCTGATCTCCGATCTGAACCTCACTTCAAGGCTGGAGTATTCCATGCAGCCCCTCCGGCTGGAGACGGTCTATTTGGCAGAGCTGGCCCGGCAGGCTGTCTGCGGATTTTTGGACGGCAGCTTGGAGGAACGATACAAGATAGAGTTCTGTGCCGATCCGGAAAGCGGATCGGTGTCCATCCTGGGTGATGAGGCTCTGTTGAAACGCGCTCTGGGTAATCTGCTCCAGAACAGCATCGTCCATAACCCACAGGGCTGCCGGATCGCTGTCTCAGTCCTGTGTGGGGAAGTCGGTATAACGGTGGAGGTTACAGATGACGGTGCGGGGGTATCGGCTGAAAAGCTAAAGGAGCTGACAGCAGGCAGTCACCATTTAGAGAGTACGGATGAAAAGCTGAACCTGCGGCATGGGTTAGGTGTTCTGCTGGTCCGGCAGATCGTGGAAGCCCACAGGGGAACCATAACCATGGAGAGCGCACCGCAAAAGGGGTTCAGAACTGTGCTGACATTTCCGGCATAAATTATTTTGATCTTTTCCCAAAAGTAGATAAAAAGTTGGAATTTATATTTTAAAATATTCTGATGAGCAATTAGAAAGGAAGCTGAAACTATGTATGACGATCAGATTTTAAACGCCCATGGGAAGGCAAAAAAGGAAGATTTAGACCGCATTGAGCAGAGATTTCATGTAAAGATCCCCACGGAGGTGCGGGAACCCAGCTTTTTGGTTGGGAGATCTCCGACTGGGTGGAGCTGGCGGGGGATGATGAACTGATCTACGCCTACTATGACGAGGACATGAAGGCGGAGTTTGTTCACGTCAGGGACGGCGTCTGCCTCCGGGCCTACCGGCAGTACGAGGGCGAGGTGGACACCGACAAGGGTGAGGATCAGGAGACATCCATTTCAGGATGGTCCGATGTAGCCGACTACATAGACGAGCATATGGTATAAGGCCTTGGACGGAGGTATCCTATAACAGAGGTTGTGGAGATCCCATCTTGAATGGATCGAAAGGCAGGTAATAAAAATGATAACATTGAAACAGGTAATTGCTATCCTCTGCTGTGGCGGCACAGCGAAGGTCAATATTGAGCTTACCAACGCTTCATTTTCCCTCAATGATGAACTATATCGGCAGTTGAACGATCGTCTTGTATCGTCGCTGCAGAAAGGAAGTCCCGTATGAGCAAACTGCTCCTGTTAGAAGATGATCTAAGCCTGATCAACGGGCTTTCCTTTGCCTTTCAAAGAGCGGGCCATGCACTGGAGATCGCCCGCACGCTTCGGGAGGCGGAAAGCCTTTGGCAGGAGGGGAAATATGATCTGCTGATCTTGGACGTATCCCTCCCGGACGGTTCCGGTTTTGCGTTCTGTGAAAAAGTCCGGCAGAGCTCCCGGATCCCTATCCTGTTTCTGACCGCCTCAGATGCGGAAACCAGTATTATCATGGGTTTGGACATCGGCGGAGACGACTATATGACAAAGCCCTTCAAGCTGGCGATCCTGATGTCCAGGATCAACGCTCTGCTCCGCAGAAGCCAGCATTTTCAGCGATCACCTGGAGAGCTCTGCTCCAACGGGATCACCCTTCAGTTACTGGAGGGACGGGCCTGCAAAAATGGTGTACCGATGGAGCTGACGGCGGCGGAATACAAGCTCCTTCGGTTCTTTATGGAAAATCCGGATGTGATCCTCTCCGCGGAACAGATCATGGGCAAGCTGTGGGACTATGACGGAAACTTTGTGGACGGAAATACGCTGGCGGTCTATATCCGCCGCCTGCGGACAAAGATCGAGGATGACCCGGCCAAACCGGCAAGGATCGTCACCGTTCGCCGCATGGGATATAAATGGAATGCGGGAGGCGGGACAGGATGGACTTGTTGATGCTGCTGCTCTCCTGCGCTCTGTGCGGCATGACGGCTGCCCTGGGGATCGCCGTCCACCGTCTGCGGCTGCAAAAGCGGCGGATGGAGGATGCTTCCCGGCAGATCGCAGACTATATCCTTGACCGGAGGACGGGGGGTATTGAATGTAACGAGGAAGGTGTCATGTTCCGCCTGTTCCATGAGGTCAATTCTCTGGTGACGATCGCGGATGCCCATGTTGAAAGCGAGCGGCAGGCCAAGGAGTTTCTGCGCCGCACGATCTCGGACATCTCCCACCAGCTCAAAACGCCCATCGCCGCGCTGGATATCTACAACGATATCCTCCGACAGGAGGCGGCAAACACCGAAACGGTCCAGGAGTTTGTTGACCTCTCGGAACAGGAGCTTGACCGAATGGAGACCCTGGTGCAAAGCCTGTTGAAAATGGCGCAGCTGGATGCGGGGGTTATCACCCTGGAACAGTCGCCGGAGAACCTCTCGGAGCTGCTGGAGCAGATCAAGGGGCAGTATTCTTTCCGGGTCAAGCAGGAGGGAAAAGAGCTTATCTTGGAGGGGGATGAGCAGGATATCCTCCTATGTGACCGGACATGGCTGACGGAGGCCATTGGGAACCTGGTCAAAAACGCCTTGGACCACACAGCACAGGGAGATCGTATCCACATCCAGTGGCAGCAGTCTCCCTGCCTGACGCAGATCACCGTAGAGGACAGCGGCAGCGGCATCCATCCAGAGGATCTATACCATATTTTCAAGCGTTTTTACCGCAGTCGCTTTTCCAAGGACACTCAGGGCGTGGGCCTCGGCCTGCCGCTGGCAAAGTCGATCATAGAGGCTCATCAGGGCAGTATTGAAGTACACAGCGAACTGGGGCAGGGAACGGCTTTTACCATCAATCTTCCGATCATGACAAAATTGTAATCTGCGATCCATCTGACAGTAAGGTTTGCGTGGTATGATGACAATGCAGTCCAAGAAAAGAAAGGAGCAGCATAAATATGGATATGGACTTATTGCGAGTAGAACATATCTGCAAAACTTACGGTGATGGCGAAGCGGCGGTACACGCCTTGAAAGATGTCAGTTTCTCTGTCCCCAAGGGGGAATTTGTCGCCATCGTTGGCGAATCCGGCTCCGGAAAAAGTACGCTTCTGAACATGATCGGCGCGCTGGACACCCCCACCTCCGGACGAGTCTATATCAACGAAAAGGACACCTTCGCCATGAAGGAAAAGGCGCTCACCGTCTTCCGCCGCCGGAACATCGGCTTTATCTTCCAGGCGTTCAACCTGATCCCTGAGTTGTCTGTGGAGCAGAATATGATCTTTCCCCTGCTGCTGGACCGTCAGAGACCCAACAAGCGGTATCTGGAGGATCTGCTGGCTGTCCTGGATCTGGCGAAACGGCGGGATCATCTGCCCAGCCAACTCTCCGGCGGCCAGCAGCAGCGGGTAGCCATTGGGCGGGCGCTGATCACCCGGCCCTCGCTGGTTCTGGCTGACGAACCCACGGGAAATCTGGACTCCCAAAACAGCAATGAGGTTCTGGCCTTGCTGAAAAAGACCGCCCGGCAGTATGAACAGACGGTCATCATGATCACCCACAACCCGGCTATCGCGCACACGGCGGACAGGGTATTCCAGGTGTCCGATGGCGTACTGACAGATCTTGGGGGGTGCCGGGCATGAAAAGTTATCTCAGTTTGATCCCTATTTCCGCTAGGGTACGGCGGCGGCAGAACCGCATGACTCTCCTGTGCATCGTTTTCGCCGTATTTCTGGTGACGGCGATCTTTAGCATGGCGGATATGGCGGTCCGTATGGAGCAGAGCCGGCTTGCCGAAAAGCACGGTCAGGAATTTACGCTTCAGACAATTTTAGACAGCCCCATGGGCCAGACCCTTTTTCCGATCGCCGGGGTACTGTTCGTTCTGATCCTGATCGCCGGAGTGCTGATGATCTCGGGCAGTATCAACAGCACCGTGGCCCAGCGGACCAGATTTTTCGGAATGATGCGCTGTATCGGCATGAGCCGCCAGCAGCTTGCCCGGTTCGTGCGGCTGGAGGCCCTCAATTGGTGCAAGACCGCCATTCCCATCGGCGTCATTCTGGGCACGGCAAGCTCCTGGATCCTGTGCGCCATCCTGCGTTTCGTGGTGCGGGAGGAATTTACCGCCATTCCCCTCTTTGGCGTCAGCCCGATCGGGATCGCCAGCGGTATCATCATGGGAGCGGTCACAGTGCTGGGCGCCGCCAGAGCGCCGGCGGAGCAGGCGGCCAAAGTATCCCCTGTCGCAGCGGTTTCGGGAAACACAGGAAGTACCAGTCAGGCGCGGCGGCCAGTCCGTACTGGCGCGTTTCCCATCGAGATCTCCCTGGGCGTCCATCATGCGGTGTCAGCCAAAAAGGATCTTGTCCTGATGACCAGCTCCTTTGCCCTGAGCATCATCCTGTTTCTGACCTTCTCCGTTCTGCTGGACTGGGTGGGCTATCTGCTGCCTCAGTCGGCCAGCGACGCCGATCTTACCATCTCCGGGGAGTCGGGCGCAAACTGTATCCCTTATGAGCTGGCGGAGACCCTTCGCGGTATGGACGGGGTGGAGAACGTGTTCGGACGGCGGAGCGCTTTCGATGTCCCGGCGGAGTTGGGACAGGAGGGCCTGCCCCAGGTGGTGGATCTGATCTCCTTTGACGATCTTGATCTGGGGGCGCTGAAAAAGGATGGTGCGCTGAGACGAGGCAGCGACCTCTCAAGTGTCTATGGAGACAACGGCCATGTGCTGGCGGTCTGTGACCCGGACGCCCCGCTTCGGATGGGAGATACCATCCAGGTGAGCGGTCAGACGCTGACCATAGCGGGAATGCTGACCTACGATCTGTTCAGCGGGGACGGTCTTTCTCATGGCAGAGTTTCTATCCTTGCATCCGGTGAAACTTTTCTTCGGCTGACCGGCATTACCGACTATTCCCTTGTGATGGTGCAGGCCGCTAATATGACAGACAAGGATGCGGCCGCCATAAGCGCTTTGCTGGATGAGGGACTTGTCCTCCAAGACCGGCGGGATCAGCGCACCTTCGGCACCTATATCGCGTTCGTGATGTGCGTTTACAGCTTCTTAGCCATTATCGCCATGGTCACCGTGCTGAACATTATGAACAGCATCTCTATGAGCGTATCCGCCAGAAGCAAGCAGTATGGAGCGATGCGGGCCGTTGGTATGGATAGCCGTCAAATGACCCAAATGATCGCCGCGGAAGCTGTCACCTACGCCCTGGCTGGCTGTGTGATCGGGTGTATAGTGGGTTTGGCCGTTGGAAGGGTATTGTTCATCACCCTGATCCAGGCGCATTTCGCCTACGCCGTATGGACTTTGCCTGTCCTCCGGCTGCTGATCGTTGTGGTATTTGTTGCCGCGGCAACCCTTGCCGCCATCTATGCCCCCTCCAAACGGATGCGGGATATGGCGGTGACGGAAACCATAAATGAGTTATAAGTTCGCTTAAAGAGGGTAACGCAATGGATGGCGTGCGCAGGGCGAACATCGAGACGTTGAAAACAGACTTTGTCCCCAATGTGTCCCATAAGATGACCATGGCGATCGATGCGGTGGCTCGCGGGATGACAGGGACACAAAGGGGGCTTTGATCAGGCAGGAAGCCCGGGAATAAGAGCAAGCTCATGGCACATAGGATGTCATGAGCTTTTTTTCCGTATTATACCGGAAATCGGCTGGCAGCAGGCTTTTCCGGTATTGGGGCTGCTGCATCCGGCCATAGCCCCGAAAGAAAGGAGACAGATGGCCAGGAAGAGAAATGTCCGAGAGGGTGTACACCGCCTGTCGCCTGAAGACAGGGTCTGGCGGGTGGCGGCCTATATCCGCCTTTCGCGGGAGGATGGGAACGATGAGAGCTTGAGCGTTACGAACCAGAAAAAGATCATCGTTGGGTATCTGGAGGATGGGTTTGAAGGGGGGTTCATCCTGGTGGGCTATTATATCGACGACGGAGAAACAGGGACCGACCATGACCGTCCGGCCTTCCAGCGGATGATCCGGGACATGGAGGCGGGGAGGATCGACTGCATCATCTGCAAGAACCTCTCCCGGATGTTCCGGAATTACGCGGACCAGGGCTATTTCCTGGAGAAGGTCTTCCCAAAGCACAGGACCCGGTTCATCACGGTCAGCGAGCCGAAGCTGGACAGCTATCTCCACCCGGAGACTCTTTTCGGACTGGAGGTCCCGATCAACGGCCTGATGAACGACCGCTTTGCGGCAAAGACCTCCCGGGATATCCGGGAGACCTTTGCCGCAAAACGGAGAAAAGGGGAGTTCATCGGCGCCTTTGCGCCTTATGGCTACAAAAGGTCCCCGGAGGATAAAAATAAGCTGTGCATCGATCAGGAGGCGGCAGAGGTGGTGCGGGATATCTACCACTGGTATGTCTATGAGGGGATGAGCAAGAATGGGATCGCCCGGAGGCTCAACGAGCTGGGAGTCTTAAGCCCGGCTGCCTATAAAAGGAGCAAGGGACTGCGTTTTTATTGTCCGCAGATGGAAAAGAGCGGCGGGCTGTGGTCACCCAGAGCGGTGACCTGGATCTTAAAGAACCAGGTCTATACCGGCGCGATGGTCCAGGGGAGGCAGACCGTCATCAGCTACAAGGTCCATGAGAAGGTGGCGGTGCCAAAGGAGGACTGGTACATCGTCCCGGATAGGCATGAACCGATCGTCCCGGAGGCGCTTTTCCAGAAGGCAGCCCGGCTCCAGAAGGCAGACACCCGGACCGCGCCGGGGGAGAGGAAGCGGCATCTTTTATCCGGACTGATCTACTGCGCGGACTGCGGGCGGGCGATGACCAGACAGAAGACGAGAGGGATCGTCTATTTTTATTGCCGCACCTACAGAGAGCAGTCTAAGGGGGCCTGTACAAAGCATACGATCCGGGAGGAGGCGGTCCTAAAGGCTCTGGCCTGGGCCATCCGGGAGCGGCTGGCCCAGGCTGATCTGCTGTACGGGGCCGCAAAGGGGCGGGGCGGCGGATGGGGCGGGGCAGAGGAGGCTTCTCTGCCCGCCAGGCAGGAGCGAGAGGCATCGCGCCTTGCCGAAATGCTCCTCCAGCGCCAGGAGGAGCTTGATAAGGTCAACAAGATCATAGACGGGCTTTACGGGGACTGGAAGGAGGGCCTGATCACCAAAGAGGGCTATATCCGCCTAAAGGAAAAGTATTCCGTCCGGGCCGGACAGCTGGAGCGCGCGGTCGAGACCATCCGGTCCCAGTGTGGGGAGGCATCGGGAGAACCTTCGAAAGAGGAGGATCAAGACGGCTTAAAAGGCGGGGCAAAGGAGGACTGGGAAGGGGATAAAAAAGCAGCTCCGGACTGCGCTGCGGAAGCCCTGGACAGAGGTTTTTTGGTATCGGTGCTCCAGGGTATCTATGTCCATGAAGGGGGGAGGGTCACGATCGAGTTCATCCCCGGGGACAAAGAGGCTTAGCGGATCCGCGGACAAACGTAAGATAGGGCGCTGTTTTTATGCCCTTTTTCTGCTATACTAGAGCGTGTTGGAAGATCCATTCCTACCATCTGCACGTCCCGCAAACTGTGGCGCGCAGCTGACGGAGAGCGATCTTCAAACACGCTCTAGACAAATGACGGAGGATGTCCCTCCATGTCCAAGGAGCCATGGATGAGCGGGAAAGGAGCAAAAGAGCTTAAGATGGATGAAAAAAAGAAAGTCACAGATACGATCGAGGTCCGCGGCGCACGGGTCCATAATCTGAAAGATATCGATGTGGATGTCCCTCTGGGGAAGATCGTCGCCATATCCGGCGTGTCCGGTTCCGGCAAATCCTCCCTGGCCCTGGGCGTTCTGTATGCCGAGGGCTCCAGACGGTATCTGGATTCGCTGTCTACCTACACCAGGCGGCGCATGACGCAGGCGGCGAAAGCACAGGTGGACGAGGTGCTGCATGTCCCGGCCTCCCTGGCGCTGCATCAGCGTCCCGGCGTGCCGGGGATCCGCAGCACCTTCGGCACGGGGACCGAGCTTTTGAACAGCCTGCGGCTGATGTTCTCCAGGTTGGCCAGCCACCGCTGCCCCAAGGGGCATTATCTGGAGCCCACGCTGGCGGTGGCCGCTGAAAAAGAGCTGGTCTGCCCGGTATGCGGCGAAGGCTTTTTCGCGCCTTCGGCGGCGGAGCTGGCCTTTAACAGCCAGGGCGCCTGCCCTGCCTGCGGAGGTACAGGGATCGTGCGCACAGTGGATCGTTCCACGCTGGTGCCGGATGAGACGCTCACCATCGATGAGGGCGCGGTAGCTCCCTGGAGGACGCTGATGTGGTCGCTGATGACCGACGTGTGCCGGGCCATGGGGGTGCGGACCGACGTGCCCTTTGCCCAGCTGACGGAAAAGGAGAAGGATATAGTCTATAACGGTCCTGCGGAAAAGAAACATATCTTTTATAAGGCCAAGAACACCAATGAGGCAGGCGAGATCGATTTTACTTATTTTAACGCCACCTACACTGTGGAAAATGCGCTCAGCAAGGTCAAGGATGAAAAAGGGATGAAGCGGGTGGAGAAGTTCTTAAAGCAGGATATCTGCCCGGCTTGCGGCGGGACCCGGCTGTCGGAGGCCGCCAGAGCGCCGAAGCTTTGCGGCCTGTCCCTGGATGCGGCCTGCCGGATGACCCTGGAGGAGCTTGTGGTATGGGTATCCGGCGTCCCGGCCTCCATGACGGACAAGATGCGCCCCATGGCGGAGAGCATCTGCGGATCCTTTGCCGAGACCGCAAAGCGTCTGATGGACTTAGGGCTTGGCTATCTGACCCTGGACCGGGCCTCCTCCACCCTTTCCACAGGCGAGCGCCAGCGGATGCAGCTGGCCCGTGCGGTGCGCAACCGGACCACCGGCGTGCTCTATGTGCTGGACGAGCCTTCCATCGGGCTGCATCCTTCCAATATCGTGGGTCTGACCGGCGTGATGCAGGATTTGATCGACGACGGCAATTCTGTGATCTTGGTGGACCACGATACCCAGATCCTGAGAGAGGCGGACTGGATGATCGAGATGGGGCCTGGGGCGGGGGCAGGCGGCGGCCAGGTGATCGCACAGGGGACGATCCGGGAGATCATGGGAGAGAAGGGCTCCATGATCGGACCCTTTCTTTCAGGGAGGGAGGATATCCGCAGACCGCGCGCGTCCAGAGAAGAGATGTTCGCATTGGGCAGGCTCTGTCTTTCCACAGAGGCGATCCATACGGTAAAGCCTTTGCAGGTGGAGATCCCCAAGGGCAGGCTGACGGTGGTGACCGGTGTGTCCGGGTCAGGCAAGACGACCTTGATCCTGGAAAGCCTGCTCCCGGCTCTGGAAGCGCTGCTCCAGAAAAAAGCGCTGCCAGAGCACATCGCTTGCGTGGAGGCAGAGGGGATCGGGCGGGTGAAGCTGATCGATGCCGCGCCGATCGGGATCAATGTCCGCTCCACCGTGGCCACCTATGCCAATGTCCATGACGAGCTGCGCAAGATCTTTGCCAGGCTGCCGGAGGCAAAGGAGGCCGGGTACAAGGCAGGGGACTTTTCCTATAACACGGGAAAGCTGCGCTGTCCTGTGTGCGACGGGACCGGGCAGATCAGCCTGGACGTACAGTTTTTGCCGGACGTGGACATCCCCTGCCCGGAATGCCGCGGGTCCAGATACGCAAAGGCGGCCTACCGGATAAAGCGCCGGGACGGACGCGGCGGCGCGTGGTCTTTGCCGGAGCTGATGGGGCTGGATGTGTCCACGGCCCTTAAGGCTTGTGAGGGCAAGGATATGAAGCTGGTGCATCAGCGCCTCCAGGTGCTCCAGAGCCTGGGGCTGGGCTACCTGACCCTGGGGGAGGAGACGCCCAGCCTTTCCGGAGGCGAGGCTCAGCGGCTGAAGCTGGCCAGTGAGATGGGAAGGGCCCAGTCGGACGCGGTCTTTGTATTTGACGAGCCCACGATCGGGCTGCACCCGAAAGATGTGCAGACCCTACTGGACGTGTTCCAGACATTGATCGAACACGGCGCCACCGTCATCGTGATCGAGCACGATCTGGATGTGCTCCGCAATGCCGACTATATGATCGACATGGGGCCGGGCGGCGGCGATGCCGGAGGACGGATTGTTGCCGTGGGGATGCCCGAGGAGGTGGCGGCAGACCGAGCGAGCGTCACAGGGAGGTATCTGTAGCTTGTCCCGTGTGATGAACGTTCAGGGGATCAAGACCGTCACGATCGGAACGGTCACCGTCTCGTATCTGCGGGAGCTGTCGATCGGATAAAGGAGTATATGGAGGATCGCCATGGAGATCACAAGACAAAAAATGGAGGAAGGGCTCCGGCTTTTTATCGGCCGGATCATGGCCCTTTCCGAGATCGATAGGATACAGGCAAGAGGCATATCGATCCATAAGACCGACACGAAAGAGGAGATCCAGGCTAAAGTGGCCCAGATCATAGAAAAGAGCTATCACGACCGGTACAGTGACGTGGATCTGCATGTACGCGTCCGGTTATCGCCCCATGATACGGTGGATGCCAAGACCTATAGGGCCATGATCTCTCGTTACGGGATCGATCATACCACCTGCCTGGGGATCGCATTTTCGCCGGAAAACCACACCTACCGGATTGTGACCAGGGATGGTCTGCGCTATGATATGGGGCTGGAGGTCCTGCTGGATGAGGATGCGCCCATGTTGGAAGAGACTCCAGCTTTTTTACGGCAGATCCCCGGTGATGGATGGAAGGATGCGGACCGGTTCTGGTTTGTCCAGGTGCAGGCTCTTGGCAAGCTCTACCGAAGAGACTTTCTGATCGGCGATCATCTGGCAAACATGAACCTGAATGAGACCATGGTCCTGCAGATGCGCATGCGCGATGTGCAGTATGGAACGACCCATCATCGCGATGGCCATTCCGAAAGGCTGACGTATCTGCATGATCTGAAAGACTTGCAGGCCCATCCGGAAAGATGCCCTTACCATAACGACCATCCTGTGTTCAACTACATCGCCGACAAGCTCTATGCCGCCGGATACGCTTATGATAAGCTGGCAGAGCAGTTGATCGAGGGGTATGAAGGGCGCAGAAATATCTTTTGGGAGATCTGGGAGGCTTATAGGGCATGATGGAGGCGCGCATCCTTGCCGTGATAAGGGGGTATAGGTCTTTTGGCTGTGGGATTGATGTTTTAAGGTTTTTATGGTAAGGTGTATGCAGATGGAGGTTGAGGGCCTGAGCATTTTTTCTGAAAAAAGATGGAATCGAAGGAAAGGAGAGTTTACATGGCATTTAAGCTCGGGGTAGGCAGATCAGACTTCGAGGCTTTACGCAGATCAAATGATCACTATGTCGATAAAACAGATATCCTATATGAGCTTGTGGAGGAAACGGGCGCTCAAGTTACTTTGTTTACCAGACCCCGGCGATTTGGCAAGACACTTATGATGAGTATGATGTTGGATTTTTTTAGTATAAGAAAAGATAGCAGGGATATATTTGAAGGGCTTAAGATCACAGAGCATAAAGGGTTTTGCGAGAAGTGGATGGATCAGTATCCTGTGCTTTTTATCTCATTTAAAGATGTTGAGTCAGATGATCTTGATGGTGCATATGACATGCTTAAATACAGGTTATCCGAGGTTTGTATCGATCTGGCAGGTATAATGGATATTGATGAGATCGATACAGCAGATAAAGATGTTTTTGCTAAACTGAAGTCTAGATCCGCGAAGGCAGACGAAGTGAAAAATTCACTTAAGACCATCATGCGGATGCTGCATACAGTTTATGGGAAAAGGGTCATCCTCCTGATAGACGAATATGATGTTCCGCTGGCGAAGGCGAGTGAAAAAAGTACGAAGGATGATAAATACTATCCTTCTATGCTTGGTGTGATCAGAGGGATCATGAGTACTGCACTTAAGGATAATGAGTTTTTGGAGTTTGCGGTGATAACAGGCTGCCTTCGCATTGCAAAGGAGAGCATATTTACAGGGACTGATAATTTTGCTTCCTTCTCTGTATTGGACGAAGACTTTTCCGGATACTTTGGTTTTTCTGAGGACGAAGTGGAGAAAATGTTAGCCGTAGCGGACAGACAAGATAAGGCGGATGTTATAAAAGAATGGTATGATGGCTATGTATTTGGTAACAGCTATGTATATTGTCCTTGGGATGTGATGAACTATATGTCAGCCCTGATCAAGAGAAAAGACGCGAAACCAAAAAATTACTGGAAGTTCACAAGCCATAACGGGATCCTGCTCACCTTTGTCGAGCGGACGGATTTTGATGTAACAGAGAAATTTGAGACACTCCTAAATGGCGGAACGATAACACAGTCAATCTTTGATGCGCTTACTTATGATACGCTTTATGCATCGGAGGATAACCTCTGGAGCGTATTGCTCATGACTGGATATCTCACAAAAGCTGATTCGGAGGAAGAGGGGGGGACTGTATCACTAAAGATCCCC
The DNA here is from genome assembly GCA_910588895.1 of uncultured Lachnospiraceae bacterium. Taxonomy (GTDB): domain Bacteria; phylum Bacillota; class Clostridia; order Lachnospirales; family Lachnospiraceae; genus Caccovicinus. The sequence goes on from CAJUSS010000062.1 coordinate 12,632, forward strand.
AATAAGGAGATCGCTTCGATATTTGAGGATACAGTAGTCGCATTTTTTAAGAAAACAGCAGATACCTTGGAGCTTGAGCGCCTTATAAATGCGTTGTGGGAAAGTGATGAGGAAGGAGCGACCAGGATCATATCAGACCTTTTATGGCACACGATCAGTTATAACGACTATCACGAGGACTACTATCATGCGTTCCTTGCTGGGATTTTTGTGGGGCGTGGTTATAGTGTCGTATCAAATAAAGAGAAGGGTCTGGACAGACCGGATATATTGCTCAAAGATAAAAGAAACCGCCGTGCGATCATCATAGAAGCCAAGAGATCAAAGAAGGCATCGGATATGGACAAAGATCTTGTTACAGCGATCGACCAGATTGTCACAGAGAAATATATGGAGGGGCTTTACGGTTATACACAGATCTTATGCTATGGAGTAGCGTTTTTTCAAAAGCAAGCAAAAGTGAAACGGCTGTATAGTAAAGAGGATATCGGATGATCAGATCAGGAATGCGGAAGATAAGATATCTGATCACAGAGTATCTGAAAAAATATGGATGAGTACTTGCCTCCCCAAGGAGATCTATGCTATAGTATAAAATAAAGTATTAGCATGTTAGTATGTAAGACAGGATAGCTGAGGGGTTGACAAGAGCAGATGGAGAGACGATCCATACAAACATTGGTTTACGAGGAGCTTAAAAAGAACATCATGTCCTTGCGGCTTAAGCCAGGGCTGGCCATGAGCACACAGGAGATGGCCACGAGGCTGGAGGTCAGCCGGACACCGGTGCGGGAGGCATTTCTCCACCTGCAGGCAGAGGGCCTGGTGGAGATGATCCCACAGCGGGAGACGATCGTATCGAAGATCGACCTAAAGCGGGCGAAGCAGGAGAAGTTCATCCGGGAATGTCTGGAGCTGGGCGTGATCGACCAGTTCCTGGAAAAACGGGACCAGGAAACGATCCGCAGGATGTCGGGAGCGATCCAGATCCAGGGGCAGTGCGATAAGGCCCGAGACTATCTAGGCTTTCTGGATGCCGACGATCAGTTCCATGAGGCCTTGTTCGATGCCACCGGCCAGCAGATGGCATGGGCCATCATCGCCCAGAGGAACGGACATTATAACCGGCTCCGTATCCTGTATATCCAGGAGAAAACGGTCATGGAGAGTTCTATCCAGCAGCATGCGCAGATCGTCCGCCTTTTGGAGGCCGGGGACAGAGAGAGCATCCGCAGGGCGCTGGCGGCCCATATCCAGAGGCTGGATGTGGAACAGGTGGGGCTGGCGGCAGCATACCCGGACTATTTTGACAGCGGAGAGGGGAATGAGCGGGAGCGCCGTATCGGCACACTCTAAGGCCAGTGAGAGCAGAAACAGGCGGAGCAGGAAAAAGAGGTTTTTGGACGCAGGGGAGGCCTTGCATCTTAAAGCCTTTTTTTTGCGTGCTGCGCTATAGAAAAATATGCACAATAAAGCGATGGCAGATCTGTAAAAAATGACAGTATTGACACTGATATGTTAGTATGCTATTATGTCAGTACAGCGAAATGCTAACATGTCAGAAAAAGATAAGGAGGAAAAGATGATGAAAAAGACATTAGCTGTATTACTTGCCGGTGCGATGGCCGCATCTCTCACCGCATGCGGAGGTTCCGGCGGATCTGCAGCACAGAGCTCGTCTGCTTCCGGGGAGCAGCAGGCGGCAGCCGGCGAGGAGAAAGCGGGAGCTGCGGACGCCGGAGGGAGCGGTTCCTATACGCTGAAGGTCAACACGGCTCTGAGTGAGACAGATCCCCTGTTTTTGGCATTGACCGAGGTCTTCGAAAAGACTGTGGAAGAGAAGACCGGCGGGGACGTGCAGGTGGAGGTCTATTCCGGGAGCCAGCTGGGCAATGACGAGGATGTGCTGGAGCAGGCCATCGTGGGTGCAGGCGTGGGCGTGATCACGGACCCGGGGCGCTTGAGCAACTATGTATACGATATCGGCGTGCTGCAGGCGCCTTATATCGCAGAGAGCTATGATGAGGCATTGGAGCTGTTTGAGACAGAGACCTATAAAAAGATGGCGGCTGAGATCGAAAACTGCGGCTTCCAGATCCTTTCCTTCAATTACTATCAGGGCGAGCGCGAGCTCTTTACCAAGAACCCGGTGGCCGGACCGGAAGACCTTAAGGGACAGCGGATCCGTTCTTCAGGCTCCCAGGTGGTGACCAGCACCTTGGAGGCCATGGGGGCCAATACCTCGGTCCTTGCCTGGTCGGAGGCCTATCAGGCACTGCAGCAGCAGGTGATCGAGGGCGTGGAGGTCCACCTGTCCGCGGCAGTGGGCTCTTCTATGCAGGAGGTCACAAAATACCTGGCCTTCACCGGACACCAGCAGCTTTTGACCGGTCTGGTGATCTCCCAGAACTGGTACGACAAGCTCCCGGAGGACTATCAGACCATCTTAAAGGAAGCCAGCGTTGAGGCAGGAAAGACCGCTTCCGAAAATGTGATCGCGAAAAATGACGAGTACTTAAAGACGCTGACCGACGGCGGCATCGAGGTGGTGGAGTGCGACAAGGAGGCCTTTAAGATTGCATGTGACAAGGTCTATGAGGAACTGAAATATACAGATATCAAGGCCGCGATCGACGCGGAGCTGGGGCGTTAGGTCTAAGATATCGGACTTAAGATATCAGACCTAAGATGTGGGCGGCAGCCCTGCCGACAGGACTGCTGCCTGTATAGAAGCTCATATAGGAGGTCATCTATGTTAAAAACATTTGAAACGGGACTGAACAAGGCGGAGACCATACTGGTCTGCGCAGGGCTGCTGGTGCTGATCTTTACTGTATTTGCAGCGGCGGTGCTCCGTTTTTTCGGCGTTGACATGTCTGTCTCCACGGACCTGGCACAGCTTGTATTTGCCTGGGTCAGCTTTATCGGAGCCGATCTGGCGATGCGCAAGGATAAGCATATGGGCGTGGATATGCTGATCACAAAGTTCCCCCTGGCGGTGCTCAATGGGATCTATCTGTTCAACTACATACTGATCTTATTTTTCCTGCTGTTCGCGGTGCGTTACGGGATCGATCTTTGCATCGTGAATGCAGCCAGAAAGTATCAGACTCTGTATATCAGCTATTCCTTTGCTACGGCCAGCTGTCCGGTGGGCTGCGGGCTGATGTGCATCACCGCCGTCAAGCATATCATCCGCTACATCCAAAATATCATCCGGCATGATTACAGCAGTCTGGCAAGGAAGGAGGTTGCCGCATGATCATCCTCGGCATTACATTTATCGTCCTTTTGGCGATCGGACTCCCGGTCGCCTTTACCGTAGGCCTTTCCGCTCTGTCCTTTTTCGTGACCGAGCAGGTCCCGGTCCAGATCGTGGTCCAGAAGATGGTCAGCAGCACCCAGTCCTTCTCTCTTCTGGCTGTGCCGTTTTTCGTATTGGCAGGGAACCTGATGAACGAGACGGGGATCACCTCCCGCTTGATCAAGTTCTGCAACCTGGTGACCGGACATATGCGGGGAGGGCTGGCGCAGGTATCGGTCCTCTTGTCCTGTCTTATGGGCGGTATCTCCGGATCGGCCACCGCAGACGCGGCCATGGAGAGCCGTATCCTGGGACCGGATATGGAGAGGAAGGGATATTCCAGAGGCTTTACCGCGGCGATCCTGGCCATGGGAGGCCTGATCACCTCCACGATCCCGCCATCTTTGGGACTGATCCTATATGGGGTCACCGGCGAGGTATCCATCGGACGTCTTTTCCTGGCCGGCATGATCCCCGGTGTGCTGATGACGGTGGTCCTGATGGCGGCTGTGGCGATGATCTCAAAAAAGAGGGATTACAAGCCGGAGCATGAAAAATTCCCCACAGCGGGGGAGGTGCTGAAAGGTCTGGTGGAGAACATCTGGGCACTGATGTTCCCGGTGATCTTGATCGTGGGGATCCGTTTTGGGATCTTTACGCCGTCGGAGGCGGGAGCCTTTGCCGTGGTGTACGCGCTGGTCGTGGGGCTCTTCGTTTATCGTGAGCTGACGATCGCAAAGCTGATGGAGTGCCTGGCCACCACAGCGGTGGACCTGGCGGTGATCATGTTCATCATCATCTGCTCCAACGCCTTTGGCTACGCGATCGTGACCGGACAGCTGCCCCAGACCCTGGCCCGCATGATCACCGCCGTGTCAGAGAATAAGTATGTCATCCTGCTGATCGTCATGCTGTTCGTGTTCTTTGTGGGCATGTTCATGGAGGCTACGGCCAATGTGCTCCTGCTGACCCCGATCTTCCTGCCGATCGTCACCTCCTATGGCTTCGATCCGGTCCATTTCGGTGTCATGTATATGATCTTGATCACCATGGGCGGTATGACGCCTCCGATCGGCGTGACCATGTACACCACCTGTTCGATCCTGGATTGTCCGATCGAGGTGTACACAAAGGAATCCCTGCCCTTTATCTTGGCGATCATCGCGCTGCTGGTGCTCTTAGCGGTGTTCCCGCAGCTGGTCTTGTTCCTGCCGGATCTGGTATACGGCGCGGCGGCATAAGCGGCGGTGGATGTGGCCTGGCACAGATGCCCTGTACAGATGTGGGCTATAACGATGGGCCGGCCCCGCTTTGGGCATAAGGTGCAGATGGATCGTAAAGAGCAGAGCGTGTAAAGAAGATCCGAAAGGAGAAGGGGCGGAGAGAAAGCTCGAAAAGAGAAGGAGCGAAAAAAGAGGACTTGAAAAAACAGGAGGGATAGCGATGAGACTATCATTTGAAGAGATCCAAAGTGAGATCAAACGTGTGTTCATGAAATACGGCCTGAGCGAGGAAAAGGCGGATACCTGTGCAAGGATCCATACGGAGTCCACCTACGACGGCATCTATTCCCACGGCACCAACCGTGTGGCCCGCTTCGTGGATTATATCCAGAAGGGCTGGGTGGATGTCCAGGCGGACCCCACGATCGAGAAGGACTGCGGGGCGATCAAGGTCGTCAACGGCAATATGGGCCCCGGTATCTTAAATGCTCTGTATTCCGCGGACCAGGCCATGGAGATGGCGGATAAGTACGGCATCGGCATGGTGGGCTTAAAGAACACCACCCACTGGATGCGGGGCGGCACCTACGGCCTGTATGTGGCGAGAAAGGGCTATGTGGGCATCATGTGGACCAATACAGAGGCCTGCATGCCGCCGTGGGGGGCAAAGGAGTGCCGTCTGGGCAATAACCCCTTTGTGATGGCCTGCCCCGGTGCGGACGGCGGCCCGGCCATGCAGCTGGATATGGCGATCAGCCAGTACGCCTACGGCAAACTCCAGGTGACCCGCTTAGCCGGCAAGAAGCTCCCCTTCCCCGGCGGCTTTGATAAGGACGGCAACATCACCGACGATCCCGGCGCGATCGAGGAATCCATGCGGATCATGCCGATCGGCTATTGGAAGGGCTCCAGCTTCTCCTTTATGCTGGATATCTTAGGATCCATCCTGACCGACGGCGTGGGCGCGGTGGACTTGAACGCAAAGACCAAGGGCTCCTGCGGCGGCTGCTCCCAGGTGATGATCGTGATCGATCCGAAAAAGATCACCGACGGCGATAAGATGAGCGAGACGATCCGCCGCGCGATCGAGTACTTAAAGAGCGCTGAGCTGGCCGAGCACAGCAACGGCATCATGGCCCCCGGCGAGGATTATGTGCAGTTCAACAAGGACCACGATGCAAACGGGATCTTTGTGGATGATTCCGTATGGGAAGAGATCCGGTCACTTTGACCGCTGGATAAAAGACGGCTGCCGTACATCACTCTGTGTGCGGCAGCCTGCCGATAGGATGGAGGGATGAGCATGATCGCAGATCATATCAAGAACCGTGGCCGCTATCTGAACTGCCACAAAAATATAGCGGCGGCCCTGGAGTATATCGCCAGGCACGCGGACGAGCCTGGCCTGAAGGACGGGACCTATCCGGTGATCCCGGACGAGGTGATCGTCCATGTGGTGACGAAGGACACCCATGCCCGAGAGGATGCTAAGATGGAGATCCACAAGAACTTTATGGATATCCACTATATCATCCGCGGCGGGGAGCGGTGCTATATGGCGCCGCTGGCCGAGGAAGGGGCGATCGACTATGACCCGGAGACGGACAACGGCTTCTGGGACTGCGCGGACAGCTGCAACGTGATGATCGGGGAAGGGGAGTTTTACGCTGTCTGGCCCATGGAGCCCCACTGCCCACTGTGCGATGTGGACGGAGAGCCGAAGGAGATCCGCAAGATCATCTGCAAGGTGAACGTGGAGCAGGGAAGCTTAAGGGAGGCCGGGACCGGCCTAGAGTAAGAGAGGGAGAACGAGATGAAAGCAGTAAAGATCGTAAAGCCGGATGATCTGCAGATCATCGATATGGAGAAGCCGGTCATCAGCGAAAAGGATAATGTGCTGGTGAAGATCCGGGCGGCGGGAATCTGCGGTTCCGATGTGGGCATCTATCACGGAAAGAACGCGGCAGCCACCTACCCGAGAGTGATCGGCCATGAGATGGTGGGTGATATAGTAGAGGTAGGTGAAAATGTGACCAGGTTCCAGGCCGGGGACAGGGTGATCGTGGATCAGGTGACCGCCTGTGGCAGCTGCTATGCCTGCCGTAAAGGCCGTCCGAATGTCTGCGCCAACCTGAAGGTCCGGGGCGTCCACATCGACGGAGGCTACCGTGGATATATGGCTGTGCCGGAGAGCGACTGCTACCGCCTGCCGGACAGCTTATCCTATGAAGATGCGGTGATGATCGAGCCCACCACCATCGCGGTGCAGGCCTGCAGCCGCGCCCAGGTGACCTTTGAGGATGATGTGCTGATCATCGGCGCAGGGGCGCTGGGCAGCAGCCTCCTGCGGATCGTGCGCCTCTATCACCCCCGCCGGATCATCATGGTGGATATCGATGAGGGCAAGCTTGGGGAGGCCTTGCAGCATGGCGCTACCCACACGATCAACAGCCGCACAGAGGAGGTGGCAGAAAAAGCCCATGAGCTGACCGACGGATATGGCCCTACCGTGGTGATCGACGCGGCCTGCTTTAAAGGGAGCTTCCTGACCGCATGCAGGTGCGCAGGGAACGCGGGACGGGTGATCACCATGGGCTTTGGGGTGGATCCGGACGATATCAACCAGTTCGTGATCACCTCCAAGGAGCTGGATGTACGGGGGAGCCGTCTGCAGAACCGCAAGTTCCAGACGGTCATCGACCTGAT
>CAJUSS010000063.1 GCA_910588895.1 uncultured Lachnospiraceae bacterium
ATCCAGGAAAAGGTGGAATATGACAAGCTGGCGCTGGTGATCACCGACGAGCAGAATCGGTTCGGCGTAGGCCAGCGGGAGCTTTTCAGCGAAAAGAGCGGCGGCGCCTGCCATGTGTTGGTCATGAGCGCCACTCCGATCCCCAGGACATTGGCGATCATCCTCTACGGGGATCTGGATATCTCCGTGATCGACCAGCTTCCGGCGGACCGGCTGCCGATCAAGAACTGCGTGGTGGGCAGGGACTACCGGAAGCGGGCCTACGATTTTATCGCAAAGCAGGTGACCCAGGGGCGGCAGGCCTATGTGATCTGCCCCATGGTAGAGGCCAGCGAGATGATCGAGGCAGAGAATGTGCTGGACTACACAAAGCTTTTGCGAAAGGAGCTGCCGACGGGGATACGGATCGACTACCTCCACGGAAAGATGAAGGGACGAGAGAAGGAGCATGTCATGGAGCAGTTCGCCGCAGGTCAGATCCAGGTCCTGGTATCCACCACGGTGATCGAGGTGGGGGTCAATGTGCCCAACGCCACGGTGATGATGATCGAGAACGCCGAGCGGTTCGGCCTGGCCCAGCTCCATCAGCTCCGGGGCCGTGTGGGCCGTGGAAAGCACCAGTCCTACTGCATCATGGTGGACTGCTCCGGCGACGAGGACACCTCCAAACGGCTGGATATCCTGAACTATTCCAATGACGGGTTTTACATCGCCTCCGAGGATCTGAAGCTGCGTGGCCCGGGGGACCTCTTTGGGGTCCGCCAGAGCGGGGAGATGGAGTTTCGGCTGGCGGATATCTTTACCGATGCGGATATCTTAAAGACCGTGGCCCGGGAGGTGGACGCGCTCTTTGCGGCAGACCCTGAGCTGGAGGAGGAAGAGCACCAGGGGCTTAGAGAGAGGCTGGCCAGTTATCGGAGAGAAGATGTGGGACCGAACTTGTAAGCGTGGCGGGAAAGCAGCATTGAGGGCGGCATAGCATGGAGCATCTAGATAGATCTAGAAAAAGCAGTATACATGACCGAGACCTATCTGGCAAGCTTATAATAAGGAGGACTAGAAAGATGGACCAGACGATCCAGACGATACTAAACAGAAGGAGCACCAGGAGCTTTCGCAGAGAGCCGTTAAAGGAGGAGGATATCCGCACGATCGTAGATTGCGCCCTCCATGCGCCCAGCGGGATGGGAAAGCAGACCTGGAAGTTCACGGTGGTAGAGAACAGGGAGAAGATCCAGCGATTAGCAGCAGCGATCGGGACGGAGCTGGGAAGGGACGGATATGATATGTACCAGCCGGAGGTCCTGCTGATCCCGTCCAATTTAAAGGAGAGCAGATTCGGACCGGAGGACAATGCCTGCGCGATGGAGAACATCTATCTGGCGGCGGAGGCCTTAGGGATAGGCTGTGTGTGGATCAACCAGCTCCAGGGGATCTGCGACGCGCCGCAGATCCGGCAGGTGTTAGATGAATTCCACATCCCGGCAGACCATGTGGTCTATGGGATGGCGGCCCTTGGCTATAAGGATGGCGGCGCGCCGGCACCTAAGGAGCGGATCGGAAAGGTCGAGTATATCCGATGATCAAATAAAAAAAGTGTAAAAGCACGGGAAAAGCCGCCTGCGCATAGACTGATAGTAAAGTATATGCGATCAGGTGGCTTTCTTTGAAGACTTTTCCAAAACCATTATCTGCCAGCGAAGAGAAGGAGTATCTGGAACGCTGCAAAGAGGGTGACCAGGAGGCGAAAAGTGTGCTGATCCTCCGGAACATGCGGCTGGTGGCCCATGTGGTGAAAAAATACCAGGGGACCGACCATGATATGGAGGATCTGATCAGTGTGGGGACCATCGGCCTGATCAAGGCGATCAATACCTTTAATATGGATAAGGGCTCCCGACTGGCGACCTATGCGGCAAAATGTGTAGAGAATGAGATCCTGATGCTCCTTCGAGCAGGGAAAAAATACAGCAAGGAGGTCTCCCTCTTCGAGCCTATCGGGGTCGATAAGGACGGAGAGACCGTCAGCCTCGTGGATGTGATCGAGATGGAGAACAAAGAGACGATCGAGGACCTGATCTTCGAACAGGATGTGCGGGATCTGTATCTGTCTTATGAAAGATGCTTAAAAGACACAGAAAAGACCGTGGTAGGACTGCGCTACGGGCTTTACGGGAAGAAGGAGCATACACAGCGGGAGATCGCAGAGAAACTGGGGATCTCCCGGTCTTATGTGAGCCGGATCGAGAAGAAGGCGTTGGAGAAGATGCGGAAGGAGATGGGGGATCCAAAGTTGATCTGAGTATCTCCCATGGACGGTCAGAAGCGATCATAAAATGGCGTCATCCCACAGGATACAGTATATGCCCTTTGAGGCCGGATGCAGTATCCTGTGGGATCTTTGCTCTGGTCTAAAATGCTCTGCATGACGATATCTGCACCCTCGACAACCCCATATATTGATGCTATAATGAGCTCAGCAAACGCGATAGGACAGCCGGCCGGATCCGCAGAGGCGGCAGGGAATGTGGGGAGAGCGGGTTTGGCAGATATGATATCATGCTGGAGCCAAAGAAGACCGGACCGGATGGCTATATCATAAAATCCAATGTGGTCAATGCAAAGATAGAAACGATAGACAGGATATAGAGAAGCTAAAAGAACATGCGGATAGAGGAACAGGAGGCCATCCCAATGAAAACAGTCTGCCCGGTATGTACGCACCACTGCCATCTGGAGCCAGGCCAGAGGGGACTCTGTGGAGCCAGGAAAAATGAAGACGGGAAGATCGTCTGCAAAAATTATGGACAAGTGACCTCTCTGGCCCTTGATCCGATCGAGAAAAAGCCGCTGAAGCGTTTCCGCCCTGGGAATCTGGTCTTGTCGGTGGGGAGCTTTGGCTGTAACTTAAGATGCCCTTTCTGCCAGAACCATGAGATCTCCATGCTGTCGGCAGACGAAACGGCAGGTGAGGACAGTGGGACGGCGGGTGAGAACGGCGAGACTGGAAAGATCGAGCTTATCGATATATCCCCTCAGGCTCTGGCGGGGAAGGCACTGCAGTGCAGACCCTTTGGGAACATCGGTGTGGCCTTTACCTACAATGAACCGCTGGTGGGATGGGAATATGTGCGGGATACGGCAAAGCTGGTGAAGGACATCGGGATGGAAAATATCCTGGTCACCAACGGGACAGCGTCCCTTAAAGTGCTGGAGGAGCTGCTCCCCTTCATTGACGCCATGAACATCGATCTGAAAGGCTTTCGAGAGTCCTACTACAGGAAGCTGGGCGGCGATCTGGAGATGGTTAAGCGCTTTATCTCACGGGCAGCAAAGGACTGCCATGTAGAACTGACCACCTTGATCGTGCCGGGAGAAAATGACTGTATAGAAGAAATGGAAGAAGAGGCCCGATGGATCGCCTCCCTGGATGCGCAGATCCCCCTCCATGTGACCCGCTTTTTTCCACGGTATCAGATGATGGATCGGGAGGCGACAGAGGTGGAGGCCGTGTACCAGCTGGCGGACGTGGCCAGGCGGTATCTGGCAGACGTATTTGTGGGGAATTGCTGATGCTTACGATCTGTCTGCTCGATCGAGTCCCATGGCTTTGCACGTCCCTGTAAAGGAGAGCGGATTTAGGAGGAAGAGATCTGTATGATGAAAAGAAAAAAGCTGTACGGGAAAAAGGCTGGCGCGCTATTGTTATCGGTCCTTTTTTTATCGGGGATCCTCCTGCTGGCGAAGATCATCCGGATCACGCCCTGCTATGCGGCAGCGTATCCGGTACATGGTGTGGATGTATCCCATTACCAGGGCGAGATCGATTGGGAGCGCTTGCGCGGACAGGATATCCAGTTCGCCTATATCAAGGCCACTGAGGGGAGCAGCTATGTAGACCAACAGTTTTCGCGGAACTGGAGCGAGGCAGAAAAAACAGACCTCCTCATTGGAGCCTATCATTTTTTCAGCTTTGACAGCGGCGGACAGACACAGGCAGAACAGTATATCCGGACTGTGGGAACCTTGTCAGGAAAGCTGGCGCCTGTGGTGGATGTGGAATATTATGGAGATAAAAGGAGCGCTCCGCCGGATAAAGAAGCCGTGGTCAAAGAGCTGACCTTGCTGCTGCAGATCCTGGAAGAACACTATCAGGTCAAGCCGATCATCTATACCACCTATCCAGTCTGTGACCGCTATATCACAGGGAGCTTTGATGCGTATCCTCTCTGGATACGGAATGTCTACTATCCGCCGGAATGGGACGGAAAGCATCCATGGGTGTTCTGGCAGTATACCGATACGGCCGTGCTGGAGGGGTATCAGGGGGAGGAGCGTTATATCGATCTGGATGTGTTCCAGGGGACAAGGGCAGAGCTGGAGCGCTTTCTCGTTCCATGAGAAAGTACGTCTCCTATCCCCTGTTTTCACAGATATTTCACAAGATCCACCGAATTTTGTTGTCTAAACCGCTGGAAACGTGGCATCCTTTATGTTAAGATATCAAAGAGGATAGGTTGACATTCCAATAACATGTACACCATCCGGACCATATACCTTGACCCTTATGGGCCTGCCGACCAGCGCCGCACAGCCTGCTCTCTGACAGCTGCCCGCCCCTCAAGAGAAGGAGGCTCACTGTGCCAAAAGCGACCACCCAATGCTCCCGAAAGAACACCTTTCCTAAAGTCATGGGCCCTCTGCTCCTCATCCTTTCCCCTGTCTTTTCCTACGTCTTTTTTGAATATGTCACCGGGAATCTCTCCCAGATCGCTCCAAAGCTGGCACTTCTCAATATCATATGGATATCCATGTTTTATCTGGCGGTCTTTTTGATCGGCGGGACCACACGGATCGCGATCCCTGTAGTATCGTTCTTTTTGTTCGCGGTCTCCCTGGCGGAGACCTTCGTGATGGATTTTCGGAGCATGCCGATCATGCTGTGGGATGTGCTGGCTTTTAGGACCGCCATGACCGTGGCGGACAATTATGTCTTCGATCCATCCATAGAGATGGCGGTCGCCGGAATAGCAGTGTTGTTGTGGGATATAGCATGCTGGTCTTTTCCTGTACAGGTTAAGGGATGGAGGCCGCGCCTGATCCTGGCCGCGGGCGGATCTGCCGGTATCGCTGCTTTCATCGCTGTTTTTTTTCTACAGGTCATCCCATCTATGGGGCTGGAGATCAATATGTGGGAGATGGCGGACACCTATGAACGGGCAGGCTATATCCTGTCCACGGCGGTGTCGGTCCGCTATATGGTCAAAAAGCGTCCGGCCGGCTATTCTCTGGCAAAGCTTCGCCAGCTGTGCGGCCAGATCCAGGAGGAGCTGGCATTAGAGGAAGGACAGACCAAGACGACCGGACCGGGGGACGATATCATCCATCCTGTGAACCTGATCTGCATCATGAACGAGAGCCTTTCTGACTTAAAAGTAGCTGGCGACTTTACCACAGATCAGCCCTATCTTCCCTTTATAGACAGCCTGACCGAAAATACAGTGCGCGGGAGCTTATGCGTTCCCGTGTTCGGTGCCATGACCAGCAATACAGAATTTGAGTTCCTTTTGGGCGATTCTATGGCCCTGCTCCCCACCAATGTGATCGCCTACCAGTTTTATGTCCGGCCCGGTGTCTGCTCTCTGGTCAGTACCTTGGCCTCCCAGGGATATTATTCCGTGGCGATCCATCCATACCCCGGTCAGAACTGGAACCGGAACAAGTGCTACCAGAACATGGGCTTTGATGAATTTCTGGAATGGGATGCCTTTGAAGCTACGGGGAGTGAGCTGCTGCGCGATTATGTCAGCGACAGAGGATGCTACTGGAAGATCATCGATACGGTGGAAAATAAAGAAACGCCGGAGGACCGGCTGTTCATATTTAATGTCACCATGCAGAATCACGGCGGCTATGAGGAGCAGTTCGACAACTTCCCCCAGGAGGTCAGCCTGACCGGTCCTCTGGCCGGGAGATACCCGAAGGCCGACCAATATCTGTCTCTGATGAAAGAGAGCGACAGAGCCTTCCAGGAGCTGCTGGCCTATTTTGAGGATCATCCCGAGCCTACCATGATCGTCATGTTCGGGGATCATCAGCCAGGCCTGGAGGACGAGTTCTATGACGAGATCGCAGGGCGTCCGAGCGTTGAGGTTCCGGATGCAGAGCGGCTGATGTGGTATCAGACCCCTTTTGTCATCTGGACTAATTATCCGCAGCCCGCAATGGATATGGGAGAGCTGGGGGCCATATACCTTTCCTCCTATGTACTGGATCTGGCCGGGCTGGATATGCCCCTCTATAACCAGTTCCTCCTCCGCATGTCCCAAGACCTTCCGGTGGTCCATCCGATCGGCTGTTATGCCCGGGACGGCAGCTATTACAGCTGGGAGCAGGCCCAGTCCGCGCAGTGCCCCTGCCAATCTCTGGTGCAGGACTATGGATATATGGTCTACAACCACAGCATGGACACGCGGACCATAAGGGAGCTCTTCGCACTGCCATAAGATTGGCCTCACGGGCACTGCCGCAAAAAATATTACAGAACTGTTAAAACTATATTGTTTTTTTGTGCGAAAAGTATTACTATATATCTATGACATAGACACGCAGCCCGTAAGCCCCCGAAAATAGGAGAGCATGACCGTTCGCCTTATCGGGAGCACGGGATACATAGCGGTCCATCCGCACATCGCCGGCTCGTCATGCCGGATATCTTGAGAACGTGACTGTCCGGGCGCGGCCTTTTTCAGTCACGTTTTATGTGGGAGGATCCCCAGCCCTTACGAGCAGGCTTTGACGGAGCGGGCGCGGTCTTGGTCAGATCTTTGAGGATAGTTAAGGGAGAGTGAGGGATAGTATGTTCGGTACAAAAAAAAGATCGGAAACAACAGGGATGATCAATACGATCATCGGCAGCAATTCGAAGATCGAGGGTCTGCTCACGGCGGCGGAATCCACCAGGATCGACGGTCTGCTGGAAGGTAAGATCTTGTCTGAGAGTTCGGTCATCATCGGTGAACATGGTCTTGTGCGGGGCGATATCGATGCGGTGGAGATCCTGATCGCAGGGACCGTGTATGGAAATCTCCGGGCAAAGGAGCGCATCCAGATGACAGAGACCGGCCGCGTCCTGGGCGATATCTTTACCAAGACCCTGGTGATCGACGAAGGAGCGTCCTTCAAGGGACAGTGTACCATGGATGTAGAAGAAGATCCGAAGGCGGTCAAGACCATCGCCGCAGAAGAGAGCGCCAAGACGGCAAAGCCCTCCTCTGCGGAGGAGAAAAAGGGTGCCGCACCAGCCCCCAAGAACACGAACGGACAGGCGGCAAAGGATAAGAACGAGGGAATGAAAAAAGCCTAGTCTTTAAGGAGAGCGACCTTATCCATGACATGGAAAGATTTTAAAAAGAAGAATATCTCATTAAATTATACGGTCATGCTCCTTCCGCATTCACAGAAGAAGCCGATCCATTTTAAGACGCCGGTCTGGACCTTTGGCCTTTTCTTCCTGTTTTTGCTGTTCCTTACAGGCTCCTGCCTGTTCTTCGCAGGCTCCCGCCTGCAGTTAAAACGGGTCAAGGAGGAGAAGGCACAGCTGGAGCAGGAATGGGAGCTTCTGGCGGAACAGAAGCGGCAGGCGGAAGAGGAAAATGAGACGCTGCGGCTGGCCAGGGAACTCCAGGAACAGGAGATCTCTGAGCTGGAGCAGCGGACCCGGGACACCTTAAAGGAACTGGAAGCGCTTGTAGAACGGGAAGCGCAGATCCGTGAGGAGCTGGGCTTGCAGCAGATGCTGGCGGATGGAGATGTGGAAGAGAACGGGACAGAGACAGATGGAGTGGAAGGCGACGGACCAGAAGGGACCGGAGAGGACGAGCTCCAGGGACAGGCAGGAGAGGGGACCGGCGTAGGTCTGACCGAGCAGGAAGGTACCCGTTTGACAGCGGCAGACGCAGCGGCGGCAGGTCTTCCTGCAGACGGAGATCATGGAGCGGCAGCAGCTGGCCTTTTGGCGGATGCGGTCGGCGGCCTGGGAGCCGGGGCAGGGATCTTGCCCCAGGCAGATGGAGCGGCGGACCTGGCCTCGACAGATGGAGCGGCGGACCGACAGGACGGCGGGGAAGCCGGGCCCGGGGCAGGTACGGTCGATACCCAGGTCGCTGCGCGGACAGCAGTCCAGATCGCAGGCGCCACTGGCGGGACCATGCAGGCAGCTTCTGTAGGTCTGCCGGTGGAATTGGCAGAAAATGCCGCGGATTTCCAGGCGATCCAGTCCGAGCTTAGCTTTCTCCAGGACAGCTTAGCTGAAAAGACAGGCCAGTATGAAAGCTATCAGAACATCATCACGGAACAAAAAGAAGCCGAGGCAGCCCTGATCGCCCAAAAGGAAGCCTTGCGGCGGGATATCGTGGGAAATGCCCTCCAGTATGTGGGCAACCGCTATGTCTACGGCGGCAACGACCCGAATACGGGCGTGGATTGCTCTGGCTTTACCAAGTACATATTGGGAAATACGGCAGGGGTCTACTTAAACCGCACCGCCGCCTCACAGTCCACCCAGGGGCAGGCGGTCTCTGCCGAGGAGGCCCAGCCGGGCGATCTGGTCTTTTACAGCAACGGCGGCGGGGTCAACCATGTGGCGATCTACATCGGGGACGGACAGGTGGTCCACGCCTCCAATGAGCGGACCGGGATCATCACTTCCGATATGTACTACCGGACCCCCGTGCGGATCATGAACGTGCTGGGAGATTGATGCGTATCCTTTGGCGGAAGATACAAGAAAAAGACCATAAATTTGTCTGTTTTGACAGTTATATGGTCTTTTTTTTATTTTGAAATGCAGGAAAACCGCCAGTGACGGGATTTCTGTATGTAGGATCGTGCAGAAATCTGTACCACAAAATGTTGACAAGCACTGTAGTAAAGTGTAAAATTGATGATGTCCTGTGACTCCTGCGGCGATACAAAACACCGATCGGAGGGTCCGGAGAAAAAAGAGTAGGATGTGAGAAGATATGGGCAGATACTTTGCGAAGCGGATAGGCATGGCACTGGTCACGATCTTTTTGGTGACCTGTCTGACCTTCCTGTTGATGAATGCTGTACCAGGCAGCCCCTGGCTCAGCGAGAAATCCCCGTCGGCCGCTACCCTGGCGGCACTGAATGAAAAATACGGGATGGATAAGCCCGTCTATGTCCAGTTGATGAAGTACCTCCAGAACCTGGTCAAGGGCGATTTCGGCGTATCCTTAAAGATGCAGAAAAACCGTGCGGTGACCAGCATCATCAAAGAGATGTTCCCCGTATCGGCGAAGGTAGGCGCGATCGCGCTTGCCTGGGCGGTACTGGTGGGAGTCCCCTTAGGATGCTTGGCCGCATTTAAACGAGGCAAGCTGACCGACAGCATCCTGCGGGTGGTCTGTACTCTGGGGATCTCCATGCCCAGCTTTGTGGTGGCCTCGGTGCTCCTGGTCACGCTGGCAGGCGGTCTGGCCTCTCTTAAATTTTTCCCAACGATCTTCGATCCGGCCCTGGGCTGGCGTTCTTATGTACTTCCCTGCTTTTCCCTTGGTTTTTATCCCATGTGCTACACGGCGCGTCAGACCCGTTCCGCCATGCTGGATGCCTTGAACCAGGAATATATCAAGACAGCCCGTGCTAAGGGGCTTAAAAATGGCAAGATCATCTTTAAACATGCGCTGCGCAACGCCCTGATCCCGGTCATCACTTATCTGGGCCCCCAGGTGGCGTTCACGCTCTGCGGTGGTTTCGTAGTAGAGAGCGTGTTCTCGATCCCCGGACTTGGGCGGTATTTTGTACAGTCCATCCAGAACCGGGATTATCCGGTGATCATGGGTACGACCATCTTCCTTGCCACCTTCATCATCCTGATGAACGTGGTGGTGGATCTCCTTTACAAGCTGGCAGACCCAAGGATCAACCTGACGAAAGGAGATTGAGCGTAAGATGGCAGAGGAAAAGAAGATGAAACGCTGTCCGGTGACCTTGCAGCCGGATATAGAGGCTTTACTAAAGGATCTGTCGGCAGAAGACTTTACGCCTGCTTCAAAGCAGGAAAAGGATGATTTCATCCAGGAACGGCAGAGCACGTCCTACTGGAAGGATGCATGGCGCCGCTTAAAAAAGAATGTGGTGGCCATGGTGGCTCTGGGCGTGATCGTATTCTTGTTCCTGTTCGCGTTCGTGGGGCCGTATCTGATCCCCTATGGCTATGAGGAGTTCAATAAGGGGGCGGAGAACCTTTACCCCTATCACTATACATTAGAGGACCAAAAGCGCCTGGACGCGGAGATAGCGGCGCGCACTCAGTCAGATACGATGGATGTGGAGGAGTTGATCGCGAAAGCCAAGGCGGAGGCAGAGGCCAAGGGCGAGAAGTTCACCAAGAAGGATGAAGCGGTGATCAAGGCGCAGGCAAAAGTATCGGCCAATACAGCGGAGGCCTCCGAAGATGCAGATCCGGAAAAGATCCGCAAGGAGCTGGGGATCAAACGGCATCTGTTCGGCTATTCCGCCAGTGAGCTGGAGCAAAAGGCGGCGGGAGAGAGCGTGTTCCCCCATGTGTTCGGCACGGATATGTATGGCCGTGATATCATGGTCCGTGTGATGTACGGAGCCAGGGTCTCCATGTCGGTGGGTATCTGTGCGGCTCTGCTGGTCTTGGTGATCGGCGCTACCTACGGTGCGGTCTCCGGCTACTGCGGAGGGAAAGTGGATGCGGTGATGCAGCGTATCGTGGAATTGATCTACTCCGTTCCGGAGATGCTGGTGGTGCTGCTGATCGCTACCGCGTTAAAACCGATACTTACAGAATATGTAAATTCGGGAGGGAGTAACCCCATAAAAGCATTCGTCAATATCTTAGGACCGAACCTGATCTCCATGTTCATCGCCTTTGGCGTGCTCTACTGGGTCACCATGAGCCGGATCATCCGCGGTCAGGTCCTCCAGTTAAAGCAGCAGGAATATGTGACGGCGGCCAAAGCGCTGGGCGCTTCCGGCGGGAAGATCATCCGCCAGCATCTGATCCCTAACTGTATCGGACAGATCGTGGTCACCACCTGCCTGCAGATCCCCTCGGCGATCTTCCTGGAATCCTTTTTATCCTATCTGGGCGTAGGCGTATCTGCCCCGCTGCCCAGCCTTGGGTCCATGGCCACCGACGCCCTCAGCGGCATGTATACCTATACTTACCGCCTGATCGTCCCGTCCCTCATCCTGAGTGTCATGATCTTGGCCTTCAACTTATTTGGAGACGGTCTGCGGGATGCTTTAGATCCGAAGCTAAAGAAATAGAAAGGAGGAGATGGGTAAGATGTCTGAGCAGAATGAGAAGAAATTGTTGGAAGTGAAGGATCTTCGTGTTTCCTTCTTTACGCCTGCCGGTGAGGTCAAGGCCGTGGGCGGGATCAGCTATGACTTAGATTACGGCGAAGTGATGGGTGTGGTGGGCGAGTCAGGTTCCGGAAAGAGTCAGGAAGCCTATTCCATCATGGGACTCTTGCAGTCTCCCGGAAAGGTGATCGGAGGATCCATCACCTTTGAGGGGGTAGATGTCCTGTCCCTTTCAAAGGCAGAGATGACGCAGTTCCGCGGCAATAAGGCGGCGATGATCTTTCAGAATCCCATGACTTGCTTAAATCCGGTCTACACCATCGGCAACCAGCTGGTGGAGGCCCTAAAGGCCCATGATAAGGATATCTCCAATGAAGAGGCCCAAAAGCGGGCGATGGAGATGATGGAGATGGTGGGCATCAATAACGTGGAAAAGCGGATGAAGCAGTATCCCCACGAGTTTTCCGGCGGTATGCGCCAGAGGGTCATGATCGCTATGGGGCTGATCTGCCATCCCAAGCTTTTGATCGCGGATGAGCCCACCACCGCTCTGGATGTGACGATACAGGCGCAGATCCTGGAGCTGATGAAGGATCTGCAGAAGAAGACCAAGATGGGCATCATCTTTATCACCCACAACCTGGGCGTGGTGGCGGATATCTGTGATAAGGTGTCGGTCATGTATGCCGGAAAGATGGTGGAGCAGGGCCCTGTGGATGATATCTTCTATGCACCTGCTCATCCCTATACCATCGGCCTTTTGCGCTCCATGCCCCGTGTGGACGCGGAGGACTACGAACGCCTGATCCCCATCGAGGGAACACCGGTGGATATGCTGAACCCGCCGGAGGGCTGTCCCTTCGCGCCTCGGTGCGAGCACTGCATGAAGATCTGTTTGAAGAAGATGCCTCCTTATGTAGAGGTGGGCGAAAACCACCGTTCTGCCTGCTGGCTGCGGGTGGCGGAGCACATGGACAAGGAGGAAGGTTGAGATGGCAAACGAAGAGAAGGTTCTCCTTGAGATAAAGAAATTGAGAAAATATTTCCCGGTCAAAGGGATAAAAGGGCCTGGTGTCCAGGCCGTCCAGGATGTCTCCCTGTTCATCAACAAGGGAGAGACCTTGGGACTGGTAGGCGAGTCCGGCTGCGGGAAGACCACTCTGGGCAGGACGATCCTCCGCTTATACGATCCTACAGGCGGATCGATCTCCTATGACGGAAAGGTGATCTATGAGAACCCGCTGGGGGAGGACGGCCGGCCTCTTGGCAAGGCCACGGCGGTCAATATGCTCCCTTACCGCAGAAAGATGCAGATCATCTTCCAGGATCCTTCCGCATCCCTGGACCCCCGTATGACCGTAGGGGAGATCATCGGTGAAGCGATCGATATCCATAAGCTGGCTTCCAGCAAGGCAGACCGCACGGATATGATCAAGGGGCTGCTCAGCAGGGTCGGACTGAACACCGAGCATGCCAACCGTTATCCCCATGAGTTTTCCGGCGGTCAGCAGCAGCGTGTGGGCATCGCCCGCGCATTGGCCGTAAAACCGGAATTTATCGTCTGTGACGAGCCGATCTCCGCACTGGATGTGTCGATCCAGTCACAGGTTGTCAATATGCTGGAGGATATGCAGGCAGAGATGGGCCTTACCTATCTCTTTATCGCCCATGACCTGTCCGTGGTACGCCATATCTCCGATCGGATCGGGGTCATGTACCTGGGCTCTCTGGTGGAGCTTGGCGAGAGCTATGAGCTGAACCGCCACCCGATCCACCCCTACACCCAGACCCTGCTGTCTGCAGTCCCTGTCCCGGATCCAAAGCTGAGCCGGGCAAAACAGCGGATCATGCTGGAGGGAGATATCCCCAGCCCCATGAACCCGCCCAGCGGGTGCCGTTTCCATACCCGATGTCCGTATGCTTCAGAACGGTGCAGCCAGGAAACACCAAAGTTCAAGGAGCACGAGCCAGGACACTGGGCCGCCTGTCATCTTTTGGAGAAGTAGGTCAGAAGCAGGATGAGGCGAGATATGGTATCATGTCTTTGGGATGGGACCGGACCTTCAAAACTGGTCAGGCAGCCCTGTCTCAAATAGACTTTTAGATACAAAGAAAAAAGGAGGATGTATAGCATTATGAGAAAGACAAAGAAGTTCCTGTCTCTTGCTCTGGCTTCCACCATGGCGCTTTCCTTAGCAGCCTGCGGCGGTGGCGGCGGCAGCACGGAGACCACCACAGCAGCTCCCGTGGAGACTACGGCGGCAGCGGACGGCACAGAAGAAACGGAGGGCGAGACCACGACAGCGGCGGCAGAGAGCAGCGACGGCAGCTTTGACCTGGCGGTCTGCCTGGCATCTGAGCCCCAGTCGATCGACCCGGCATTGAACTCTGCGGTGGACGGCGCGATCATGATCAACCACATGTTCGAGGGTCTGACCAAGTGGGTGGACGACGGCAATGGCAATGCGATCTTGGCTCCCGGCCAGGCGGAATCCTATGAGAAGGTAGAAAACGAGGACGGTACAGTCACCTATACCTTCAAGCTCAGGGACGGCATCAAGTGGTCCGACGGCAAGGACGTGACCGCAGGGGATTTTGAGTACAGCTGGAAGCGTCTGGCGACCCCGGAGACCGCGGCGGATTACTGCTATATGATCGACATGGTCAAGGGCTATGCGGAAGTGGCAGCCAGCACGGCCGATCCGGATACCTTAGGGATCACCGCGATCGACGACAAGACCCTGGAGGTCGTATTGACCTATGACTGCCCCTATTTTGAGGAGATCGCCGCATTCCCGGCTACATTCCCGGTGCGCCAGGATATGGTGGAGGGCAACGAGGAGTGGACCTACGATGTAGCTTCTTATGTGGGCAATGGCCCCTACAAGATGAAGGAGTGGTCCCACAATGCTTATATCCTGACCGAGAAGAACGAGAACTATTACGACTATGACAACCTGGGCCCGGATACGATCAAGTTCACCCTGTTGGATGACGAGAACGCTATGCTGGCCGCTTATAAGAGCGGTGAGCTGGATTTCATCGAGAACTTCCCCATGGACGAGCTGCCCAACTACTTAGCTTCTGGTGAGCTGGATATCTTCGATTACCTGGGTACCTACTATGCCTGCTTCAACACCGAGGACGAGATCTTCTCTGATCCGAGGATCCGCAAGGCCTTCTCCCTGGTCATCGACCGCAACTATATCGTGGACAATGTCTCCCAGGCAGGCGAGGTCCCGGCCACCGGTTTTGTTCCTGCCGGCGTGAACGATGCCGCAGGCCCTGGTCATGACGATTTCCGTACCGTAGGCGGCGAGTATTACAGTGTGGAGGATGCAGATTACGAGAAGAACTGTGAAGAGGCTCGTGCCCTCCTTGCAGAAGCCGGTTATCCGAACGGCGAAGGCTTCCCCACGGTGGAGTACCTGTACAACACCGCAGACAACCACAAGAAGATCGGCGAGGCCCTGCAGAATATGTGGCAGGAGCAGCTGGGCGTGACCGTGACCCTGAACAACCAGGACTGGAACGTGTTCCTGGAGAACAGGAAGCAGGGCCACTACCAGATCGCCCGCAACGGCTGGATCGCAGACTATAACGATCCCTGTACCTTCCTGGATATGTGGTATACCGACGGCGGCAACAACGACGCCCAGTACTCCAACCCGGATTATGATGCCCAGATCGACGCGGCAAAGGCGACCTCCGTACCGGAAGAGCGTATGAAGGCCTTCCATGCGGCAGAGGACATCCTGATCAAGGAGGACAATGTCCTGGCTCCGATCTACTTCTATACCCAGCCCAACATGCTGGCTGACGATATCAGCGGCATGTACTATACGCCACTGGGATACTTCTTCTTTGGCTATACCAGCAAGAACTAAAATGATAAAAGGCGGCGCAGCTCTCGGGCTGCGCCGTTTTTGCCGTCAGATCCTATTAACAAAGGGAGATAGAGGTATGTTTTTTCGAAAGAAGAAAAGCTTGGTTTTTTTGCTCTTTTTTGTATCGGCCGGCACAGGCATGATCGGATGTAACGGACGTGCGCCATTGCCGAGGGAGGACATGGCACAGGTGTCGGATGGAGAGACAGGAGAGGAGGGGGCACAGATATCCGCAGGAACAGGGGAGGAGGGGGAGCAGATATCCGATACGGGTGAAGAGGACAGAGCGCAGGTGTCCGACGGGAAAGCAGGCGCAAAGACAGGCCAGGGGACGGCATCCGGCGATCTGGATCCAGAAGGAGATGCCAGAGCAGATGGCGAGAGGAGATCCCAGCCGGACCTGACGGTCTGGCTGGGGAGCGATCTGTATTCCATGGACCCTGCCCAGGCGATCCATGAACTGGAGAAGACCTTGGTGCTCCATGTATATGAGCCTCTTCTGATCCAAGACCAGGAAGGCCGCCTCCTTCCCGGACAGGCCCAGTCCTATGAGGTGTCAGATGATGGCCTTATCTACACCTTCCATCTGCGGGACGGACTAAAATGGTCAGACGGTTCTCCATTGACCGCCTCTGACTTTGTCTATGCCTGGAAGCGTCTGGCAGACTATTCCACAGCCTCCCCCTATGCCAGGGACCTTTTGGGAAAAGTGGCCGGCTATCCGGAAGCCGCGGAAAATGGCGGCCGGGGCCTTGGCGTATCGGCCAAAGACAGGCAGACCTTTGTGGTCACCCTTGCAGAACGCTGCCCAGGCTTCCTACAGTCCTGCGCCCATCCGGCCCTGTGTCCGGTGAAGGAGTCCTCTGTAGAGGCGCCTTTAACGCCTATAAAGAACACCGCTCGTTCATCGGCTCAAAACGGGATGGGAGGAGACGGCAAAGAAACTGCCGTAGATGAAGATCGCGCAGCGGCAGGAGAGGACGACATAGAGGTGGCAGCGGCAGACTGGTCGTTCTCTATGGATACTTTGGCCGGAAATGGCCCGTTAATGCTGGATTCCTGGGTGGAGGGAGAGTACATCCGTTTTGTCAAGGCCCCAGACTACCACGATCAGACAAAAGTCTCTCTGCACTCCATCACCTTTCTCCTGACAGAGGACGAGGAAGCGGTCCGAGAACAGCTTTTTGCAGGCAAGGTCCAGCTGATGCTGTGCGATGCCGCAGATGCCGATCTTCTGGAGGATCGGAAAAGAACGGAAAACTCCAAAAGCCCAAAAAGCTTCAGATACGACATAGACGATAAAAACGGTAAAGACCGCGGAGCATCAGGACCTATCCAGATCAAAAAAGCGCAGGCGCCCAAGGCGGGCACCTATTACCTTTTATTTAACCAGCGTCTGGAGCCCTTCCAGGACTCCAGGGTGCGCACCGCTTTATCGATGGTCTTAGACCGGGAGCGGATCGCAGATACAGTCATGAACGGAGATGCCCTTCCAGCCTATTCCCTGATCGGCCCAGGCATCTCGGACGCCGGAGGGGCAGGGGAGCGCTCATTTTATCAGACCGCCCTGGACAGCTACGCACTCGGTCCCTCTCTGTCCAAAGAGCAGGAAAAAAAAGGATCTGAGCGTCAAGCCGGCCGGATACCTGCAGACGGATCAGATGGCGCAGGGGGCACAGAAGGCACAAGCGATACAGAGGAGCAGACCTGGGAAACAGCCCGGACACTTTTAGCGCAGGCCGGCTATCCTGATGGGGAGGGTCTCCCGGTGATCGAGCTTTTGACCAATGACTCCGGCTCTCACATCGACCTGGGTCAATATCTGCAGCATACCTGGGGCCGTCTCGGCCTGCAACTGAAGATCCGCAAGATCACCTGGCAGTACTTCGCCCCATCCCGACACAGCGGCGACTTCATGATC
Source organism: uncultured Lachnospiraceae bacterium (assembly GCA_910588895.1). Taxonomy (GTDB): domain Bacteria; phylum Bacillota; class Clostridia; order Lachnospirales; family Lachnospiraceae; genus Caccovicinus. The sequence continues at coordinate 17,173 of CAJUSS010000063.1, forward strand.
GCCCGTGCCAGCTGGCTGATGGACACCGACGACCCCCTGCCCTTCCTGGAGCAGTTTACCACCGGTCACCCCTTAAATGACAGCCTTTACTCGGACCCGCAGGTAGATGCCGCCATAAAAGCAGCCGAGACCGCGGCAGACAGACAGACCTACTACCAGTCCCTCCACTGGGCCGAGCAGCTCATCCTGGCAGATGGAGCCGCCATCCCGATCGCCCATTACCAGGATACATGGGTCCAGATAGAAGACCTGGACGATATCTACCATATGCCGGACGGGACCTGGAGATTCATGTATGCGTCTTTGCCCTCACGGATCGACAGGTGATGCGCATAACTATACCGCGCATCGCGTAAGGGAGAGAGAACGCGGTGACGCCCAGACAGGCTCTTTTTGGAGCGGATCATCTGCGGCATATCTCTGCGATCAGGATGTTCTGGCGTGGGTGTGGATAGTAACTGGCGGAGAGCAAAAACACGAAATTTAAGAAAGAAACCCTTTTTTCTCCTTCATTTTTATGGTATGATGGTAAAAGCGATAAAATACGGCTGCAATACATGCACTACAGTTGGGAGATCAACACTATGAAAATGAAACGTGTACTATTAAAGTTGAGCGGCGAAGCCTTGGCTGGCGATAAGAAGACGGGTTATGATGAACCTACGGTGATGGAGGTCGCCCGCCAGGTGAAGATCTCTGTGGATGCGGGCATCCAGGTGGGGATCGTGATCGGGGGCGGTAATTTCTGGCGCGGCAGGACCAGCGAGGCGATCGATCGGACGAAGGCCGATCAGATCGGGATGCTGGCAACGATCATGAACTGCATCTATGTATCGGAGATCTTCCGGAACGCCGGGATGGAGACCGAGATATTCACCCCCTTTGCCTGCGGGTCCATGACAAAGCTCTTTTCCAAGGACAGCGCCAATGCCTGCTTTGAAAAGGGGATGGTGGTGTTCTTTGCAGGCGGCACGGGACATCCCTATTTCTCCACGGACACGGGGATCGCGCTCCGGGCTATCGAGATGGAGGCAGACTGCATCCTTTTGGCCAAAGCCATCGACGGTGTCTATGACAGCGATCCAAAGATAGACCCGGCTGCGAAAAAGTTCGATCAGATCTCGATCCAGGAGGTGATCGACCGCAAGCTGGCTGTGGTGGACCTGACCGCATCGATCATGTGCATGGAGCATAAGGTGCCTATGGCGGTGTTCAGCTTAAACGAAAAGGACGGCATCGCGAACGCGATGCAGGGAAAAATAAACGGCACGATCGTGACCGTGTGACAAACAGGAGGATATGATGCAGGAGATCAGTTTATACGAAGACAAGATGAACAAGACCCTTGACAATCTTATGGCAGAATACGGGACCATCCGGGCAGGACGGGCGAACCCCAAGGTCTTAGAGCGGATACGGGTAGATTATTACGGCACCCCCACCCCGATTCAGCAGGTAGGGAACGTTTCTGTACCGGAGCCCAGGATGCTGCTCATCCAGCCCTGGGAGAAGAGCCTGTTAAAGGCCATTGAAAAGGCGATCCTCACCTCCGATCTGGGGATCAATCCCACAAATGACGGCAGCGTGATCCGCCTGATCTTCCCGGAACTGACCGAAGAGCGCCGTAAGGAGCTGTCCAAGGATGTGAAGAAGAAGGGCGAGAACGCAAAGGTGGCGATCCGCAATATCCGCCGGGATGCCAATGATACCTTTAAAAAACAGGAGAAGGCGGCAGAGATCTCCGAGGACGATCTGGATGAGCTGATCGACAAGATCCAGAAGCTGACCGATAAGATGATCGACAAGGTGGACAAAGCGGTGGAGAGCAAGACAAAAGAGATCATGACCGTATAAGGACGGCTGAAGAAGCTGAGGGCAGGAGATATCCTGCCTTCCTTTACGCCTGCATACGGCGGACTTTATGACCGCGCCTGTATATAGGGGCGCCTTACGATATGAGGAGAGATAAATGGCAGATCTGACGAACATGACGATACCGCGCCATGTGGCGCTCATCCTGGATGGGAATGGCCGCTGGGCCAAAAACAGGGGCCTGCCCCGGACCATGGGCCACAAGGAGGGCTGTAAGACCGTAGAGAAGACCGTGGAGATCGCGGCCCGGATGGGGATCCGTTATCTGACTGTCTATGGGTTCTCCACGGAGAACTGGAAACGTTCCGCCGAGGAGGTGGGAGCGCTGATGCAGCTCTTCCGTTTTTATATGGTGCGGCTCTTGAAGATCGCATCCGAAAATAACGTGCGGGTAAAGATGATCGGGGACAGATGCCGGTTCGACCAGGATATCATCGATGGGATCGGACGGTTGGAGCGGGAGACAAAGGACAATACAGGTCTTACCTTTGTGATCGCCGTGAACTATGGCGGCCGGGATGAGATCGTCCGGGCTGCGGCTAAGCTGGCAGCAGACTGTAAGGACGGGCGGCTGGATACAGAACAGCTTACGGAGGAGACCTTTGCCTCTTATCTGGACACGGCGGGGATGCCGGACCCAGATCTGCTGATCCGGACCAGCGGGGAGATCCGTCTCTCCAATTACCTGCTGTGGCAGCTGGCGTACACGGAGATCTATGTTACCGATACTCTGTGGCCGGATTTTGATCAGGAGGAATTGGAAAAGGCGAT
>CAJUSS010000064.1 GCA_910588895.1 uncultured Lachnospiraceae bacterium
TATGCCGGTGGTTCCGCTGTGCTGTCCTTCCCCTTGACCGTGAGCTGGAAGCGGTCCTTTTCCAGCGGCTGGAACGGAAGAAATCCGTACTATGTCCTTTACAAACGCCGCCAAAGTGGACTTTCACCACAGAACACGGGCATGCCCGTCATACACAAAAAGGACGCCCTGCAAGAGCAGAACGTCCGACCTGGTCTTTATCTCGTTTTCTTTATCCTTTTCGCCTCAGCGCGCCATACTTCTTACAGCAGGGCCTTGATCTCCAGTCTCCTTTGCCTCTCGCTCCTACGGATGCTCCCCTTTTAGCGGCAGCTTCATATAGATCTGGAAGCCTTCGTCTTTTGCCGAGAGGAACCGGACCTGCCCGCCTGCCTTTTCGGCCCGCTCCCGGATCCCGCAAATCCCATGGCTTTCCCGGATATCCTCACAGCCCTGTCCGTCGTCAAAGATATACAGGCTCACATCCTGGCCGGCAAATTTTACGATCACATCCATCCGCGAGGCCTTTGCATACCGAAGGCAATTGGTGATCGCCTCCCGGAGGCAGCTGTATATGATCCCGGAAAGATGGGAATACTCCGGCCTGTCCTTTCCCTGGATCTCCACCTCCACCTTCAGCTCCTTCACGCTCTTTGCCAGCTGGTACACGCCCTGGGTCACCAGCTCGTGGCAGGTCTCCTGCCGCATGTGGTCGATCGACAGCCGCAGCTGGCGGATCCCTTCTGCCGCAAGGGCCTGGGCCTGGTCAAGGTAGCTTTCCAGGCTGTCCTCCGCTGCCGCGTCTTCTCGCTCCCCGGTCGCTCCGGTCTGCTCTGCTGCCGGTCGGCCCCTCTCCGCCGCAGCCTCTTCCATCTCTCCAGTTCCCGCTCCTTTTTCTCCTATCCCTCTTTTCGCACACATCCTCCCCTGCTCTTCGCAGGCCACCCGGATCAGCTTGATCAGAGAGCGGATCATGGTCAGGGTATGGCCGGTGGTGTCATGGACCTCCTGGGCGATCCGGTTCCTCTCCTGCTCGATCGCCAGACGCTGCTCAGATACCGCCAGCTCCCGGCTCTGCTCCAGCAGCTCATAGTACTCTCCCACATCCGTCAGCACCAGGGTCCCTGCTGCCATGGCCCCCCTCCTGTCCGGGTAGATGTATCGCTTCAGCCGGAGCCGTTCGCCGCCCGGCAAGGTCAGCTCCTGACCAAAAGAGGGGTCTTCCTCTCCTCTCTCCTCCGTCTGCGCTCCAAACGCGCGCAGCCGTTCATCCACAAGGTCGATGTGCTCCCCCACCTGTACACCCAGCCATTCCTCCGCCGCCTGGTTGCAGTAGGTGACCACACCTCGTTTATTGTACACCAGCACCCCTTCCGCGACCTGGCGGAGGATCTGTTCAAAGGCCAGCACATTGATATCCAGAAGATCATGCCGGAACACTGCCAGGAACATCAGAAAGCTGGATAAGGCAAAGGCCGTGGGCGTCAAGTCCGAATCTGACTTGATCAGCCGGGAGATATAGAGGAGGTTTATGCCGAGAGGGACCGCCGCCGCCAGGATGATCAGCACCATATGGATCACAGCTACCCGCTTTTTCCAAAACTCCCGCAGGACCACTGCCACGCCCAGCAGCACACAGCAATAGGTGTACAGCATATGGACGTAGAGAAATGGTCCATAGACCGTATAGCCCAGCTCAAATTCCCGATAGAACAGGTGATGGAGCCCATTGGTCAGGAACGTGCCGTAGTCAAAGACCGCCGCTCCAAACAGCAGGCATCTGGCCTTAAGGCCGATCCCCCTCCCGCAGTACAGGAAGGAAAAGAGCAGCCAGGCCGGTCCGATCAGGCTGATGCCGATGTAGGAGACCGCATAGAGCACATATTGCATCTTTAGGGTGGTGGAATACGGGAACAACAGTTTAGGGACACACCATATCACCACCAGGAGCTGACAGGCCGCCAGCGCCCACACCATCTGGTTCCGGCGGGCACGGATCAGGAGCCAGCCGGTGGTGTAGGAGCAGAAGCCGACCGCGAGAAAATAGGTGAGCTGGAGAAGGATATAGGACATAACATGGCCTCCTTTTTGGGGGTACGGTGAAAGCTCAGCGCTCCGGCGCTGAGCCGTGCGATAGCAGGACCGCCATCTCTACCGTTTTTTCTTCTCATTGACCGCCGCGAACACGATCAGTCCGATCCCAGCCGCTAACAGGTAGACCCACCAGGAGATGCTGGACCAAAAGCTCTTGGTCATGAACAGTGCCACCAGAAGGAGGATGATGCCGCTGATGCGGACCCATAAGATATCTTTTCTGACCTGGGCCCAGATGAAGGCAGCCAGGCAGACCCCTTCCAGGATAAGGGCATCCACCAGTTCATTGGTGTGTAAGGCGTCCAGGCACAGGGCGCTCAAGCAGATGGAGTAGCCTAAGGTCTGCAGAGCTCTTACGGTCTTGGACCTTCCGAAGATAGGCCTCAGCAGGAAGACCAGGAGGGCTGCCGGGAGGAGCTTGAGCTCCAGATCCAAGATCTGGGGCCAGAGGATATAGGGCTGCTCCCAGAGCGCTACAGCCAACAGACTGGCAGACAGGAAGCAGGCCGCCTCTTTAAACGTCCGGAGTGCTGCGTATTGCAGGAAGTAGAACGCCAGCAGCAGGATATACCAAAAGCCCCATTCCCGGCTCCCGTCTACGATCATCACCACTAACAGGAAGACCGCGATGATATGATACCAGTCTGCCCGCCAGCCATTTTCCACACCGTCTGCCTTCTGCAAGATCGGGAAACGATAGCGGAACAGGATACCGGAGAGCAGAAGGGTGACCGCCACTCCCATATAGATCTGGTCCGTGCCGATCCAGTCCAGATCCATCAGGAAATAGGGCATAGGCAGAAAGCTGCTGGCAGCCAGGAGATGGGGCCACCAGCGCTCCCCACAATAAGACCAGATGTAATAGCCATAAAAGGTGAGCACACAAAGGCCGATCATCCAGGGCACCACCTTGACCGATGCGTTTAAGCTTCTGTAAAATGCCATCATGGTCAGCAGGAAGGCTCCGCAGCCGCACAGCTCTCTGAACAGAGAGCGTCCCGGCAGCGCTGTCTTTGACGCTGCTCCTAAGGACGCATCCCTCCTCCTGCCCTCCAGCCAGGAAGTCGTCTGCAGGACCAGGAAGCAGAGGTTGACGGCCATCATCCGAAAGAACCGGTAAGAGGTCACATAGCACATCGAAAAATAACATCCGGCCAGGAGATATAAGCAGCCTGCCTCCGTCTCCAGCCCCGCCTCTGCCGCGCCCTTCCTTTTTCCTCGTATAAAGAAGCAGGCCGCCAAGAGCAGCGCAAAGGGCATGGTCTTGTCATCTCGTATATGATAGATGAGCTGTGCCAGTGTACCGATCGCCGCTATGGGCAGGATGAACCTATCCAGCCGCCACATATCCCACAGCCCGAGCCCTGTCAGGAAAACGAACAGGATCCACTGATAGTCTGTAAAGAGCCATGCCGCCGGTCCGGTCTCCATCCAGGAGACCCGGCCGCAAAGCCGGTATACGGTGATCGTCAAAAACCACAGGATGCAGGGGATAGCCGCCCGGAGCTCTCGCCTTTCTCTTCCCCACAAGGCCGCCGCCCCGGCCAGGAAAAGGACCGCGCCGGAAGCAGCCAGGAGATCTTGGACCCCCTTTGTCGGAAGCAGGGACAAGAGGAACGCAGAGAGCACGTTCAGGAAAAGGACTGCCGTGCAGAACACATCGCTCTCGGTGCTCCTGAGCCGGGACAAGGTCCCATACTCATGCCCGCCTCCTCTCCGTCCCAGCCAGCACCAGAGAAACAGCGCTGCCGAAGCCAGACAGAAACGGACCGTCTCCTGGACCGGGATATAAAATGCGGTGTATTGGATGGACAGGATGGCCGCCCCGCCAAACAAGATCTTCCAATATCCTCCTCCCTCTCCCTCGATCCCCTTCTGGGCCAGGATCTTGATCCCGCCGGTCATCGCGGCCATCGCCAGCACGTTCAAAAGGGTGATCTGAGCCGCCCACTCCCCGTCAAAAAGGCCGATCAGGCAGAGCGGCTCTCCTAAAAACCAATGCCATCCGATCCCAAGCAGGCTCTGCAGCACTGTCAATGCGCCAAATACCCAGAAATGGATCGGGACAAAATATCGGAAGCCATCCAGCAAAAGCCCCTTAAAGCCCACCGGACCTGCCGTTTCGGCCTCCAAAAACGATCTCCAGGCCACCAGCCCAAAGGCGTAGAGCATCATACCGGATAGGAGCCCGCTCCAGTCTGCCCGGAAAGCTTTGGCCATGAAACACATGCTGACCGTCATCCCCCACAGGGCCGTCTGGGTGTAGATCCGGTCCTTAAACCGCTCAAGCCCGCCAAAGAGCGCCAGCTCTGTCACCAGGCTGCCCACCCACAGGACCCTCCAACGGTTCGTCCCATCTAAGATAAAGGCCGGCCCTAACAGCTTAAAATACGCGGTCGCCAGACAGAACAGGAACAAAAATATGCTCCCCAGCAGATAGAACGCATTGCCCGTCCTGTGGATATGCAGGACCTCCTCTGCCAGATAGCTGGCTCCAAAAAACAGTCCGGCTCCTCCCAGCACCAAAAACGCTTTAGCCGCTGCCGGGAGGGTGTTCCAGGTGGTGGTGGCAAAGATCATGCCTGCGATCGCCACAAAGATCACCCCGATCACCAGCGCCAAGGTCCCCAGGTTGCTCTGTATGCTCGCCTTAAAGCGCTCCGACAAACTGCCTCCCGATGGCCCGGCCTTGACCTGGACCATCTCCGCAGCCCCCTCCATGGGCGGCTGCAAAGAGGACGAGACCGACGTGACGTCTCGGTCTTTCGGGCGGTCCCCAAGCTGCTCTATATCTTGCTGTACAGAAACCGGACGGGTCCCATAGCCGCTTTGCCGGACCGCGCTCGGCACACCCTGACCGGCCTGCGCCGGACCGATCCTCTCCTCGCCGATCTGTGCCGGCTCTGTCTGCATCCGGCCTGTCTGCACCTGGCCTGTCTGCACCTGACCTGTCCTCGTCTGGCCGGTCTTCCCCGCACGGTCTTTCTGAGCGGTCAGCTCCTTGATCCTCTTCTTATATCGGTCATTGGAGATCGCAAGAAAGACGATGATCCCCATCTCCACAAAGGGTGCTACTAACCAGATCAACACGACCGCTAATGTCCCGGACCATATATCCATATCCATTCCCCTTTCATCCCAGAGCTGTTTTCCATTTGCTGTCTTTATCATAAACGAAGGGGCTGAAAAAGCCTAGATGCCAGCTGTCATTTAGAAAGTGACATTTGTCACGACCTACCTGTTTTCACTTGGGGACAAGGGGCCGCAGAGCGGACCTTCCCATTAAAAAAGATGCCCAACGCAGCCAAAAAGCCGCATCGGGCATCTCCCTCACCGATCCTCCTCATCTGTCGGCGCTCCTTCTCCTGCATCCGCCTTCAGCCTCTTAAAGACCATATCGTACCCGTCATTCCCATAGTTCAGGGAACGGTTCACCCGGCTGATGGTAGCCGTGGAGGCGCCGGTCTGCTCCGCGATCTCCAGATAGGTCCTGCCCTCCCGCAGCATCTTGGCTACCTCATATCGCTGAGACAGAGAGAGCAGTTCGTTTATGGTACATACATCCTCAAAAAACAGATAGCATTCCTCTGGACTCTTTAGTGTGAGCACAGCTTGGAAGAGATGATCTACTGCTTCTGTCTTGATCTTTTTGTTCATCGCATGATCCCCTTTTTGTGCATTCTTCCGAGGCGGCCTGGCCGTCCGCTCTTTTCTTAAACTATATTACCACACTAAAGTTTGAAAGTCCACTGATTTTCACATTTACGGGAAGGCTGAAGATCTGTCCCCCTTTTTGCGCAGTCCTATCCCATACACGGATGACAGTGCCCATATGCGTCCATAGGATCCTGCCCCGGATCCTTCATGCAGAGGTGGACGCTGGCCTTTTTAAAGGTCAGGGGCAGCGCCAGGATGTTGGGGTCTGCTCCCACGAATTTTTTCTTTGCATCCTTTAGGGCCTCTTCAAAGGTGGCGCGGGTCTTTAACCCCATGCCCCTTGCGAACCCTGGCTCCTGGGCTCCTACGATATAGATCGCGCTGGTGTTCATCTCCGCGATATGGCCGCAGGAGATCATGCTGAAGCCGTGGAAGGGATGGAACGCGTTTGTAAAGCGGTATTTCCGGATATACTCGCTGTCCGTGGCAAAATACGTCCCATATCGGTCCATATCCGGCAGTATATCCATATAGTCATGCTGGAACATCTCGTACATCTTTCGAAGATACGGCCATCGCTCATCGTGGAAGAAGCCGTTGCAAAGAGAGGAGCATATGATCACGCAGCGATCGCTCATGACCCGTTTAAAGCGGAGCACCTGGGCGCTCAGGGCCTGCATCATCATGATCGGATTGGTCCCCATACCGTCTCCGTAATGGAATTTTTGGGGCATCCCGAAAACGAGCACGTCATATTTCTTTTCTGCCCAATGTACATAGGTCCGCTCATCTGCTGTCTTCCAGCTGATCGGCATCATCTCCTTGGCATAGCCGGAATAGACCGCGATCTGCCTGGAATCCGTATCCAAGACCGCATCACAGCAGAAAAACGGATGTCCCATCTTCTCCTCCATATGGAGGCTGATCTCATCAAACTTCGTGCGCATCAGGCTGCTGCCGTTTACCGGTGTAAAATCGGGACGATGCATCACGGCAGGCACGTGGTGGCTGGCGATGCTCTTCCAATCCGTGATCCCGGTGGCGCTGTGCTTATATCCGCCCGAATAGCCTCCATATGGGTTTCCCTGGACATGCCCGATCAAGATCGGCAGGTCGCTGTCAAAAACATATTTGTTCATATGGACAGGATCCCCCCGGCGCGTCGTCCCCAGATCCACCATGTGCTCTCCATCCTCGCTGTCATGGCTGATGATCTGTCCGCCGGGCCAGAACTCCTGAAATAACTCCGGCCCGAAGATCGCCCGCGCATCTGCCTCTGTGCTCCTGGGATGAAGGCCGTTGGAGATGATGAACAGGATATCCTTTTTTTCCACGCCAGCGCCGTACAGCTCCTCTAAGATATAGCGGATGCTCAGCTTTCGATGGCTGGTAGGCTGCTCTCCCCCCTTTACCCGATCTGGCACGATGATCGTAACGGTGCTCCCTTTATGGGCCAGCTGAGAAAGGCGGGGCATCCCGATCGGGGTCGCCAGGCTTTTTAGATAAGCCTCCTTCAGTTTTTCTTCCGGGATATAGGGCGGGTCCTTCACCGTTTCTCCCGGGATAAAAACATCCGTATCATCTGGAAGCTCTGCTCCCATGGTCCCATGTCCATATTCAAATTCTAATCTCATTCCGTTCTCTCCTCCATCCCGTATTCCGCACATGTCCTATTTTATGAGGTCCCGGCACGCATGTAGCGATCCACGATATCCAGATACTCATCCGGGTAAAACCCGATCTCTCCCTTGAACCGGGTCAATGCGATCAGACCTCCGTCGATCTCATCGATGGATGCCAGCATCTTGGCGTTGTCCAGCTTTAGCCCGCCTCCATAGACCACATCCAGTCCCCCGGTCCTGTCCTTCACGAACCTTGCGACCATGGTGATGTAGTCTTTTCCGGCAGGCGTCTTTCCCGGGCCGATCGACCAGATCGGCTCATAGGCGATGACGACCTTGGAAAGATCCATATCCTTCAGGCCGATCTCCAGCTGCTTGCCCAGGACCTGCTGCCAGTCCGCCTGTTCCTCGCTGGTCTCGCCGATACAGTAAAGGACTCGCATCCCCCTGGCGGCCGCGTGTCCGATCTCCTGGTTCAAGATCCGGTTCACCGCGTCGATATCGGTCACCCCGGCTTCCCGCAATACCCCTGCCAAAAGCCCCCTCTCCTCGCAGTGTCCGATGATCGCAGCCTCACATCCGGCCGCCGCCATGGCGGCGGCCGGACGTCCCGTTGTAAAGGCTCCGAAGTTCCCTTCCGCCTGTACATCCATCCGGTACACACCCTGACAGCCGATCTTTATGGGGCTGTCCTCGCTTTTTGCCGCCATCGCCCCCATCAGATGCATCTCCGGGAAAAACATGGTGAAGTCCACATCCCCTTTCCCGTATCTTTCCAGTCCTTTCTGGGTTTTTTTTACGATATAGCCTCCCCATTCCCGGATGTCCGCGATGCTGTTGACGCCCCCAAGCTCTCTTGGAACATCAAATCGTTTTAAGTTCAAAAATATATGCTTCATGCTTTTGATCGTTCCTCCCAACGCTCCTTCAGGTCGATAAACCTGGGCGATCCGGCCCCCAAAAGAGGCCTGCACCATTTTACAAACGCTTCTGTCACGTCATTTCCGCGCCCATTGATATAGCTGTCCGGGAGCGTTTTTTCCAGGAGCATGACCTGCTCGATGGGGATCTTTATCATACGCATCTTGTAGGCGCCATCCGGTGTCTCTTCCCGCTGAAAGCCCACCATGATCCCGGTATGCCCCTCGATCGCCAGCTGCAGGGCTTTTCGCCCCGCCAGCCGGGCCTCCTCCCTATCTACCTGTGACTGCCACGGGATCGACGCCCTGCCGCAGAGCCCCGGCTTCTCGCTCCTGGCTTTGATCTTCAGCCTTTTGACGATCAGGTTGGCCAGATGGGCGCTCACATCACCATAATAGACAGCCCGGTCCGTCTTGAAGATCGGATCCACGATAGGCTGGCCGTCTTCTTTTTTCAGGCCTTCGCTCACCACGACCACCACGCCTCCCAGCCGGTGATACAGCTCTTCCACATCCTTTAAAAATGCCTCCTCATCGAAGGGGCGCTCCGGCGTGTAGATCAGATGAGGGGCATCCCCCTCCTTTTCCCTGGCCAGCGCGGAGGCGGCTGTGATCCATCCCGCATTTCTCCCCAGGGCCTCGATCACGCATACATGGATGGGGAGCGCCTTCACATCCGCCGCCACCTCCTTGACCGTGGCGGCAAGATAGCGGGCCGCACTGCCAAATCCCGGTGTATGGTCTGTGATGGCGATATCATTGTCGATCGTCTTTGGGATCCCCACCACCTTGATCTTATCATAACCGGCTTTTAGACAAGCCAGATAGATCTTCCCGCAGGTATCCATGGTCCCATTCCCCCCATTTGGGAGAAGGTACCGGATCTGATACTTTTCCAGGATCTTTGGGATCTTTTGATACTCCTCTTCGTCTACAGGATATCTGGAAGACCCGATGGCGCTGCCAGGTGTCTGGAGCAAAAGCACTGCCTCCTCCTCTTTCAGCTCCAGCAGGTCCAAGAGACGCTCCCTGATGATCCCTTCCATCCCCCCGATCGCCCCATACACAGCCCCGATATCTCCATGGGTCTTAGCCTCCTGGATCACCCCGTATAAAGAAGCGTTCATTACCGCTGTGGGGCCGCCTCCATGGACTACTAGCACATTATCTTTCATTTTTCCCTATAAAACTCCTTCATCTCTTCCAAAGTTTTGCACTGTATGAGCGGCGCTTTTCCGTAGGATCCAAACTGGACGATCAGCATCCCCACGACCTCCTTGACCCCTCGCTCGATACAGTCTGTGACCGCGGCTACGTCTTTATCCGGGATATCTCCAAACATCACTGTATCCATGATCGGTGTGAGGAACACTCTGGGATCAAATTTGTCCTTGTTCGCTTCTAAAAGCGCGTAGATCTCTCCGACCGACTGGCTCGTCCGCAGTTCTTTATGCTCATGGAACAGCTCTTTTATATTCCTTGTCACTGCCAGGCGTATATCGGTGTCTACATTGATCTTATCGATCCCACATGCGATCGCTTCTTTTAGCGCTCCGATCGGGATCCCGCATGTATCCTTCAGCTCCCCTCCCAGCGCGTTGATCTCATCCACGATATACGCCGGGACCGTAGACGATCCATGGGAGACCAGCCCTCCAACGATCCCTTCATGGTCCATGCATTCCCGGATCGCATTTGGGATCTGGCAGCGGAGCTTTATATCCTTTCCTTTCGACGCCCCATGCATGGTCCCATAGGAGATCGCCAGCGCGTCCACCCCGGTCTTCTTAAAAAAATCGATAGCCCGCAAGGGGTTCGTGTAGGTGGTATCGGATGCAAAAATGTGATCTTCCACCCCTGCTAAAACGCCAAGCTCACCCTCCACACTGACCCCCCGGCTGTGGGCATATCTCACCACTTCTCGGGTCAGCTCCACATTTTCATCAAAGGGCAGGGCCGAACCATCGATCATAACGGACGTATAGCCGCCATCGATGGCTGCCTTACAGGAGTCAAGATCCCTGCCATGGTCCAGATGCAGGACGATGGGGATCGAGGCCTGTTCGCCGTATGCCCGCACTGCGTCTGCGATCCGTCTCGCCCCTTTTTTCTTATCCTCTAATGTGGCGCGGGCAAAGTCCGTGCATCCACCCATAAAGCCATTCGCCAGATCTGCTCCCTGCAAGATCACCGGTGAGCGGAACATCTCATGGACTTTTATGGCGGCTTTTGCCTGCGCCACACAATTTACATTAAACGCGCCCTGCCCATAGCCGTATTGGCGGGTAGCGTCGATGATCGGTCTTAATGATACAAATGCCATTATGCTTTTCCTCCTGAACCTGCCAGATGGATGATGTCTCGGATATCCTCTTTCAAACAAGACGCCGCATAGGATGACAGCCTCCATGCATGCCCTTCGTCCTTCCCTTCCTCCAGTCCCTTCTTCAGATAGCCGATATAGGCGCACCGGACCTGGGTCCCAAAATTGATCTTAGCCACACCGCTCTTTATCGCCCGTTTTACCAACCCCTTATCCATCCCGGTACACCCGTGGAGCACGAAGGGGATGTCCGTGAACTTCCGGCACTGCTCCAGCACCTCTACATGGATATCCACCGGCCCTTTGTAAAAGCCATGTGCATTTCCGATCCCGATCGCCAGTGAGTCCGGCTTACAGAGGGAGAGGTAGCGCTCTACCACCTTGGGGTCGGCGACGTTTGAGGATCCTATCTGCCGCCCCTGATCGTCCAGACGTGCCAGCTCTCCGATCTCCGCCTCCAGCGGGACGCCGAAGGCCCGGCATACGCCGGCCACCTCCTCGGTCCTGGCCGCATTTTCTTCCACCGGGAGCGCGGATCCATCAAACATGATGGAGGTAAAACCGATCTTGAGCATCTCCATACAGCGCGCAAAGCTGTCGCCGTGATCTAAATGGATCGCCACCGGCACCGATACCTTTTCCGCCATCCATCTCGCGGTCTCATAGAACCAGTCATGGCCGGAGTATGCCCCTGTGCTGACATAATGGGCCAGGATCACCGGTGACCGCTCTTCCTCCGCCGCCATGCAGATGGCGCGGATGATATCATAGGTCCCGCCCTGGGTATTGACCGCCGGGACGGCATACCCGCCCGCATAAGCCTGCCGCATCATCTCTTTGCTTGTCGTCAGCATGTGCTCCTCCTCCTAAATCTTAACGACCACTTTCTTATAGTCCTCCGGTGAACGGATCATATCCTTGATCGTCTCCTCTACCTCCTCCAGCTCCACCGTCTTGGTGATCAGCCCTTCTGCCGGGAGCTTCTTCTCATGGATCAGGCGGATCGCCTCCGGGAATTTTGCATTGGAATTCCGGGAGGGACAGATGTCGATCTCCTTTTGCGTCAGGCGCACCGTATTGATCGTCACCGGGTCATGGGGCCACCCTACCAGAGCGATCCGACCGCCATGGCATACATAGTCGTGCATCTTTCCGAGGATAGCCGGAGCGCCGGTGCAGTCGATCATGGCCTCCGGCAGCTTCCCGTCGGTCACTTCCCGCAGATAGCCTTCCAGGTCTCCTTCCTTCGAGTTATAGATACAGGGAACGCCCAGCTCCTTTGCGTCATCCAAACGTTTCCAGATCACATCCACCAGGATCGGTGTGGCGCCATAGTTGATGCAGGCAAAGGCCGCCATCAGTCCGATCACGCCTGCGCCGAACACCACCACATGCTCCCCTGCCTTTACCCTGGCCCTTGTGGCCCCGTGGAGGCCGATGGTAAAGGGCTCCACCAGCGCCGCATGGCGGAAGGACAGATCGTCCGGCAGCTTGTAGAGGAGGTTTACAGGGTGGAGGAAGTACTCCGCCATCATCCCGCTCTTATGTACCCCGCACACCCGGATATCCGCACAGTTATTGAACCGGCCCTCTGCACACATATGGCAGTGGCCGCAGGGCACATAGGGCTCTAAGGCCACGCGGTCCCCTGCCTTAAGCCCCCTATCGTTCTCGCCGATCGCCTCGATCACGCCCACGCCCTCATGGCCAAGGCCATCGATCGGATAGCGCATAGTGGGGTTCACGCCCCGATAGGCCGTCAGATCGGAGCCGCAGATCCCGCACAGCTCGATCTTGATCAGGGCCTGTCCCGGTACCAGAGCCGGCATTTGTGCCTCCTGGATCTTCAGCACGCCCGGCTCCTGCATATATAATACTCTCATCACTCTTCCTCCTTGTCATTCTCACGGATATAGTCCAATGCATCCGGCATGATACCGGTATTCCAGCCGCCGTCGGCAAAAATGATCTGCCCTACGATGTAATCGGACTCCTCGCTTGCCAGGAAGCAGGCCAGGGACGCCACCTCTTCCACCTTGCCAAACCTGCCGATCGGAGACACGGAGAGGATCTTATCCTCATCCAGGATCCCGGTCCGCAGCGGCTTTTCCACCATCTCTGTGCGGATCCAGCCCGGCGCGATGGCATTGACCTTTATCCCATAGATCGCCCATTCCGCTCCTAACTGCTGGGTCAGCAGGTTCACCGCCCCCTTTGTGATCCCGTAGGGCACTCGCCCTACATTGATCATCCTTGTGTTCCCGGAGGAGATATTGATGATGCTCCCGCCCCCGTCCTTGCGCATATAGCGCCCTACTGCCTGACAGGTGAACACCGGAGCCTTCATATTGATATCGATCACCTCATCCAGTGTTTCCTCCGAAAGCTTCATGGTCGGACAGGGCCTTGCGATCCCCGCACAGTTCACCAGGATATCGATATGCCCATAGGTCTCATGGACCTTGTCCGCCATCTCAAATATAGCCTTCCGGCTCCGCAGATCGATCGGATAAAAGCTTGCCGCTCCCCCGATCCGCTCCGCGGCCTCCTTTCCCTCTTTCTCCAGGACATCGGCGATCACCACTTTCGCGCCCTCATCCGCATACTTTTTCGCGATCCCATATCCGATCCCTCTGGCCCCGCCGGTCACCAGCGCTACTTTTCCTTCTAATCTTTTTAAGATCTCTCTTCCCATATCCTCACCACCATTTGATCTTGTCGGTTATGTCGTTCCGGTACCGGATAAAGCGGGGATCTGTGATATCCCTAGGGCGGGGCAGATCGATCATGATCTCCTCCTTGATCTTGGCCGGCTTATTGGTCAAGATCAGGACCTTTTCCGCCAGATAGACCGCTTCTTCGATATTGTGGGTGATGAAGATGACCGTGCTGCCCAGCTCCTTCCACAGCCGGATCACCTCATCCTCCAGATAAAAGCGCATCTTCACATCCATCTGCCCGTAGGGTTCATCCATCAGGAGAAGGTCCGGCTTCATGGCAAATGACCTGCCGATGATGATGCGCTGCTCCACAGATACAGACAGCTCTCCAGGATAGGCATCCCGAGATCCCTGCAGCCCCATCAGATCCAGGATCTGGTCCACCCTCTGCCGGATCTCCTCCTTTGGCAGGCGCTTGATCTTCAGCCCATAAGCGATGTTCTCCTCCACGGTCAGCCACGGAAGGGCGCTCGGCTCCTGGAACACAAAGGAGATATTGTGTTTTTTCGGATCGGCCGGGATACCGTCTATATACAGATCCCCCTCGCTGGGCATATGGATCCTGGTGAGACAATTTAAAAAGGTACTTTTCCCGCATCCGGTAGGGCCTACCACACAGACGAACTCGCCCTTTCGGATGCTGAAAGACATATCATCCAGGACCAGAAGGTCCCCAAATCGTTTGGTGAGATGTTTCACCTCAACCTTTACCGGTCTGTTATCTTCTATCGGCATAGCTACCTCCTCGTTTTCCATCAGATCGACAGATCCGTATTATCCGAGATCACCGTGCGCAGCCGCAGAAATCTTTCGCTCACCATGTCCCTGGGCCTGGGCAGATCGACCTCGTATACTTCCTTCACTCTTGCCGGACAGTCGCTCAAGAGGATGATCCGGTCTCCCAGATAGCAGGCTTCCTCGATATTATTGGTGACAAAGATAACGGTCCGTTTTTCTTTTTCCCAGATCTTCAGCAGATCCTCCTGCATCTGGTAGCGGGTCTGCGCATCCAGCTTCCCAAAGGGCTCATCCATGATCAGCAGCTTCGGATCTGTGGCATAGGCTCTGGCGATGCCCACACGCTGCTGCATGCCGCCGGAAAGCTGCTTGGGATAATAGTCCTCAAAGCCTTTAAGCCCTACCAGTTCGATATGATACCGGGCGATCTTTCTCCGCTCTTCCTTCTCCATCCCTCCAAACTTCAGCCCCAGCTCCACATTCTCGATCACGGTCTTAAAGGGCATCAGCGCCAGCTTCTGGAACACCATCCCGATCTCCGGGTTCAGCCCCTTCCACTCTGTACCGTTGTAGATGATCGAACCGCCGGTCTGCTCTTCCAGCCCGGACAAGATATTTAACAGAACGGTCTTCCCGCAGCGCCCAGGGCCTAAGATGACCAGGAACTCTCCGTCATACACATCCAGGCTCACATCCTCGATCGCCGTGAAATATCCCTTTTTCCCGAAGAAGGTCTTCGTGACCGCCTTTACCTCCATCCGTTTGTTCAATCGTTCCATGGACACACCACCTTCTCAAGTTTTTGCAGGAGGACCGACAGCAGCGCCCCGATCACCGCGATGGCGATCACCGATACCATCACCAGAGAAAGGTCGCTCCCCTGCCATCCTCTCGTCACCAGAGAGCCCAGGCCGGCATTGGCCCCCAGCATCTCCGCTGCCAGCACCGTGGTCCAGCCGGAGCTGACCGAGGTGCGGATCCCGGCAAAGATAGAGGGGAGCGCTGTGGGGATCACGATATCCTGCAGGATCTGGCGGTCGTTCCCCCCGAAGATCTGCCCGACCTGGATATTGATCTTGTCCACCATCTCGATCCCCGCGGAGGTATTGATCACCAGCGGCACAAAGGTGCCGATGAACACCAGGAGGATCTTGGGGAACTCCCCGATGCCGAACCACATGATGATGATCGGGATCCAGGCGATCGGGGGGATCGGGCGGATGACCTCAAAGATGCTCCCAAAAAACGCACGCGCGTTTTTGTTCCAGCCGATCAAGATCCCGAAGGAGATCCCGAAGGCCCAGGCTACCAAGAGCGCCAAGAGCACGCGTTTTAAGCTGGCCCAGGCATGGCCTAACAGCGTCGTCTTTGCGATCGGCTTGGTGAAGGTCTTGATAAAACGGCTCCATACCGTGGCCGGTGACGGCATCAGCTCCGGATGGGCTGATGAAAACGCGATCCAGCCCACAGCGATCAGCGCTACCGCTGCCACTGGCAGTCCCCAGTACAGAACGTTGCGGATGGCTTTTTGTTTTCCATTCATCTGTTCCATTGTCACAACCTCCTAACGGTTTACTTTCCAGCGGAGGAAATATCCCTCTGCCCGGGACAAGATCAGGGACAGCACCGCTCCGATCGCTCCGATCACCACCATGCCCACGATCACGATGTCCGGCCTTGCCACCGTACGTCCGATCTGGATCATGTAGCCCAGCCCGGCGCTGGCCGCCAGCATCTCTGCCGCCACCAGTGTGGACCAGGAATTTCCAAGAGCCACCCGGATGCCGGCGAACACCATGGGGAGCGCAGACGGGACCCCCACCTTCCAGAAGATCTCATAGTTTGGCGCCCCAAAGGTCCTGGATACGTCGATCAAGGTCTTGCTGGTCAGCTTGATCCCTGTATAGGAATTGATCACACAGGGGACGAACGCCGTAAAAAAGATGATCAATGCCTTTGCCTTTAAGCCTACTCCCATCCATACCACCACCAATGGGATCCACGCGATCGGCGGGACCGGGCGCACCAGCTCGAAGATCGGGCGGATAAAGCGGTCCGCATAGGTCCACCAGCCCATCACCAGCCCCAGCGGGACGCCGATCACGATCGCGGCCAAAAAGCCTGATAAGGCCACCTGGAGAGAAGCAAGGATGTTCACGCTCAGTACGTTCCCATCCGGCGCTTTATTCCCCAGCTTATAGAGCAGGGTCTGCAGGATGCTGGTAGGGGCCGGGAGCACCTTTTCATTGACCATCCCCATCATGACCGCTGCCTGCCAGATGAGCAGCACCGTTAGGATACCCGCCGCGCTCAGTAAGACATATCTCCTGTTTTCCTTTTTTTGATCTTGATGCCAGGACTGCAGCTTTACTTCCAGCTCCTGTTTCTCATTCATGTCAGACGCTCCCTTCTCTTCTATTTAGATGCATCCAGCACTTCCTTTAAGAGCTTTGCATCCACATGTCCCTTAAACCTCTCGTCGTCCCCTTCTGAATAGTTCCCAACCTGGATAAAGAAATCCAGCACGCCTTCCAGATTTTTATCCATCACTGTCTCATCCGATCCCTCTGCCTTTTCCTCCATCATGGAGACCGCTTCTTCCAGCGTATAATACCGGTCTGCCTGGATATATTTTCCTGCCACTTCTGCTTCCATGCTGCTGCCGTTTTCATCATTCATGTCCACGCAGTACTGTTTCGTTTCCTCGGGATGTGCTTTCATCCAGTCCATGGACTGGAAATAAACCTTCATAAAGACCTTCATGGCCTCATACTTTTCTTCATCTGCATAGCTGTTCTTATTGGCCACAAAGCTGCACATCAGACCGGAATCCACCAATGGCCCGCTGGCCACAGCCGTATACTGATCGGAGGCCTCCAGCATCTTGAAGGTGCCGCCGGAGCCGGTCAGCACGCAGGCATCCCCCTCGCCGGCAAGAAAAGCGCTGTATGCCGTCGCCGGATCCATGGCGATGAACTCCACATCCTCCTGGGTCAGGCCAAAGCCTTCCAGCATCTTGATCAGGACGTACTGAGTGACGCTGCCGGTATTGCAGAGGATGGACTTTCCCTTCCAGGTCTCCGCGCTCCCGTAGATCTGATCGCTCAGGACATTATTTCCTGTTCCCGCTGCCACGATATCCGAATCATTCCGGGCAAACACATACTGGGTCCCGTCGTCTGTATTGCTGGATCCCAAGACCTTGGCATCATAGCCCAGCACGCCGGCGAACACACCGCCTACTCCGGTACACCCGATATCCCAGCCGTCCGAGGACAGAGATTCCATCTGTACCGGCCCGTTGGTGAACAGGACCTCCTCGATCTCCAGCCCTTCCTCTTTGAACCATCCTTCCTCCTGTGCGATATAGATCGGAAGGTAGTTCAAGCTCCCTCCGATCGCTGATACGGTCAGGGAATGGCTGGCTTCAGAGGCCTTCGTCCCTCCGCATCCGCTCAGCATACCCGCGCACAGAGCTGCTGCCAATCCTAATGCTGCTGCCTTTTTCATTATGATATCCTCCTTTTTCTCTTGTTCCTTACATTTCTTCCACATTTTTGTTATTTTATCCCCTTTGCTTTCTTTTTTACGCCATAATACTAACATTTTGCACAGCAAAAAACAATACATGATTTACCCAAACGTTTGCTTTTTCGGCAAGATCGTGGTATGATCGATACAGCATACTACTGCAGCCTACATTTTGCACATCAAGAGGAGGGAGTCATATGACGCTAAAGGAGATCGCGCAGGAAGCCGGTGTCTCTATCTCTACCGTATCCCGGGTCATCAATAACACGAACGCACAGGTGGCCAGGCCCGAGGTCCGCGAACGCATCTGGGAGATCGTCCGCCGCACCGGATATACCCCCAATTCTGCCGCCCAAAACCTGAAACGAGGCCAGACAGGGCCAAAGACCAACACCCACTCCCTTGCCTGCCTGTTCGCACGCACGCCCAACGCACCGGACGATCCTTTTTTCTCCTCCCTGGCCAAAAGCGTGGAGGTGGAGGCTTACAAGCAGGACCATATACTGAAATTATCCTTCACGCCGCTCGATATCACCAAGCCGGAGACCTTCCGCCTGATCATGGAGCACGATGTGAACGGGATCATGATCTTAGGCCGCTGCGATAAGGCGACGCTGAAGCTGTTAAAGCAGCATTTCCACTATGTTGCGTACACGGGCTTGAACGGGATCGAGGCAAACTTTGACCAGATCCTCTGTGATGGCCGCGGCGCTGCCTTTTGTGCGCTGGAGCATCTGGTCAAGCTTGGACACAAACACATCGGCTATGTGGGCGAGACCATCTCGGAGGACCGCTACCAGGCTTATCGTTCCTGTGTCGAACAATATCAGCTCCCCTTTGACAGCTCCTATGTGGCCGCCGTCCCATTTTCCACGAACGGAGGATATAAAGGCGCACAGAAGCTGTTGGAGCAGCAGCCAAAGCTCACGGCGATCTTCTGCGGGAACGATATCACGGCGATCGGGGCTCTCCGCGCCATAAAAGATAAGCGGCTGAAGATCCCAAGGGATATCTCCGTGATCAGCATCGATGACATCGATATGGCACAGTATCTTTCCCCTATGCTGACAACGGTGCATATCCCGGTCGAAGAGATGGGCAAGATGGCGGCGAAGACCCTGCTGGACCGCATCCACGGCGGCCATACCCTTCCGATGAAGCTCCAGCTGCCCTTTTATCTCGCGAAGAGGGAAAGCTGCGGAAAACCCCGTACATAGAAAGAGGCCCGGTCCTCCATCAGAAAAACTGATAGATATTATAAGCACAGACCAGCAGGATCAGCACCATCAGACCGATGAACAGGCGGTCCACCACATCTGCCCCGATCCTTTCATTGATCTTACGGCCTGCCGCTCCCCCGCATATGCCGCCAGCTACCATCAGCAGCAGCGCTCCTATATGGGACTCCGGCACAGACCCGGAAGCCAATGTGTCCAAAAGGCTGGCAACCTGTGAGAACAGGATGATATACAGCGAATTTTGGGCCGCTGTCTTCGTCTCCATAGAAAAAAAGAAATAAAGGACCACCAGATTGATCGGCCCCCCGCCGATCCCCAGAAAAGAAGAGCAGATCCCCAGCGCCACCCCGATGGCCGCACAGGCCGCCAGAGACCTCACCCGGTACGTCTTGATCTGGTCCTTTCTGACCGTATAGAGCAAGGTACCCAGGGTGATCGCCAAAAGACAGGCGGCCTGGACCGCCCCCACCCGGTCCTGATCGGCACATCGGTCGGACAGGTATCGGAACATCATCTTTCCTGCAACACCGCCGGCCGCGGCTCCGATGGCCAGCGGCGTCCCTATCCGCCTATCGATCCCAGAGTCCTTGCCCCGCTTTGCTCTCACCACCGAATAGCAGGACATGGACAGCACCGTGCAGCCAGATAAAAAGCTGATCGATGCCACACCAAGGACGTTAAAAGCATCCAGCAAAGGCTTCATCAGCACTCCCCCTCCGATCCCGCAGATCGCACCTGCTACCGAAGCCGTGAAGCTGACTGCAAGAAACAAGACATACAGATATACATCCATGATCATCCCTCCCATTTATGCATCTTTGACAGATCTTATAGATCCATTGTAGCAATGGGAGGGAGAAAAAACAGGATGGTTTTTCAGCAAACGTTTGACTAACTGCTATCTACAGCTTTGCCCTCTGTGCCGCCTTC
>CAJUSS010000065.1 GCA_910588895.1 uncultured Lachnospiraceae bacterium
CATGGTGCGCATCTCCTGATAGTGGATTTCTTTCTGTGCTGTCAGCTTTTCCGATCCCGCCCTCCATTTCTTCGGGGTGACTGCCTCCCCGCCGGATTTCAGTTTTTTCAGATACCGGGCGGCGGCTTCGCAAAGGGCAAGCTCTGTTCCATGCTTCTGTTCAAACTGTCCTTTTTTCCCCGGTTTCACTTTGTCAAGCTGGCGGCGGATGCCTTTGCGCTTTGTCTATATCCCGGACTGCAGGGCAGAGGAGCTTGAAGTGCAGGCGATCCATCAGTATGTGGACCTCCCGGTCCGGGCAGCTTTCCACTGCGGCGATGCGCTGCTGGATAAGATCTGGTCTGTGGCGGAGCACACCTTCCGGCTCTGCAGCGGCATCTTCTTTATCGACGGGGTGAAGCGGGATAAATGGATCTGGTCCGGCGACGCCTACCAGAGCTTTTTCGTGAACCAGTATCTGATGGCCGATCCGGATATCGACCGCAGGACGCTGCTGGCTCTGCGGGGGAACGATCCCATGGTGACCCATATCAACACCATCCTGGACTATTCTCTGTTCTGGATCCTGGGTGTGAAGGCTCACCATGACGCTTACGGAGACGAGGAGTTCATCCGGCAGGTCTATCCGAAGATGCGCTCCCTGATGGAGTTCTGTGAAGGACAGCTGGACCCGGACGGCTTCCTGATCGGGCGAGAGAAGGACTGGATCTTTATCGACTGGGCCGATCTGGACAAGGAAGGCCCTCTGTGCGCAGAGCAGATGCTGTACTGCGCCTGCTGGAAGGCCATGGCAGAGGCCGCCGCCCGGCTGGGGGAAGATATCTGCTGGCCCGGTACTTTGTGGGGCTTACGGTCACAGACCCGGTAGAAGGGACATATCAGCTGGATCCCCATCTGGAAGGCTTTTCGCATCTGGAATGTACGCTGCCGGTAGGGAAGAAGGACATCCATGTGCGGTGGGATGGGCATGAAGTGACGGTGGAAGAAAAGACGGCTATACAGTGATCGTAAGCGGAGAACTTTTGGGAAGGCTTGAAGGGATCATCCTTGCTATGGATATAAAATGCAGAGCAGGCCAGGTACATCATATAGAGGATGTACCTGGCCTGTTCCTATACAACGATCGGTGTGGGGATCGATATCTGAGCAAACCGTTGAGGATACATAGATCCGGCTCTTTTCTTTTGCTGGAACAAAGTTACCGTTATCCCTGGACGCATCGATAACAAGACTCGATACAAAAAGATGTGGATCGAACACCGTTTACAAAAAGAGCCGTCGCCAGAGAGTATCTTGCGAACAAGATCCCAGACTGGCTCCGCGTTATTGTAAGGACACGGGGAATGGGTTATGATAACGATAAGAAAAAACACAGCCAAGGTTGTTCTAAGCTGTTACAGGAGTTGACTATAAAATGAGCGAAAAGAAACAGACACTATTGACGAGAGAGATCTATGACTGGGTGACCTCCATGGAGTGTGCCCGCGTAGGAAAGAACCCGGACCACATCTACTTTTACTGCAAGGGACGCAAGGGGACCATCTCTTTCTACGAGGGATATATCATCGAGCTGGTGGTGGAGGATACGGGGACAGGGGAGACCCCCTTCTATATCCATTTCGCCATACAGGATATCCAGGAGACCAAGGAAAATGTAGAGATCTTCTTTCAGTTCCTGGAGAGGAAGGAAGAGAAAAGGGCGGTACTGGACGTATCCGCTCTCCGGCAGACAAGGCCATTGAGGTTGTTGGTGAGCTGCAGCTGCGGCATCACATCTTCTTACTTCGCGCTCCTCATGCAGGAGGCGCTGGATCGGGCAGGCGCCCAGATCAAGGCATCCGCGGTCTGCTATACGGATGTGGAGAAGGTGCAGGAGGAGTACGACCACATCCTCTTAGCCCCCCAGATCAGCTATATGCTTCCGGAGTTCCAGAAAAGATACGGGAACAAGGTCCTGGCGATCGATATGGTGGACTTTGCCAGCCGCAATGTGGAGCATGTGCTCAATACGATCACACAAAAGAGGTACACGGCAACTCTGCATGCATTCGGTAAAGTACCGTGCCCGCAGGCTTTAAAATAGATCATTGTTTTTTTGCATCGGTTCCGATATACTAAGAGCATAAGGATATGGATGATACTACAGCTATCATGGCTCTCCATCAGATATGTGAAGGTAAAGCATTTTGAGGCCTATATGTCCGACCTTGGGGAATGGAAACAGGAATAGGAGGACGCAGATGAGTGCTCATCAGATGACAGACCTCCATATGCACATCATCCTGGGGGTGGATGATGGCTCCTTTTTGATACAAGGATATACGATCAAGGGAAAGAGCAAAGGAGAACAGGTATGTTGATCAGAGAACGATTAGAGGCATGGGACTTTTCCAACAGTGAGCAGGCCATCGTGGATTTTATCCTGGAAAAGAAGCTGGAGATCCGGGACTTGACCACCAAGGAGATCGCCAGGGAAGCCTTTGCATCCCCCTCCACCCTGATACGGATCGCCCACAAGATGGGGTTTGAGGGGTGGAATGGTCTAAAGGAGGCTTTTCTAAAGGAAGAGGAGTATCTAAGATCCCATTTTCAGGATATCGATGCGAACCTTCCTTTTCAGAGGGGGGATACGATCATGTCCATAGCGGGCAAGATCGCCGCCCTCAGGAAGGAGGCCATCGATGATACCTGCGCCCTGCTTTCCCATGACGATCTGCAGAAGGCGGTGCTGATGCTTAAGAAAGCCGCCTCCATAGGTGTGTACGCCGCCAGCAATAACCTGATCATCGCCCGTGAGTTCCAGCATAACATGGCGCGGATCGGGCGGAGAGTGGAGATGTGCCAGATGCAGGGCGAGGTGGTCTTTATGGCCTATATGGCAGAGCGCTCCTCCTGTGCCATCGTGATCTCCTATTCCGGGGAGACGCCGATCCTCATCCGGGCGGCGCAGATGCTGAAAGAGCACCATATCCCGGTCATCGTCATCACCAATATCGGCGACAGCAGTCTGGCAAGGAAAGGCGATCTCGTGCTGCGCATCTGCACCCGGGAGAAACAGTATTCGAAGATCGCCACCTTTACCACGGACAGTTCCATCGCCTATCTGCTGGATGTGCTCTACTCCTGCCTATTTGCCCTGGACTACGAAAAAAACCTGCAGCTGAAGATCGACGCGGCCAGGGCCATCGAGCATGGGAGAGGGCAGACGACGGTGGAGATCATCCGGGAGCATTTAAATGCGGCGGCAGAAAAGTTTGGAACAGGGGGCTCGTTCCCTACCTGAAAAGGAAGAGGACAATGTATTTTTCTAAGGGAACATCTGCGCATCACCATCTGTCGTCTGCATAAAAGGAACTGCCAGGTCTTTTCAGATATTGGAGTAAAAAAGCGGTCAGGCTCGTTATAAGAGAAAAGATCGTTTTGTAAGGAGATGCTTTTATGGGATGTTTAGGAAATGTGATATGGTTTATCTGCGGCGGGCTGATCAGTGGCCTGAGCTGGTGTCTGGCGGGATGCCTTTGGTGCGTCACGGTCGTCGGGATACCGGTGGGGGTGCAGTGCTTTAAATTTGCGGCGCTGAGCTTTTTCCCCTTTGGAAAAGAGGTGGTCTATGGAGGAGGGGCCGCGTCCTTCCTGCTCAATGTGATCTGGCTTTTGGTGTCAGGGCTGCCCTTGGCATTGGAGCATCTGGCCATAGGGGTCCTGCTCTGTGTGACCATCGTGGGGATACCCTTCGGGCTCCAGCAGTTTAAGCTGGCAAAGCTGGCGCTGATGCCTTTTGGGGCAGAGGTCTGCTGATCGAGGTCACTTGTAATGTCTTTTCGGATATCTACGGTGACCAGGCAGCGTTCCTTATCCCTTCAGAAGATGAGGAGATCAACAGCAAAGCTGCGATCGCAGGATCAGATGAAGAGCAGCTGCAGCAGGAACGGATCGCCGGAGGAGCTTCTGGAGAGGTGGTATCAAACGATCTGGAGCCGTTAAAGAGGATCACGGATCATTCTGAAGGAGGATATGTGTTGGTATATGGGATTGACGTAGATCAAGAGAAGATCGATAATTTTTTGTTATAGAAAATGATAATATATAAGTATTTGATATGCTTCTCCTTTTCCTCTATACTGAGACCAAGAACGAAAGAGGTCTATGATAGATGGAAAAGGAGGAGCATATCGTATGAAAGGAACATCGCAGGCAGGTGGGAGCAATGAGATGGGCACGGCAAGGGTGCCCGGCTTACTTTTGAAGACAGGGGTCCCGCTGATGATCTCCCTGCTGATCAATTCGCTCTATAATTTCGTGGACAGCGTGTTCGTGTCCAGGATCGCGGAGGAGGCGCTGACCGCGCTGTCCCTGGCGGCCCCTGTGCAGATCCTCATGTCGGCTATGGGACTGGGGATCGCCGTGGGGTTGAACGCGGTGATCTCCAGGGCATTAGGAGAGCGGGACGGGGAAAAGGTGGAAAAGACGGCATCGGCCGCACTGGTATTGGCCTTTTTTGCATGGGTCCTGGTGGTCGTTCTGGAGATCGCAGCTTTAGAACCCTATTTTAGATGGCAGTCCGGCGGGGACGCGGCGATCGTCGGCTACGGGATCCCCTATCTGCGGATCTGTATGCTGGGCTCTTTAGGGATGATGGGGCAGTGGGTGTTCGACCGCTTTGTGATGGCCAGTGGCAGGTCTTCTCTGTTCCTGTTCACCTTGTCCGCCGCATCGGTCACCAATCTGATCTTGGATCCGATCCTCATCTTCGGATACTTTGGCCTTCCAGCTATGGGAACGGCAGGGGCGGCCCTGGCTACGGTGATCGGGCAGTGGACCGGGTGCTTTGCCGGTTACTTCATCAACTGCCGCTGGAACCGGGAGATCCCGATCCGCTTTACGGTGCGGGCGGATAAGCGCTGCATCGCGGCTATCTTAAAGATCGGGATCCCCAGCACATTGGTGCAGGCGATCACATCGGTGCTGGCGATCTATGTGAACTCTGTCCTGATGGTCATCACGCCTACCGCCGTGGCGGTCTACGGCGCATGCGTGAAGATCCAGGGGCTGGTGACCGTGGGTGTGAACGGCATGGGGAGCGGCCTGATCCCGATCGTGGCCTATAACCACGGGGCAAAGAAGCCGGAGCGGATCTATCAGAGCAGCCGGTGGGCTATGCTGTACTCCTTTGCCTTCTACCTTGTCTTCTTCCTGGTCATGGAGCTGGCCCCAAAGCAGGTGCTGCTCCTGTTCGATGCCTCAGAAGAGATGCTCTCGATCGGCGCTGCGGCGCTGCGGATCATGGCGGTGAGCTATCTCCTCTCCAATGTCTGCCTGATCTATTCGGCGGCCTTCCAGGGTCTGGGGCTGGGCCTGCAGAGCATGGTGCTCACTTTGAGCCGGCAGGTGGTCCTGCCAGTGGCCTTCATCGCCATCCTGTCCCGCTTTGGAAAGCTGTCCCTGATCTGGCTGGCCTTCGTTCTGGCAGAAGCCGCGGTGATCCCCTTTGGGGTGGCCCTGTGGAAGAGAGAGGCGGGGCGGGTATTGAAGACAGAGAGGCCCCGACGGATATGGAAACTTAGGCTATCTGGGCGGACATATTTCCCATCCACGCTCTGGAAGTGATGTGCTATAATGTATAAAAGTGAGGGACCAGACCGCTGTCTAAAAGGATAAGGAGGAACGAAGGAAGGGAGGAGTAAGGATGGAAAAAGAAAAGAGGATAAGATGCCAGATCTTCTGCCAGAGGGGCAAAACGATCGAGGCAGAGCTCTCGGCAGATACGAAGGCTTATGAAGGCGATGGGATCTGGATCTGGGTCAGCGAGCGGGAGGAAGGGGGATGCCGTCTGGGGAAGCTCCGCCTGGAGATGAAAAATGAGTCCTGCCGAGGCAATGATAACCTGCGGGCAGACCGGCCGATCCGCGTATCCCTTCCCATGGAAGAACGCCCGGAGCAGATCACGGCCATGTATCTGTTCAATGAGTGGTGGACCAGGCCGGCTTTTGTGGCGGGCTTTGCGGAGATCCCCGAAAAGACCCAGGTGGCGTTTTTGCGGTATAAGGACCGGTTTTCCTGCATCATACCCATGGTGGGACGAGAATATAAGACCTGCCTGACGGGGGGAGAGGAAGATGCGCTATGCCTGGAGATGACCTCCGGCCTGGGAGGCAGGCGAGCGGTGGACGATCCTCTATATGTGATGGCGGAGGGATCAGATCTTATGGAGGTCATCCACCGGGTGTTCTCCTGGCTGGCATCCTATAAGGGGATCTTGCTGCGGACAAAGCGGCGGATCCCGGAGATGTTCACCTATCTCGGCTGGTGCAGCTGGGACGCCTTCTACCGGGAGGTCTCCGAGGAAGGGATCCGGGAGAAGGCGAAAGAACTGCTGGAAAAAAAGGTGCCGGTGCGATGGATGCTGATCGACGACGGATGGCTTTCTGTGGAGCAGGAGGGAGAGCTGCTCACAGACTTTATGCCGGATCCGGAGAAGTTCCCCGCCGGCTTTAAGGCCATGACCCAGGAGATCCGGGAGCAAGGGGCCATCCGTTGGTTCGGCGTCTGGCATGCCCTTGGGGGCTATTGGGGCGGCATCCGGCCGGGGAGCCGCTTGGCCTGCAAGGAGCAGCCTTATCTCTATGCCACCGCAAATGAAAAGCTGATCCCCAGCCCCTTTACCGGGGAGCGGTTCTACCGGGATTGGTACAAGGTGCTGCGGCGAGAGGGGATCGACTTTGTGAAGGTGGACGGCCAGAGCGCGGTCCCCTACTATCTGGAGGACAGCCTTCCGGTGTGCGAGGGAGCCAGAGGGATGCACGAGGCCCTGGAGGGCGGCGCCTCCTACATGGACGGGGCGATCGTCAACTGTATGGGGATGGCTATGGAAAATATCCTGGCAAGGCCTTCTTCCGGGCTGTCCAGGAACAGCGATGATTTCATGCCGGAAAAGGAGGGCGGCTTTGCCGAGCATCTGCTGCAGAACGCCTACAATTCCCTGTACCACGATGAGATCTACCACTGCGATTGGGATATGTTCTGGACCGTGCATGCGGACAGTGTGGAGCATAGTCTGCTGCGGGCGGTCAGCGGCGGCCCGGTCTATGTCAGCGATAAGGTGGGAGCCACAGACCCCAAGATCCTGCGGCCACTGGCCTACAGAGACGGAAGGCTCCTGATGATGGAGCGTTCCGCAAAGCCTACCTTGGACTGTATCTTTTCGGATCCTATGGCGGGCGGTGTTTTAAAGCTCCATAATGTGGCTCCATGGGGGGAGGACAAGGGCGGCGGGATCGCGGTATATAACCTGACGAAGGATGTGCAGTCCTTTACCTTTGCACCGGAGGAGATACCGGAGCTGGCGGAGGTGGATGCAGATGCATACTGGGTCTTTGACTACTTCCAGGAGAAGGTCTTTTCCCTGGACAGGGGAGAGAGATATACAGGCACGATCCAGCCGGAGGGCTTTGGCTGGTTTATCTTCCTCCCCCGGAAAAAGACAGCCGCCTGCCTTGGCCTGCTGGAGAAATATGTGGGCTTTACGGCGGTGGAGAGCAGCTGGGAGGATGGAGATAAGGCGGTCTTTGTGATCCGGGAGGCGGGGCCGATCGGATGGATCGCAGAGAAGGATCCCCAAAAGGTGCTGGTCAATGCCGTAGATGTGACGGGGCAGGTGAAAAAGGAAGGGAAGCTTTTCTGGGTGGACCTTGCAGAAGGATCGGCTAAGATCGCAGTGTCTGTCCTATGGTAAGGGAGGTGTCTGAAAGCGAGATCATCAGATGCAGCTGAGCCATGCAGTATCTAAAGAAACCGGAGGCCGATCCCAGCCAAAAGCCCCAGCAGGACGATCACGGCGGCCCCTGCTATGATCTTCGCCACAGTCCCGTCACTGCCGGTACCGTGTGCGCCGGGGTCTGCCAGGGCACCCCATGGACTGTAGAGCCAGGCTCTGGATAGATGGGGAGAGGAGGGGCTGTCCCCGATGGCATATAAAAGATCCTGCCAATCCTTTTTTAAAACGGCGACTCCCAGAGCAAACTCTTTTTCCGGGCTCAAGCCTTTCAGAAGAGCCCGGAAGAAGCCGGAGTCCTTTGAATAGTGAGGCGATCGCTGATAGGCAGGATCCTTCTGCTTTTCGCGAAATTGCCGGCAGGCGTGATCTAGTCCCTCTTCGATCGCTTTCTGAGGGTTTTTTGTCTGCGCATAAGCGGAAAGGGTGCGGTAATATACCTTGGAAGCCTCTTTTTGCCGCAGATAGGGATCGATGAGCTTTGCAATGGCATCCTGAAGGAGAAAGGAGATGGAGCCGGTCCTGGGCTCGCCTCCGGCGTATACCTGTCCCTTGATGGACATGACAGCCGCCAGGAATCCGGTCACCTCCGGATTTCTGGCGGTGATGCCGGGAGCTTTGAACAGGTTGCCGCTGCCGTCTATATGTGCAGCGAAGCGGTTGGCCCGCGCCAGTTCTTTGCCGGAACAGGAGACGGCGCTCCCCTGTTTAAAGGAGCTTTCGCCGATGCCTTTTCTGGCATTGGCGATGACCGCATCCCTCTGGCGGATCTGCTCTTTCCAGGAACCTTGCTGTGTATGGCTAGTCTGCTGGAACCGGACCTTTTGCCCGCCTGACGAGCGATAGATCATCCCCTCCCGGGAATGGGCAGAAACAGCACAAGTAGGAAAAGGGCCGTTCCCGGCGGCACCGGCTGCTCCCCGGGTGAAGAGGGTATGTGCGGCCTGGTAGGAGATGGTCCGTCCGGCAGTCTGCCGGTAAAGGCTGGAGCGGACGCCGTCCAGCGTGGAGGTCTGGCCGGTCTTTTCCAGGAGAGTGGTCAGCTGCTGCAGCTCCTCCTTGAGGACCAGCTCCAGCTTTTCAGCCAGCAGAGCATCAAGACGTGCCAGCTGTTCTTCCAGCTCTTCTCCTTCTGCGTGTCGCAGGGCGGATCCAAGCAGAGAAAGATATAGGTCCGACAGGTATTGGAGCTGCTTTTGCAGTCCTATAGCAAGGTCTGGCTGCCATTCCAGAAAAGCCTCCCAGTCTTCAGCCATTTCCAGCGTCCATTTACCGGTCTCATCATCGCAGACCGTCCCGTCGGTGCGGGACCATCTGCGTGTTTCGGAGATCTGGGCGGTATCCTTGCTTTTTTCTGGTCTCTTCTCCTGGGCGGATGCCCGGGCCTTTTCACGCTGCTCTGCGACCGACGCGGAGACTTTCTGGATCAGGACCTCGCTGCTCTGCAGCTCTGCCGACCGTCTGGCCATGGCAAGGTCTTTTTCCGGGCTGACTGCCGGTTCCGAAGAGGTGATGGCTGCTTTCATATCTGGCATAGCGTTTTCCTTTCCTGTGGTAAAAAATATGATCATGGTCCTTATAAGATATATCGGCTGGATCGTCAAAACATCAATAAAAACGGAAAAAAAAACAGGAAAAGAAAAAAGAAGCTGTGAAAAATGGTGTTTCGATCCTCCCATTTTTCACAGCTCACTTTTGGCAGATCAACCCTTCGCCAATGTGAAACGGCCGACCAGCTGCTTCAAGCTGTTGGCCTCTGCGGACAGCTCTTCGCTGGCTGCAGCGCTCTCCTGGGCGGTGGCGCTGTTGGTCTGCACCACGGAGGAGATCTGGTCGATGCCCTCGGTGACCTGTGCGATAGCGGTGGTCTGATCCTCCACAGCAGCTACCGCCACTGCCATCTTCTCGGTCACATGGCTGGCGCTGACGCTGGTCTGATCTAAGGCCTTTGTGACCTTATCCACAGCCTCACTGCCCTCGGCGACAGCGGCGATGGAACTGTTGATCAGTTCCTTGGTAGCCTTGGCGGCTTCATCGGACTTGGAGGCAAGGTTGCGCACCTCGTCGGCCACCACGGCAAAGCCTTTGCCGGAGGAGCCTGCCCGTGCTGCCTCTACGGCGGCGTTTAAGGCAAGGATATTGGTCTGGAAGGCGATGCTCTCGATCGTGGCGATGATCTTGGCGATCTCCTCGGAAGAACGGGAGATCTTTTCCATGGCTGTGTTCAGCTCCTGGACATAGCCTACGCTGACACCTAGATGGGAACCGGCCTGCTCCACGAACTGGCCGGCCTCCTGGGCGGCGGAAGCGGTCTTTTTCGCGTGGGTGGAGATGTCTGCGATGGTGGCGGCAAGCTCCTCCACGGAGCTTGCCTGCTCCACGGATCCCTGGCTCAAGCTCTGCGCGCCGTTGGAGACCTGCCCGCTGGCAGAGGATACCTGTCCGGCAGAGATATCGATCTGGCGGATGGTATCGCTCAGCTCGATCTTCAGGCCGCGCATGGACTGCAGGATCGTCTGAAACTCACCCACATAAGCCTCTCGTTGGGAGGACTGGATGTCGAAGTTCTTTTTGGCCATCTGGTCCAGCAGATAGGCGATATCGTTGATGACGATGTTGAGGCCGGAGACCATGTCCGCCGTGGAGCGGGTCAGCTCGGCGGTCTCATCCTGTCCTATGACCTGGGGGACAGGGGACTTTAGATCGCCTTCCACCAAAAGCTTCATCCGCTCGGCGCAGGCGCGCATAGGTGTGCTGATATGGCCGGACAGCTTTATAGCCACCCCGATGGAGGCTAAGATCGAGGCGATGATCACTATGACATTGATGACCATGCCAAAATAGGTGTCTGCCAGATACTCGGACTTTAAGGCAGTGACAGCCACGCTCCAGCCATCCGTGCCGCCTACCGGGGCGTAGGCCATGAACCGGGGCCCGTCAGAGGCGTGGAAGCGTCCAAAGCCGTTCTTTCCCTGCCGCATGGCGCTGTGGAGGACAGCCTGCTCTTTTAAAGAGGAGTCGCTTTGTGCATCGCGCTCGATGTTCTGGGTAGTGATCGTATCCAGGGTGATATCGGCGATGGTGTCGCCGGACTGGTCGATCATATAGGCCCGGCTGCTCTGGGCGATCTTGATGGAGGAGACGATATCGTTTAAGAAGGTCTCCGGCGGTACAAAATAGACCACGCCGATGATCTTGGCGTCACGGCTCCCGTTGGAATAGAGAGGCGCGGCGACCATGATGGACAGCTCGCCGGTGATCTTGCTGATCAGCGGGGCCGATACATATGTGTTCCCCTGCATCGCCTGCTTTACATAGGCCCGGTCGGAGTAATCATTTCCGTCAAAGATGCTGATACCGTCCGCACCGATGACGTTCCCCCGTTGGAAGCCGTGCATCTTGACCCGCTCATCGATGATGGCGCGCTTTTCCTCCACCGGGACGGACGGGTCGGACAGCTGTGGGATACAGCCGGTGTCCATAGCCACATTTTTATAAGCGGTCAATTCCTGTTCGATACGTTCTGCCGCCAATACTGCGGTCTCCTGCATCATCTGATCGACTGTGGTGATGGTGCTCCTGTAACTCAGCGTAAGGCTGGCGGTCCCCACTGCGACTAGAGCGATCAGGACCGTCGCGATCAGACATACGGTGATCTTTTTGCGGATGCTTTTCATTTCCTACCTCCTTGGTCGTTATGGATGTTGTTTAAGCACATTATAGCATAGTAGGGAGGGGGCCGTCTATCCTAAATGATAAATGGACGATCTTTGCAGGCCGGATGGATCAAAGAGTACCCTTTGTCAAGTCCGATGGGCATTTCAAGGGATCCAGACACCTATGGGTGTTGCTTCTTATGATAATATCAAATTGGAAGAGATCAAGAAACAGTTGCCCACAGAGAAAGGGATCGAGCAGCGTATTGGATCAGCAGAAGGATCATCTGGCAGCGACCCTTTGGCCAACCTGTGAAAAATGACGATACAGGCCCTGCGCGTTCATCCTTTACAGATCCAAGGACCGATGATAAAATAGATCTGAAACCGAGGTCAAAAGGCTATACAGGTATAAGATATGCGCATATGTGGGAGCGTGACTTTGGGAGCCGCAAAAAACGATAAGATCGGAGTAAGAGATGGGGAGAGTGCGATGAGCAAACAAGTTTTATTGATCAATGATATGCCCGGCTATGGCAAGGTGGCCTTATCTGCGATGATGCCGGTGCTTTCCTATAAGAAACACCATGTTTATAACCTTCCCACGGCCCTGGTCTCCAACACCTTAGACTATGGGAGATTTGCCATCCTGGAGACCACCGACTATATGGCGGAGACGATCCGGGTGTGGGAGGAGCTGGGCTTTTCCTTCGACGCGGTATCCACCGGGTTCATCGTTTCGGAAAGGCAGGAAAGGCTGATCGAGAGCTTCTGCGGTCAGCAGAGGGAAAAAGGGGCCCTTATCTTCATGGACCCGATCATGGGAGATGTGGGGCGGCTTTATAATGGAGTGACCGAAAAGACCGTTGACCGGATGCGGCAGATGGTCCGGGTGTCCGACCACATCGTGCCGAATCTGACGGAGGCGGCATATCTGGCCGGTGTCCCTTATAGAGAGGAGGGGATGACCTTAAAGGAAGCCGACGGTCTGTTAGAGCGCCTGCAGGCCATCGGCGCCCGGTCGATCGCGGTCACAAGCGCGATGGTGGAGGGGCAGGAGGCGGTGCTCGTCTATGACGACCAGAAAAAAGAAAGGATCCTGCTCCCCTTTAAGAGCATCCCCGTACGCTTCCCAGGTACCGGCGATCTTTTTCTGGCGATCTATATGAGCAAGATCTTGGATGGAAAGAGCGGCGCGGAAAGTGCAGACAAGGCGATGAAGGCGATCGGACAGATGATCTTGAGATACCAGGCAGAGGGAGGGACATCGAAGGGGATCCTGGTGGAGGATCATGAGGATCTGTTAGATTAAAAGGAAGATCTAATACCGCTGCGTTCGACCGGAGCGGGAGCGGGTCCCCGGTGTGATATGGTCCTCCCGGAGCGGACCCTTTGGCCAACCTGTGAAAAGTAACGTAACCGTTCAGATACCCTGAACCGTTACAAAGCAACTGCGTTTGCCGCGATCTCTTGGTCAAAGCGTTTGACTTTTGTATTACAAGATGGTATGACTATAAGATAAGGAATGATAGGACAATATAGAGAAAATACATGACAAAGGCCCATGCCGACAGATCCACAGCCGGATGATGCGGCCTCCATATGATCGCGAAAGGGAAAGTGGACCATGTTCAAATATGAAAGCATAGCCGAGGATATCCAGCACAAGATCCAGACCGGAGAGTACCGGGCAGATGAAAGGCTCCCTCAGGAAAAGGAGCTTTGCAAGCAGTATGACGCTTCCAGGATCACCGTGCGGGAGGCTTTAGATCTTTTGGTGAGCCGGGGACTGATCACCAGGCGGCGGGGCGCGGGGACCTTTGTGAAGACGCTGGTGGGAGAAGCCATGGCGGCGGAGGAGTTTGCCCGCTCCCAGCAGTTTGGCGGGTTCAGCAATGACATGGAGGGGAGAGTGGTGCGGTCAAAGGTACATCAGTTCACCCTTTTGCAGGCGCCAAAAGAGGTGGCGGGAAAGCTGCGGGTCTCAGAGAACGCCTTTGTCTGCTACATCTGCCGGACCCGTATCGTGGACGGGAAGCCGCATGTGGTGGAGTACACCTACATGCCCACTGATTTCATCACCGGTATCACGGCGGAGGTGGTGGAAAATTCCATTTATCAGTATATCGAAGAGCAGCTGAAGCTGAAGATCAAGAGCGCCCACCGGATCGCCAGAGCGGATATGCCCACCGAGGAAGAGAAGGAGTGGCTGGCGATCGGAAAGGAGCAGATCCCGATCCTTGAGGTAGAGCAGGTCGCCTACTTAGACGATGGGCGGATCTTTGAATATTCCAAGTCCCGCCATCGGGCGGACTGTTTTGCTCTGATGAGCGTCAGCTTGCGGTAGGGGGGAGCGTACAGATGTTGAAGGTATTGATCGCAGATGACGAGCGGAAGGTCTGCCAGCTGATCCAAAAGCTGGTAGATTGGCGGTCGCTGGATATGCAGGTGACGGCTACCGCTGAAAATGGGATCGAAGCCCTGGAAAAGATCCGTGAGCACCAACCGGACATCGTGATCACCGATATCCGGATGCCGGGCTATGACGGCCTGGACCTGATCCGTCTGGGCAAGGAGGCGGATCCTAAGATCGAATTTATCATCATCAGCGGCTATCGCCATTTTGAATATGCCCAGACTGCGATCCGCTACGGGGTCAGCGCCTACATCTTAAAACCGATCAAAAAGGAAGATCTGACCGGGACTCTGAAAAAGCTGGGCAGCAAGTTCCAGGAAAGGACACGGCTGCTCTCCTATGCAGAGCAGATGGAGCAGACGATGAAGACGGACGAGGGAACACTGCGCCAGACCTTTTTATCGGACCTGATCTGCCGCAGGAACAGGGAGCGGCTGACCTGTCCGCCGGAGGAGATCGGGCATAAGTTCCATTTTTCCTTCTGTCCGGGCTGCTTTTGTATCGCGATCTTAAAGCTGGATGGCCGTGTGCTGGACGATCCGGAAAATCTGCGGTTCATGGCGGAGAAAGCCCGCGGTATCTTAAAGCAGCAGCTGGAGGGTCTGGTCCATGAGTATGAGATCGCGGATATGGGCAGCACGTTCTGTCTCCTCCTGAATTTTGGAGAAGACCGGCGGATCGATATCCGTCGGCAGTTAAAAAGCTGTCTGGATGAGATCCGGATCCAGGGAGGGATCTTAGAGGAGCTTTCGGCCACTATGGCGCTGGGTACGGTCAGCCAGGAGCTGGCAGGAACGGAAGCTTCTTTAAAGAGCGCGCGGCTGTGGATCGAAGAACGGCTGGTGGCCGGGACCGGCAAGCTTTATGAAGGAGAGCCGCCAAAGAAGGGATCCTTCCCGGAGAGCCAGATGTTCTCCGACTTTAATAAAAAGATGGTCCAGGCCCTGGAGAGCCTGGAGGTGGCTCAGGTACGGGAGGTCATGGCGGGGTTAAAGGCAGGTATGCTGGCGCGTCCGGGGACCACCGGCCATGAGATCTTGCAGATGACCAGGGAGGTCTGCAACCTCTATCTGTTTTCCATGAAGAATTACCAGATACGTACGGAGGAGGATCTTCTGGAGCGCTTTCTCGTGGGAGCGGATAACCGGGCTTCGGCATCGGAGCTGTTCGACTATCTGATCCAGACGGTCACTGTCTCCTATGAAAAAGCGGCTAAGCTCAAGCGCCAGGACGAGAACCGTCCGGTCCGGATCGTTAAGCAGTATGTGGCCGAGCATTACAGAGAGGCACTGACCTTAGAGCAGGTGAGCGCTGCAGCCGGGCTTTCCCCGGCGTACTTGAGCACGGTGTTCAAGAAAAATACGGGGATGACTTTTTTGGAATATCTGTCGAAGAGCCGCATGGACGGCGCCAAGCTGCTCTTAAAGGAGACGGACCGCACGGTGGCGGACATCTGCGGGGCTGTGGGCTACAATGATGTGCGGTATTTCACCAAGACCTTTACCAAATACACCGGCTTAAAGCCAAACGAGTATAGGAAGCTGTATTCATGACCGAAAAGCAGAGATATCTATCGTATCGTATCCTTTTTTGCGCCGGGATGGGAGGTCTTCTATTTTTGGCGGCTCTGGCGCTCTTATGGGCGCTGAGCCTGCGGGATGGGCTGAGCCTTCTGCCGGTGCTGCTCTTGACCTTGGGGGCAGCCGGGCTTTTCTTTGCTGTGTACGGCTGGATCCTCATCCCGTATCGGGAGACGAAGAAGATCTATGCGCAGTTCATCATGGGATATGTCCTCAATGACCTGTTCCACCTGCGCCATCCCCTGACGCCGGGGTGCGAGCAGGCGGAGATCCTTTTGGATGAGATGATCGACAAGGCCCACTTGATCAATGTATCGAAAAAGCAGGCAGAATATCTGGCGCTACAGAACCAGATCAATCCCCATTTTCTCTACAATACCCTGGAGGGCATCCGTGGGGAAGCTCTGTTAGCGGGACTGGACAGTGTGGCGGAGATGACGGAGGCTTTGGCCACATTTTTCCGCTACACGATCTCCCAGGTGGAGCATCTGGTGACCTTAGAGGATGAGCTGGCCAATATCGAGAATTATTACTATATCCAGCAGTTCCGCTTTGGGGATAAGCTGGCCCTGCAGATCGGCTATGACCATGAGGATGAGCAGATGCAGCTGGATATCCTCCAGCTCCGTCTGCCCAAGCTCACCCTGCAGCCGATCGTTGAAAATTCGATCTACCATGGGATCGAGCGGAAGGTAGGGAAGGGGAACCTAAAGATCCGCATCAGCGTCAGCGATGAGCGGCTGCGGATACGGATCTCCGATGACGGCATGGGTATGCCGGAGGAGGCGCTAAAGCAGTTAAATGAAAAGCTGCGGCGGCTCACCCTGGACGATGTGCAGGAGGAGAGCGGTAAAAGGGGCGGGATCGCCCTGGTCAATGTGAACAACCGCATCAAGCTCCTGTTCGGAGAGGAGTACGGGCTGTCTATCTACAGCTGGGAGGGAGTGGGGACCGATGTGCTGGTCACCCTGCCCCTGGTGCGGGAGTGAGCCTTGGAGCGTGCTTGAAATGCATGGAGCAAGGTCCTTAAGGGCCGGGGAGGATACGAGTGAGACGGGAGCTGCTGCGGATGGATCATGTGAGCCTGCTGGTGAACGGGGAGGCTCTTTTGGATGGCTTGGACCTCCAGATCTTTACCGGGGAGATTATGGGCCTGATCGCGGGGCGGGATCGGGGATATGACCAGCTGATCCGCCTGGTCTGCCGGAACATCCCGATCTCCTTTGGGCGGGTGTGGTATGACGGCCGGACCGTCAACAGCTATTCCCGCAGCGACGGGACCGCCAATCGGGTCTATGTGATCGGACAGATGAGCCATCTGGTGGAGGGACTGAGCGTGGTGGACAACCTGTTCGTTTTGCGGAAAGGGTTCAAGAAATATTTTATCAATGAGCGGGTCCTTCGAGAGCAGGCGGAGGCCTTTTTTGAGGAAAACCAGATCCAGGTGGATCTGCGCAAGCGTGTATCGGCCCTGACCCCTTTGGAGCGCTGCCTGGTAGAGTTGGGGAAGGCGCTGCTCATGGGCTGCCGCCTTGTGGTAGTGGATAATCCGGGGAATTTTTTGAGCCAGAACGAGCTGATCCGGTTCCAAAAAAAGCTGCGCCTGGTGCGGGAGAGCGGTGTCTCCGTCCTTTATATCGGCAACCATCACCAGGAGCTGTTCAGGATCGCGGACCGGCTCTCTCTTTTTTTCGATGGACGGGTGGTGAAGGTCTTTGAGCGGGATGAGATGACGGATGAAGGGATCGCCCCGTATATCCGGGACTGGGTCGTTCCCAGCGCAGGCAGGACAGATCCGGAGCAGGAGGATGGAGTCCTGCACTTCCACAGCGTCCATACAGAAGATCTCCATGGCCTGAGGTTTGTCCTCCACCGGGCGGAATGCCTGACGCTCTTAGATATGGATAACCGGATCGCGGGGGATGTGCTGGCTTTACTGACCGGGGAAAAGAGCTGCCAAAAGGGACGGATCACCCTAGAGCATGAGCCGTATACCAGAGAGCGGGCGGCGGATTATCTAAAGGCAGGGATCGCCGTGATCCCCAAGGACTGTGCCGAGGCCTTGCTGTACCGGGAGCGGAGCTATATGGAGAACCTGACCTTTCTCCTGGACCGAAAGCTGGGGCAGAGCGTGCTGCCGGGAAAGTTCCTGCGCAGCATCAAAAAGGAATATGGCGCTCAGGTGGGGAATGCCATCAACAGCGCCAGTGTGGGGGATCTGCCCGTAGAAGAGCAGATCGCTCTGGTCTACTATCGGATCATGCTTTTCCATCCCCGGGTGCTGGTATGCATCCAGCCCTTGGCCAAGGGCGATATGTACGTTCGCTTAAAGATCTTAGCGCTGCTGCAAAAGATCGTGAAGGCAGGCACCGCCGTGCTGATCATCACGGCGAACGTGTCGGACACGCTGATGATCTCCGACCGGCTATTGGTGGTGGAAAAAGGCACCTGCACGGCGGTGTATGAGAAAGACGGATTTGACCAGGTGGATTGGTGATGCAAAAAGCGGCATCAGTTTTAGGCTTCTGTGGCGTTTTGATCTGGGTCTCCTCGTCCCGCCATGAGCGATACTTCAAAAGATTGTCCACCTTAACCGAAAGAATGCCCTCTTTTTGAGGGCTTTTTGTTATGTTATACTAATTTTTAAGAAAGAGTACAGACTCCATACACAGACGCCAGATCGTCAGAAAAGAGGGACACTCTATGGACGGATATATAGGGATCGATATCGGCGGGACGAAATGCGCCGTGGTCCGGGGGGACGAGAAGGGGCAGATCATGGAAAAGGTCTGCTTCGCCACCCAGGGAAAGGAGGAGACCTTAACGAAGCTCTTGGATGCGGTCCGACGGCTGTGGACGGGGCAGATAAAGGCGATCGGCGTCAGCTGCGGAGGGCCTTTGGACAGCCAAAGGGGCCTTATCCTTGGCCCGCCCAACCTGCCGGGCTGGGATGAGGTGCCGATCGTCAGACTGCTGGAGGAGGAGTTTCAGGTCCCGGCCTATCTGGAGAATGATGCGGATGCCTGCGCGGTAGCCGAGTGGCGATTTGGCGCGGGACAAGGATGCGCGGACATGGTGTTCCTTACCTTTGGGACGGGGCTGGGCGCAGGTCTGATCCTTAATGGAAGGCTGTACAGAGGCGCCGCGGGCATGGCCGGGGAGGTGGGGCATATCCGTCTCCTGGAGGAAGGCCATGTAGGATATGGCAAGGCCGGATCCTATGAGGGCTATTGCAGCGGCGGAGGGATCGCGCAGTACGGTCTTGGCAGCGCTGCCCGGCTGGCACGGCTGGCCGCAGAGGGGGATGAGGCCGCTATGGCGGTCTGGCGGCAGACCGGGCGGTATCTGGGCAGGCTGCTGGCTCTGCTGATCGATCTTTTAGATCCGGAACGGATCGTGATCGGGAGCATCTTTGTCCGGGCAGGGAGGTTCATGGAGGAGACCATGTACCAGGTGCTGGAGGAGGAAGCCCTGACGGCCGGCCGCAGGGCATGCGCGGTCCTTCCGGCAGGGCTGGGGGAGGCGCTGGGCGATATGGCCGCCCTGTGCGTGGCCATGAGGAGCTGTACATAGAAGATCGTTAAAAGTCAGAAAAGAGATAAAGAGCAAAAAGAAAAAGAAATAAAAAGAAAGAGGGGGAGCAGATGGGAGGAGTCATCGTATCCATGAAGAACATCGTCAAAAATTTCCCTGGCGTGAAGGCTCTTGACAATGTAGACTTTGAGCTGCGTTCCGGCGAGGTCATGGCGCTATTGGGCGAGAACGGAGCCGGGAAATCCACTTTGATGAAGATCCTGAGCGGTGTGTATACCAAGGATGGCGGGACCATGGAGATCTACGGGAAGAGCTATGACACCTTGACGCCGAAGCAGGCCCAGGCCGCCGGGGTGGCGATCATCCACCAGGAGCTGAACATGTGCCGTCATCTGTCGGTGGCAGAGAACATGTTCTTAGGCCGGGAAAAGGTGAGCCGGATGGTCTTAAAGAACAGCGAGATGGAGGCGGAGGCCGCCCATATCTTAGGACAGCTGAAGATCGATATCGATCCAAAGCAGACCGTTGGGGATCTGCCGGTGTCCAAACAGCAGATGGTGGAGATCGCCAAGGCCCTTTCGGTCCATGCCAAGATCTTGATCATGGATGAACCCACCTCTTCCCTGACCGCCAAGGAGATCGACGAGCTCTTCCGGATCATCCGGAAGCTTC
The DNA here is from genome assembly GCA_910588895.1 of uncultured Lachnospiraceae bacterium. Lineage (GTDB taxonomy): Bacteria > Bacillota > Clostridia > Lachnospirales > Lachnospiraceae > Caccovicinus. Next base: position 19,630 of record CAJUSS010000065.1, read on the forward strand.
GGGAGGACGGCTGCGGGATCGTATACATCTCTCACCGGCTGGAGGAGCTGCAGGCCATCGTGGACCGGGTGACCATCATGCGGGACGGACAGTATATCACCTCCGGAGAGTTTGCG